>JAGWMP010000363.1 GCA_028871705.1 Gammaproteobacteria bacterium
GGCCGCATTCTGCTCGGCGCCGGCTCCAACGTGCAGGACAACTGCGTGCTGCACAGTTTCCCGGGGCAGGACGTGCGGCTCGAGCAAGACGCGCACGTCGGTCACGGCGCGGTGCTGCACGGCTGCAGCGTGCGCCGCGGTGCGCTCATCGGCATCCACGCGGTCGTCATGGACGGCGTCGTGGTGGGGGAGGAGGCCTTCGTCGGCGCCTCGAGCTTCGTGCGCGCCGGCTTCCTCGTGCCGCCGCGCACGCTCGTCACCGGCGTGCCGGCGCGCGTGGTGCGCGAGCTCAAGGCCGAGGAGCTCGCCTGGAAGGCGACCGGCACGCGCGAGTACCAGGAGCTCGCGGCCCGCTCGCTGGCCGCATTGCGCGAGGCGGCGCCGCTCGCGGCGCCGGAGCCCGGGCGGCCGGTGCGCGCGCCGTCCTCGACCGTGCCGCTGCATACCATCGAGCGCAAGTAAGCGCCTCAGTCGGCGCGGTCGGGGCTCAGGATTCCGAAGGTGGCGGGAATCTGTGCGTAGAAGAGCCGTACCGGGTGCTCCTTCAGATGCGCCAGGAGCTTGCCCGCCTCGTCCTCGGTGACGATGAACTCCACTTCCACCGTCAGCGTCCCCGCGAGCTCGAAGAAATGATTCTCGTGCAGCACGTGGTGGCGGCCGAAGCCCGCCATGGCGCGGAACGCCGAGCCGCCGCGGATGCCGAAGCCGTTGGCTTCCTCGAGCAGCCACTCCCACACCAGCCGCCCGCGGTAGCGATGTCCCTCGTGCACGTAGAAGCGCAGGAACGAGCCTTGCATATCAGCCTCGCATCCAGACGACCGTGCCGATGCCGGCGAGCGTCATCACGAGCGAGCCGGCCAGATGCGTCGCCATGGCGGCGAGCGCCCAGCTGGCGCGGCCCTGCTGCAGGAGCGTCACGACCTCGGCCGAGAACGTCGAGAACGTGGTGAGCCCGCCGCAGAAGCCGGTGATGACGAAGAGGCGCCACTCCGGCGCGAGCGCCGAGTAGCCCGCGAAGAACGCCACCGCGACGCCGACGATGTAGCCACCGATGAGATTGGCGGCGAGCGTGCCCGGCGGAATCGGCGGGAAGTGCGTGTTGAGCCGCATGCCGAGCCACCAGCGCAGCAGCGCTCCGAGGCTCGATCCGGCGCTGACGGCGACGATCGCTTTCCACATAGGGTGCGTCCTTGTACCGCGCGGCGCGGGCGGCGCGCAACGTTTGCAGTATGCTGTCGCCCTTTTGGCGGACCCGGGGAACGACACCGATGCGCGATCTTCATCCACGCCTGGCGCGCGTACTGCTGGCGCTGCTCACCGCCGCGGGGCTCGGGAGTTGCTCGCACGAGTCGCCGCAGCAGGCGGCGGATGCGCGCTTCAGGGCGATCTACGAGGCCGAATGGAGCTGGCGCAAGGAGCAGCTGGCGGCGGAGGAGGACACGGCCGCGCCGGTGGCCGACCACCTGCCGAAGGTCGATCCCGCCTCGCAGGAGGCGCGCCGTGCCTACTGGGAGGCGACTCTGGCCAAGGTGAATGCGCTCGCGCGCGCGAGCCTCTCGGGCGAGGCGCAGCTCAACTACGACATCTACCGCGCGCAGC
>JAGWMP010000132.1 GCA_028871705.1 Gammaproteobacteria bacterium
TGTCGCGCGCCGAGCGGAAGTCGAGCAGCAAGGGAATGATGGGATGCGCGTAGGGCGTCACCGACAGCTCGCACTGGCCGCGCGCCGCGAGCGTGCGGTAACGCGCCACCACCCCGGCGAGCAGGCGGCCGATCAGCTCGAGCAGCTCGCGGCGCTGCGCCGCGCTGAAATCCCGCCCGCGTTCGGTGAGCCGCGCGACCAGCGGGTCGGTGCGGCGCACCGTCTCGCCGAGCCAGGCGAGGTGATACCAGACCGCGAGATCCTGGATCAGGTGATCGGAGGCGTAGCCGACGCGCTCCGGCGTCGCCAGCGTGTCGGCGATGGTCGCGAGCTCGAGATACGGCCCGAAGCGCTCGATCATCTGCTTGCGCTGCGCGCGCAGGCACGCCTTGAGGAGCGCGAGGCGCGCGGCGGGCTCGGCGGGCAGCGGCTCGGGACCCAGGAGCGCGAGTACCGGATCGGGCAGCGCTGCGCCGCTCGCGAGGTGCGCGCCGATGCGCGCCGCGATGTCCTCGAGCTGCTCGATCAGCACCGGGGAGAAGTTGACCACGGCGCGCGCGGCGGGGTTCGCCTCCAGGTGCGCCGCCATGTCGGTGTAGTCCTTGATGGCGTGCAGGTAAGTCCACGGCAGCACGTACTGCCCGCTGATCGCGTCGCGATACTGCGGCTGGTGCATGTGCCAGAGGAGCACGACTGGCAGGCGGGCGGCGGCGGCCATGCGCTTCAGCTCCTCAGGGCCGCAGCTTGCGCAGCATGTCTGGGGTGACCAGCACCACGCCTTTTTCGGTGACGTGAAAGCGCTGCGCGTCCGCACCGCGATCGATGCCGATCGCCATGCCATCGGGAATCTCGCAGCCCTGATCGACGATCGCGCCGCTGATCTGGCAGCCACGGCCGATGGCGGCGTGCGGCAGCACCACCGAGCGCTGGATGGAGGTGCGTTCCTCGACGCGCACGTCGGAGAACAAGAGCGACTCGCGCACCACGGCGCCGGAGATGATGCAGCCGCCCGAGACCATGGAGTTGATCGCCATGCCGCGCCGCCCGTCCTCATCGAGGATGAACTTGGCGGGCGGCTGCTGCACCTGGTAGGTCCAGATCGGCCAGTCCTCGTCGTAGATGTTGAGCTCGGGCCTGACGTGCACCAGCTCGATGTTGGCGTCGTAGTAGGCGTCGAGCGTGCCGACGTCGCGCCAATAGCTCTGCGCGCGCGTCTTGACGTCCTGGAACGGATAGGCGAACACCTGGCGGCCGCCGGTGATGGCCTCGGGCAGTATGTCCTTGCCGAAGTCGTGGCTCGAGGCATCGCTTGCGGCGTCCGCGCTCAGCATGCTCTCGAGCAGTGGCGCGTTGAAGACGTAGATGCCCATCGAGGCGAGGATGGTGCCGGGACGTCCCGGCAGCACGTCCGGCACCGCCGGCTTCTCCGCGAAGCGCGTCACGCGGTTCCATTCGGTCGCGGTCAGCACGCCGTAGTGGCGCGACTGCTCCGCCGGCACCTCCACGACGCCGACGGTGATGTCGGCGCCCTTCTCGACGTGGTAGGCGATCATCGGACCGTAGTCCATCTTGTAGATGTGGTCCCCGGCCAGCACCAGCACGTGCTTGGGACGGTGCGAGGCGATCAGCTCGAGGTTCTGGTACACGGCATCCGCCGTGCCGCGATACCAGTGCGCGCCGACCTGCTGCTGCGCCGGGACCACCTCCACGAACTCGCCAAACTCGCCGCGCAGGTAGCTCCAGCCGTGCTGCACGTGCTGCATGAGCGACTGCGCCTTGTACTGCGTGAGGATCGAGATCTGGCGGATACCGGAGTTGACGCAGTTCGACAGCACGAAATCGATGATGCGGAACTTGCCCCCGAAGGGCGTCGCCGGCTTGCAGCGGTTCAAGGTCAGATCGCGCAGCCGCTCGCCGCGGCCGCCCGCCATGATGACCGCGAGCGTGCCGCCGGTGAGGCGGCTCACGTAGCGGCCGGAGGAGGCGCGGGCGGGCTGGCGGGTCATGGGCCTTACTACAGCGCAACGCCCGGCGCGCGTGCAACCCCGGGATGCACCCCGCTCATAGCCACTTCATGAGGCCGAGCTCGTAAGGGTGGGTGAGCAGCTCGTGCCAGGGGTAGATGCGGATCTCGGTGGCGAACTGGCCGCACTCCTGCGGCTCCGCATCGAGGGCGAACACCGTTTCCTCCCGCTCACCCTCCTCCGCCGCGGTGAGTCTGGCGCGCCAGAGGCCGTTCGCGGCCGTATGGCCGAAGGAGGCGAGCGCCGGCGGCGTACGGTCGACCCGCGGCAGGAGCCGGCGACCGAGGAATTCGACGCGCACGTCCGCGGGGCTCAAGCCGTTCAGCGCCACCGCGACCGAGAGCCGCAGCCGCTCCCCGCGCGGCAGGTCGCGCGCCGTATCGTTGAGGATCTTCAGACTCACCTTCGGCCACGCCGCCCGTACCCGCTGCTTCCACTCCGCGAGGGTGCGCGCCCCGGTGAAGCCCTCGGCCGCGAGCCGCCGGTATTGCGCGATCGCCGGCTGGTAGAGACCGCGGGTGTAGTCGAACAGCACGCGGCGCATGTTGAAGCGCGGGATCACGGTCGCCATGGCACGCTTGCTGCGCCGCACCCACTCCGGCGGACAACCCGGGGAGGCCTTGTCGTAGTAGAGCGGCAGCACTTCCTCGACCAGCGTGTCGAGGATCATGTCGGCCTCGAGGGCGTCGCGCCGCTCGGGGTCGGCCACGTTGGCCGGCGGAATGCCCCAGCCGTTGTCCTGCATCCAGCCTTCGGCCCACCAGCCGTCGAGGATCGAGAGGTTGAGCCGGCCGTTGATCGCGGCCTTGATGCCCGAGGTGCCGCTCGCCTCGAGCGGCGCGATCGGGTTGTTGAGCCAGACGTCGACGCCCGAGATCATGCTGCGCGCGAGCTGCAGGTCGTAATCCTCGAGGAACACCACGCGCCCCACGAACTCCGGGCTCATCATCAGCTGGCGGATCTCGCGCAGCACCTGCTTGGCGGGCTCGTCCGCCGGGTGCGCCTTGCCGGCGAACAAGAGCACCACCGGACGCTCCGGGTCGTGCAACAGGCGCGCAAGGCGCGCGCGGTCGTGCATCAGGAGTGTCGCGCGCTTGTAGGTCGCGAAGCGCCGTGCGAAGCCGATGGTGAGCACGCCCGGCCGCAGCGGGTCGAGGAAGCGCGTGACGTGGCGCAGCTGCGCCGGCGCGAGGCCCTTCCTCTCGTACTCGCGCTGCAGCCGCTCGCGCACGGCCGCCAGCATGCGCGACTTCACGTCCTGTGCGGTCGCCCAGTAGCGCTCGTGCGGGATGCGCTCGAGGCCGCCCCAGAACTCCGGATCCCGCAGCCGCTCGCGCCACTCGACTCCGAGCTCGCGATCGAGGAAGTCGGTCCAGCGCTGATGCAGGAAGGTCGGCACGTGCACGCCGTTGGTGACGTAGCCGACCGGGTTGTCCTCGGGGCGTACCTCCGGCCACTCGTCCGCGCACAGCCGGGCGGAGACGTGGCCATGGATGCGGCTGACGCCGTTCACGTGCCGCGCGCCGTTCAGCGCCAGGCGCGTCATGTTGAAGAGGTGCGGCGCCGAGGGCGCGCGCGCCAGATCGAGGAAGCGCTCCACCGGCACGCCGAGCTCCCGGATGAAGTCGCCGAAGTGCGCGACCACGAGCTCGTGTCCGAAGGCGTCGTGCCCGGCCACGACCGGCGTGTGCGTGGTGAACACACAATCCGCCGCCACCGCCTCGAGCGCCGCGTTGAAAGGCAGGCCCGCGGCGAGGTGCTCGCGCAGCAGCTCGAGGATGAGGAAGGCGGCGTGGCCTTCGTTCAGGTGCCAGACCGCGGGCGCGAGACCGAGCACCCGCAGCGCGCGCACGCCGCCGATGCCGAGAATCATCTCCTGGCGGATGCGGGTCGAATCATCGCCCCCGTAGAGGCGGTGGGTGATGTCGCGGTCGGAAGGCGCGTTTTCGGCGCAGTTGGTATCGAGCAGGTACACCGCGGCACGGCCGGCCTGCGCCTTCCAGGCGCGCGCCACCACGTCGCGCCCGGCGATGCGCACGCTCACTTTCAGCCAGTCGCCCGCGGCGGTGCGCACCGGCTCGACCGGCAGGTCGCGCGGATCGCGCTCGCGGTACTCGGCCTGCTGGATGCCGTCGTTGTCGACCGTCTGGGTGAAATAACCCTGCTCGTAGAGCAGGCCGACGGCGACGAAGTTGGCGCGCTCATCGCTCGCCGCCTTGCAATAGTCGGCGGCCAGCACGCCGAGGCCGCCGGAGTAGATCGGGAAACTCTCGTGAAAGCCGTACTCGGCGCAGAAGTACGCCGTCAGCGGCTCATCCGCGGCCCGGCGCGCGCCCGCACCGACGTACGCATCGAGCGTCTCGAGCGCCGCGTGGTAGCGCTCGAGATAGCCGGCATCGCGCGCGCACCGCTCGAGCGCCGACTGATTCACGCAGCGGATCATCAGCCGCGGATTGCCGTTGGTCTGCTTCCAGAGCTCGGGGTCCAGGTCCTCGAACAACGCCCGGATGGGCCGGTGCCAGCTGAAGAACAGGTTCCCGGCAAGCTCAGGGAGCCGCGACAGGCTCCCCGGGATCACCGGAGTGACTTCGAGGAGCGTGTTTCTCATCCGCGGCCTTCGAGTGATTTCTGGCCGAAGTCTAGCAGCCCGCAGGCGCGTGCCGGGTCAGGGGCTTGTGGCCTTATGTTTCATAGCAAAGGTATCTCCACAGTATTAGTTGATTGGTAGTATTAGTTACTTTATAGTACTGGCAAATGGACGATAGCCAGGCACGCAAGTTCCAGAAGGACCTCAACGGAGGTCTGGTTGCGCTCGTGCTGCTCGCCGTGCTCGATCGCAGCACCGAAGACCTCTACGGCTACGAGATCGCCAAGCGGCTGCAGAAGGCCAACGAGGGAGAGGCGCTCTTCAAGGAGGGCACCATCTATCCGGTCCTGCGCACGCTGGCCTCGGGAGGACTGCTCACGAGCCGTGTCGTGCCTTCGTATTCGGGTCCGCCCAGGCGCTACTACCGCATCACCGAGGAAGGCCGCGCACTGCTCTCACAGTGGAGCGGCATCTGGCGCCAGACGCGCGGCTTCGTCGACCGATTCATTGAAGGAACCGCTCCATGACCGCTCACGCCCCCCGCTCGATCGATGAATACTTGAGGCAGCTGCGCGCGGCACTCGAGGGCCAGGACCCGGCGTTGATCCAGGACGCCCTCTACGACGCCGAGGAGTACCTGCGCGCGGAAGTTGCGGCGCATCCGGGCAAGTCGGAAGCCGACGTGCTCGAGCTCATCGCGAGCACCTACGGTGCGCCCGAGGAGGTTGCGAGCGCCTATCGCGACACCGAGGCCAAGGTGAAGGCGGCTCTCAAGACGCCGGTACCCGCCGCCGCCACCAGCACGAGCGGCTGGAAGCGCTTCTTCGGCGTGTACCTCGATCCGCGCTCCTACACCTCACTCTTCTATATGCTGCTCACGCTCGCGACCGGCATCGTGTACTTCACCATCGTGGTGACGGGATTGTCGCTGTCGTTCGGCTTTGCGATCCTCATCATCGGCGTGCCGTTCTTCCTCGCCTTCATCGGCGTGACGCGCGTGATCGCCCTCGGCGAAGGGCGCCTGATCGAAGCGATCAGCGGCGAGCGCATGCCGCGCCGCCCGGTGCATCCGGGCCCGGCGGCCGGCTGGTGGAAGCGCATCGGCGAGATGCTCGCCGACGTGCGCACCTGGACGACGCTCGCGTATCTCGTCCTCATGCTGCCGCTCGGTATCGTCTACTTCACGGTCGCGGTGACCGGTCTCGCCGTGAGCGCCGCCTTCATCGGCACGCTCGCGACGCTCTTCGGGTACTACGCCGGCTGGATCGACTTCGACCTGAACGATCACATCTTCATGCACAACGGCCAGCCGTGGGCGCCGCATCACCCGTTCCTCGGCGCGCTGTTCCTCGCCGTCCTCGGCGTCGTGCTGCTGACGCTGCTGCTGCACCTCGCGCGCGGCGTGGTGCGCATGCACGCACGGCTCGCCAAAGCGATGCTCGTAGTGCCGGGTGCCTGAGCAGCGAGGCCTCACGCTACACTCTGCGGCATGCTCCGCCGCCTGCCCCACCTCGCCTGTACGCTGCTCGGCTGCGCCGCCGTGCCGTGCGCGGCGGTGCCGGCGGTCCCGGGGGCGAATCCCCCGATCGTGATGCCGCCCGCGGGGCCGCCGCCGGCAGCGGCTCCCGCCACGCCCGCCGGCTGCCTGCCGACCGGCAACGGGTATCTCAAGGCGCGTATCCGCGGCGCGCTCAATCTCGACCTCGACTGGCGCAACGCCGAGCTCGAGTGCGACGGCGGCCCGCGCCCCGACGGCAGCGGCATCCGCATGACCTTCGCCGGCCCGAAACGCGCCGACGGCCGGCGGCTGCGCCTGGTGTTCGGGGTGAGCAGGGCGAGCGAGGGCCGCGGCGGACACTCGCTGCCGACCAACCTCACCGTGATCGTCGAGGGCGCACAGCGCCTCTACAGCACGCGCGGCGAGGATCACTGCACCGTCGACACGCTCAGCCAGCAGCGGCTGCGCGCGGCGGGCGCGCCGCGCCGCTACCGCATCGTCGCGCGCGGCTTCTGCGTCGCCCCGGCCGCGACCCTGAACAACGCCGAGCGCATCCTCGTCAGCAGCTTCGACTTTGCGGGCAATGCGGTGTTCGGTGACGACGCGATCCGCTAACGGGAGATCCATGAGTACCACCGCTCTGCGTGCCGTGTACGCCGCGTTGCTGCTCGGCGCCGCCACCGCGGCCGCCGGTCCGGCCGACGCGCCGCTCGACCTCGCGACCTACCCGCGCGCCGCGCTCGAGGTCGTGCAGCACGGCCCCGCGGGCACGCGCCGCTTCCATTTCGACGTGTGGGTGGCGGACACCCCGCAGCGCGGTGAGCAGGGCCTGATGTTCGTGCGCGACCTGCCGGCCGAGGCCGGCATGATCTTCCCGTTCGCGCCGCCGCGCGTGGTGAGCTTCTGGATGAAGAACACCTACATCGAGCTCGACATGCTGTTCATCGCCGCCGGGGGGCGGGTAGTGAAGATCATCGAGCGCGCCGCGCCGCTGCGCCTCGATCTGCTGAGCTCGGACGTGCCGGTGGCCGCGGTGCTCGAGCTCAAGGGCGGCGAGGCCGGGCTCCTCGGCCTCAGGGTCGGAGACCGGGTGAGCTGGAAGGTGAACGCCGCGCGCGGCGGCGCCCGCTGAGGCGCCCGGGCTTCAGGACCCCGGGGCGGGCAGCGCGTCGAAGGACACCGCCGTACGCGGCTGCGAGCCGAGGATCGCGCTCGTGCCGTGCCACATGTAGGAGGGATGCAGCACCATCTGGCCCGCGTGCGGTTGCACGACGCAGCCGACGCCCGCGCCTGGAGCCGGGAAACGCGGCTCGCCGAGCCTGAGCCACCCGCTCTTCAACTCCGTGTCGGCGCACTCCTCCGGCACCTGCACGTAGCAGGTCGCGCTGATCCAGCCCTGGTTGTGGCAGTGATTGACGTGCAGCCCGCCGCGGCCGAGCTCGACCGACCAGGCGGAGGCGATCTGCGCGGTGCCCGTGTTGCGCTCGCTCAGGGGGTGGCCGGCGTCGCGGCCGATCGCGGCGAGATAGTTGCGCAGCGGCTCATCGAAGCTGCGCAGCAGCGCCTGGATCACCGGGTTCGGATCCATCAGGAGATTGCGGGTCGTCTGGCGCCCGTTGCGCAGGCTGTCGCCGAGCGCGTAGGCGCCGGCCGAGTAGCGTACGGCGAGCACCTCGAGAAGCGCGGTGTTGAGCTCGGCCATCGAGGCGTAGCCGTAGGGCGGCGTGAGCTCGTAGCAGCGCACCAGGCGCTGATAATCGTAGAGTTCCGCGTACCGCGGCTGCCCGAGCAGACGCGCCGCGAGCGCCTCGTAGGCGATCCAGCCCTGCGCCCACGGCATGCGCGCGCGCTGCGCGCGGATGAAGGCCTGCGCCTCCGCGGGCCGCCCGCGCGAGAGCAGGATCGAGACCAGGTTCTCGACGATCCCCGGCTCCTCGGGAAGCGCCGCGGCCGCTTCCAGCGCCTCGGTCTCGGCCTCCGCCAGCTGTCCGCTCTCGCGCATCACGCGCGACAGGAGATACCGCAGCTGTGGCACGGGCCCGGCGCGCTTCACCTCGTCGCGCAACAGCTGCTCGGCCACGTCGCCGCGCCCGGCGGAGAGCAGCAGTCCCGCGAGCGCCTCCTGCAGGTTCAGGTCGTCGCGCGCGGCGAGCACCGCGGCCGCGAGCGAGCGCGAGTAATCCGGATCGCCGAGCGCCTGGCGCACGCGCGCCAGGTAAAGCTGCGCGTCCGCGTGCCGCGGCCGCAGCTCCACCGCCGCCTGATAGGCGCGCTCGGCTTCGGCCATGCGGCCGAGCTGCCCGAGGGCGCGGCCGCGCGCGAACTCCAGCTCGAAGCCGCGTACGCCGAGCGCCCGGGCGCGCGTCAGCGCCGCGAGCGCCTCCTCGGCACGCTCGAGCTGCGCCAGCAGCGAGCCGAGCCGGCGGTAGAGCGCGGCATTGCCCGGATTGAGGGCGAGCGCCTGGCGGTACGCGCCCTCGGCCTCCACCAGGCGATTCTGGTTGGCGAGCACGAAACCGAGTGCCGACCAGCCGTCGGGGTTGGCACGCTCGGCTTCGATGAGCGTGCGGCACTGCAGCTCCGCGTCGCGGTCGCGGCCGAGGCCGTCGAGCGTCAGCACCAGCCCGTGGCGCGCGCCGCGCTCGCCGGGCGCGAGCTGCAACACGCGCCGGTAGACGCGCTCGGCCTCCTCGAGACGCCCGGCGCGGCGCAGGAAGGTGGCGAGATTGAGCCGCAGCCGCGAGTCGGTGGGCTCGAGCTCGACACTGCGGCGCAGGAACTGCTCGCCCTGGGCGCGGTCGCCGCCGCGGGCGCGCCCC
>JAGWMP010000364.1 GCA_028871705.1 Gammaproteobacteria bacterium
CGGCGAGGAACACCAGCACCGCCCAGAGCGTGTACACGAGCCGCAGTGCGGCGGGCAGCACGAGGCGCGGCCGCAACGGCCGCCGCGGGGACGGTGAGGTCATGGGAATGGGACGCTGCGCCAACTTTGGGTGTGAACTGGTTCTCTTTATGTTAACGCCGGAATCCAGATGTGAAGGTCATCACGTCGGTGCATCCGTTGCGCTCACCATACTGTGCTCAGCACATTACCCGGAACTCGGGGCCCATACACGGCACGCGCGCCGCGCGTCACCCTGAGGACCAGCGAGACACCACTTGTCAAACCAGGCTGCGGCACTCGCTATGAACTCCAACGCCGATTCCGCGGATCCGGCGGTCTCCCGCTTCCTCGACGCGGTGTGGATGGAGCGCGGCCTGTCGCCGAACACGCTCGCCGCCTACCGCGCCGATCTTACCGCGCTGGCGCGCTGGCTCGTCGAGCGCGGCGTACCCATCATGCGCACCTCGCGCGTCGACCTGCAGGAGTTCATCGCCTCGCGGGTGCGCGGCGGGTCGCGGCCGCGCTCCACGGCGCGGCAGCTGTCGAGCTTCCGGCGCTTCTTCCGCTATTACATGCGCGAGGGGGCCATCAAAGAGGATCCCACCGCGCAGATCGCCATGCCCAAGATCGGCCGCTCGCTGCCGCGCTCGCTCACCGAGGAGGAGGTCGAGTCGCTGCTCGGCGCCCCGCTGGTGAGCGACCCGCTCGGCAACCGCGACCGCACCATGCTCGAGGTGCTGTACGCCACGGGCCTGAGGGTCTCGGAGCTGGTGAACCTGCGCCAGGGGCAGATCAACCTCAACCAGGGCGTCATCCGTATCCTCGGCAAGGGCGACCGCGAGCGGCTCATCCCGCTCGGCGAGGAGGCGATGCGGGCGCTGAAGGAATTCGCGCGCGGCCCGCGCGGCGAGATCCTGCTCGAACGGCAGACGGATTATCTCTTCCCGACACGCCGCGGCGATCGCATGACGCGCCAGGCGTTCTGGCACATCATCAAGCGCTACGCGCGCAAGGCCGGCATCAGCAAGGAGCTCTCGCCCCATACGCTGCGCCATGCCTTCGCGACGCACCTGCTCAATCACGGCGCGGACCTGCGCGTGGTGCAGCTGCTGCTCGGGCACAGCGACCTCTCCACGACCCAGATCTACACGCACGTGGCACGCGAGCGCATGAAAGAGCTGCACTCGACGCACCACCCGCGCGGCTGAGCGCGAGGCGGCGTGCGCCTCGAGGCCGCGCCGTGTCTTATGTCACCCTCTGTTACACTCCCGCCGACGCAGCGCGGCGGCGGGTAGCCTGCCCGAACCGAAGCCCGGCTGCGCCGGTCCAAGCATCCGGCCCCACCTGAAACCGACGGAACTCCAATGCCCGCGAAGAAGCTGCTGTTGCTGCTCGTGATGATCGCCGCACCGCTCGGCCTCGCCTGCGCGCAGCAGCCGCCCGGCAAGGCGGCCGATCCGCGCGAGGAGCTCGCGAAGAAGATCCCGGGCGGCGCACGCGTCGATGAGCTGCGCGCCACGCCGGTGCCGGGCATCTTCGAGTTCACCCGCGACGGCGACATCGCCTACGTGA
>JAGWMP010000365.1 GCA_028871705.1 Gammaproteobacteria bacterium
AGCGGCCTGCCGCAGTCGCTCGTGGTGCTGGGCCTGGGCAAGCTCGGCGGCGGCGAGCTCAATTTTTCCTCCGACATCGATCTCATCTTCGCCTTCCCGGAAGACGGCGAAACCCGCGGCGGCCAGACACTCAGCAACCACGAGTTTTTCATCCGCTTGGGCCAGTCGCTGGTCAACGCGCTCAATGAAAACACCGGCGACGGTTTCGTGTTTCGCGTGGACATGCGCCTGCGCCCCAACGGCGCCAGCGGCCCGCTGGCCTTGTCGTTCGACGCCATGGAGCACTACTACCAAACCCACGGGCGCGAGTGGGAGCGCTATGCCCTGATCAAGGCGCGCGCGGTCGCCGGCGATGTCCGGGCCGGCGAGGCGCTGCTCAAGACGCTGCGGCCGTTCGTGTACCGCAAGTATCTCGACTACGGGGCGATCGAGTCGATCCGCACCATGAAGGGGATGATCGAGCGTGAAATGGCGCGCAAGGGCATGCACGGCAACATCAAGCTCGGGCGCGGCGGCATCCGCGAGATCGAATTCATCGCCCAGACCCAGCAGCTCATCCGCGGCGGCCGCGAACCGCAGCTTCAGGACCGCCGCCTGCTCGGCGTGCTGCCGCGGCTGGTGGCCGCGGGTTCTCTGAGCGCCGCGGCCGGGACCGAGCTGGCGCAGGCCTACGTGTTTCTGCGCAACGTCGAGCACCGCCTGCAGATGGAGGCGGACCGCCAGACCCAGTCGCTGCCGGCCGACGCCGCCGCGCAGGCGCGGCTGGCCTGGGCGAGCGGCTTCGCCGATCTCAAGACGTTCGCGGACGAGCTCGAGCGCCAGCGTGCGCGGGTGCACCGGCATTTCGAGCAGTTATTCCATACCGAGGCCGCGCCGGCCGGGGAGCAGGAAGCCGATGGACTGGCGCAGGTGTGGCAGGCGACGGCCGATGCCGCGACCGCCGAAAAAATTCTGCGGGACAGCGGCTATGCGCAGCCGGAAGAGGCGCTGAACCTGGTGAGCGCGTTGCGCGCGGGACCGATGTACACCGCGTATTCGACCGGCGCCCGCGCGCGCATGGATCGCGTGATGCCGCTGGTGCTGAAGGCGGCGGGCCGGAGCGAGGATTCGCTGACGACCTTGCAGCGGCTGGTGCATCTGCTCGAGGCGGTCGGGCGGCGCACCGTCTACTTCGCGCTCATGAGCGAAAACCCGCAGGTGCTCACCCAGCTCGTGCGGCTCGGGGGCGCGAGCCCGTGGATCGCCAACTGGATCGCGCAGCACCCGATCCTGCTCGATGAGCTGCTCGACCCGACGCTGTACGAATTGCCGACGCCGGAGGCGCTGCAGGACGAGCTGCGGCAACGGCTGGTCCACATCCCCGAGGAGGATCTCGAGCTGCAAATGGAAGTGCTGCGCGAGTTTCGTCACGGGCATGTGCTGCGGGTGGCGGCGGCTGACCTTGCCCGTGATATCCCCATTTCCCGCGACGGGAGTAAGGTGCCTCACGCAACTTCTCTCTCTGTCAGCCCTGCGCCTCCGTCCGAAAGAGCTTCGCCTCGGGCCGGAGGCGCTACAGACGTCGGCCCGGGGCTCGCGCCGGAGCGGACC
>JAGWMP010000366.1 GCA_028871705.1 Gammaproteobacteria bacterium
GAGCTCGACCTCGACCTTCTGCCCCACCGAGTCGTCGAGCACTTCTTCCAGCGGCTCGAACTGCGTCACGTAGTGGCCGTTGAGGCGCACCAGGATGTCCCCCGGCTGCAGCACGTTCTCGCTCGGCGAGCCCGGCAGAACCTCGGTGACCACCAGCATGCCGGTGTAGCGCGGGAAGGTGCGGCGCACGTCGGCCTCGGTGCGCGCATCGAGCCCGAGGCGGTCGAGCTCGTCGTAGGGGGTGTAGTTGAAGACCGTGTAGAGCGTGCCGCGCGGCACGGTCTTGCCCTGCTGGATGAGATTGAGCGCGCGCCGCACGCGTCCGAGCGGCAGGTAGAAGCTCGATGCCGCGCCGCTCGCCCCGCCAGCGTTCAGTCCCACGACGCGGCCGCGGATGTCGATGACCGGAGAGCCCGAGGAGCCGCCCGAGGTCCCGGACGCCGCCTGCAGGTAGAAGGTGTTGAAGTCGTTGTACTTGGCGACGCCGTAGTCGGGCGCGTCGCGGTCGAGACGCGCCAGCGTCCCGGCGAGGATCGAGAGCTGCTCGCCGGCGTTGTTGCCGACGACGCGGATCTCGCGCCCGATCTGCGCGCCCTCCGGATACAGCGGCAGCGCCTTGGGCTTGATGAAGCGCAGCTTCTTCGGGTCGTAGCGGTAGAAGCCGAAGTCGTGCACCGGATCGCGGTACACGGGATAGAGCTGCACCTCCTCGCGGTTGAGGAAGGTCGCTTCCGCGGTCACCGGTCCCGGCGTCACCACGTGACGGTTGGTGAGTATCAGCCCACGCTCGGCGTCGACCACGAAGCCGGTGGCCTGCGCGGTGGCGTTCCACTCGGTGTCGAAGGCGCGCACCAGGTCGATGTCGATCGAGACGACGCTGCCGGCGATGCGCTCGAGCGTCACGGCCCAGTCGGGGTTGGCCTCGACCGCGGCGGCCTGCTGCGCGATCTGCGGCGCGGCGGCGCCGGCGGCGGCGCTCTCGGCTTGCGGGGCGGCGGGTGCGGGCAGCGGCCCCGCGGGCATGGGCGCCGGCTCGCCGGCCGCACACAGGGCGGCGCAGCCGAGGAAGGCGGCGAACAGCGTCACTCGCACGGCAGCCAAGCGGGGAGCTTTCCTAACGTCCGCAGAGGACCAGCAGCCACACCGCGGTGAGCAGCACGAACGACATCAGTACCGCGGCGGAGCCGATGTCCTTGGCGAGTCCGGCGAGCGCGTGACGTTCGAAGCCGATGCGGTCCACGGTCGCCTCGATCGCGCTGTTGACGAGCTCGACGATGAGGGTCAGCAGCACCGGCCCCACGAGCAGCGCGCGCTCGACGCCGCTCCTGCCGAGCCACAGCGCGAGCGGAATCAGCACCACCGCGATCGCGAGCTCCTGGCGGAACGCCGCCTCGTCGCGGAAGGCGCCGGTGAGTCCGCGCAGGCTCGCGCCGAAGGCGCGCAGCACCCGCGTTACGCCGCGGGGCTTGTACCGGTCTAGTGCTGCGTCGTTGGCGTCCATGTGAGGTCCAGGTGGCGGGCCGCCCGAACGTCGTCGAGCCGGCGCACCGGCATGGTATGCGGTGCGCCGCGAACGCGCTCGG
>JAGWMP010000133.1 GCA_028871705.1 Gammaproteobacteria bacterium
GAGAAAGAATATGAGTACCGCGACCACCAGCAGCATGCCGCGCACGAGATTGCGCTCGACGACCTCGCGGGTGAGATCGACGAGATCGCTGCGGTCGTAGAACGGCACGACCTTCACGTCCGCGGGCAGCACGGTGCTGTTGAGCTCGCGGGTCTTGGCTTCAACGCCCCGCAGCACATCCTGGGTCTTCTCCCCGGTGCGCAGCAGGATCACGCCCTCCACGGCGTCGTCCTGGTCCTGGTAGCCGAATTCCCCGAGCCGCGGCGCGATGCCGATGACGACGCGCCCGAGATCCTTCACCAGCACGGGCGTGCCGTCGTGGACCGCCACCACCACGTTGCCGATGTCCTCCAGGGTCTTGAGCCGGCCCATGCCGCGCACGTAATAGAACTGCCCGCCCTGGGAGTAGAAGCCGCCGCCGGCATTGCCGTTGTTGGCGGTGAGCGCGGCTTCGACCTGCGGCACCGACAGGCCGACCGAGGCGACGCGCGCCGGATCGAGCAGCACCTGGTATTGCATCGTGCCGCCGCCGAAGCCGGAGTCGTCGGCGACTCCGGGCACCGAGCGGAACGCCGGCTCGATCGTCCAGTCCTCGAAGGTCTTGAGCTCCATCGGCGAGCGGTCCGGGCTCTGCAGCACGTAGCGGTAGATCAGACCCGAGGGCGCCGACAGCGGCGCGAGCGTCGGGGCGACGCCGCCCGGCAGGCTGAGCTCGCCGATGCGGTTGTACACCTGCTGCCGCGCGAAATAATCGTCGGTGCCGTTCTGAAACGTCAGGATGACGTCCGAGAGGCCGTAGAGCGAGACCGAGCGGCTGACGGTGAGGCGCGGCAGGCCGTTCATCTCCCGCTCGACGGGTACGGTGATGAGGCGCTCGACCTCCTCGGCGGCCTGCCCCGGCCACTGCGTGATGACTTCCACTATCGGCGGCGACAGATCCGGGTAGGCATCGACCGGCAGGCGGTTGAGCGAGCGCGCACCGGCGCCGATCAGCACGATCGTCAGCAGCACGACGACCAGCCGCTGGCGCAGCGAGGAAGTGACGATCCGGTTGATGATCGAGGCGGTGCGCGGCTCCGGAGCAACCGGCGGCGGCGGAGTTGCGCTCATTGGCTCTGCATGAACTGGACGAAGAGGCCCCCGGAGACCACCACCTTCTCGCCCGCGGCCAGGCCCGAGGCGACCTCGTACTGCTCGCCGATCCGCGCGCCGAGCGTGATGGGCCGCCGTGCGAAGCTGCCGTCGGCCTGCGCCGCATAGACGAACGGCAGGTTCTCATCGTCGCGCAGCACCGCCGAGATCGGCACCAGGAGGCCGGTGCTCTCGAGGCGCGAATGGATCAGCACGCGCACGTACATGCCCTTGCGCAGCGCGCGCTTCGGGTTCTCGACGAGCACCCGCACGTCCACCGCGCGCGTATCGGGGTCGACCAATGCTGCGATCTTGTCGACCTTGCCGGCGAAGTCGTGCGCGTCGACTCCGGTGACCACTTCGGCGGGATCGCCGACGTTCACGGCGGCCAGATCCGCGCCGAACAGGTGTGCCATCACCCACACGCGCGAGAGGTCGGCCACGGTAAAGCACGCCGTGGTACCGGCCTGCAGCAGCTCGCCAGGCGTGATGAGCTTCTCCACCACTGTGCCGGCGACCGGCGAGCGGATGAGTCCGCCCGGATTGGCGACCGCGCGTCCCTGGTCGATGGACTCGATGGCCTCGGGGGGCACGCCGAGTGCGATCAGCGCCCGCAGCGCCGCGTCGCGGTCGGCTTCGGCGTTGGCGGCATCGGTCTGCGCCTGTGCGAATTCGCGCTCCGAGACGCCGTTGTGCTGCACCAGATCCTGGTCCTGGTCGGCGAGCCGCCGGTCGGTGCGCGCCGTCGCGAAAGCCTTGCGGTAGGCGCCGACCGCCGCTGCGAAGTCGGGCGAGTCCACCTGCGCCAGGGGCTGGCCCTTTCTCACCTCGTCCCCCTGTGCGACGAGAAGGCGCGATACGGGACCGGAGAAGGGCGCGAGCACGGCCGTGGCCTGATCGTTGTCGAAGTCGACCGCGGCGGTGGTTTCCAGCGTACGCCGGTAGTGCGCCGGCGCGAGTGTGAGCAGCTCGATGTGGCCGCGCTGGGCGGCGGTCAGCGTGACGTTGCTCACCGTCACCGCGGGAGCGTTGCCGGCCTCCGAGCTGCAGCCGCCGCTCGCGAGCGCGGCCGCCAGTGCCGCGAGGGCCAGGGGCGCGGTGCAGCGCGGCGCGCTACGCATGCGGCGGGGGCGGGGGGCGTCAGTGCGCATGTGGGCCTCCGGCCAGGTCCTGCCGATGCCACCAACCGCCGCCCAGTGCCTGAAACAGCGCCGCCGTATCGGCGTAGCGGCTGGCCTGAGCCTGGACCAGGTTGATGCGGGCCTGCTGCCAGGCCTGCTCGGCGCTCAGGAGCGCCAGGTAGCCCGCATAGCCGTCGCGCCACTGGCGCTCGGCGAGATCGAGCGTCACCTTAGCCGCATCGGCCGCGGCGGCCGCCGCCTTGAGTCCCTCGGCATCCTGTGCCAGGGCGGCCAGCGTGTCGGCGACGTTCTGGCAGGCCGCCAGCACCGTGCTGCGATATTGCGCGGCGGCCTGCTGGTACGCGGCCCGCGCCCCGCGTTCCTGGTGCAGCAGGGCTCCGCCCTGAAAGATGGGTGCGGCGAGATCGGCGCCCACCGACCAGAAGCCGGTGCCGGTCGTGAGCAGCTGATTGATGGCGAGCGCGGTGCTGCCGGTGGCGGCGCTCAGCGTGACGTTGGGAAGCCGGTTCGCCACGGCGACGCCCACCCGGGCGCTGGCGGCGTGCAGATCGGCTTCGGCCTGGCGCACATCCGGGCGTTGCGTCACGAGGTCGGCGGGCAGGCTCACCGGCAGATCCTGCGGCAGCTCGAGGCTCGCGAGCTCGAACTCTCCCTGCGGCGCCTCACCGGGAAACTCGCCGGCGAGGGTGGCCATGAGGTCGTGCAGCTGCGCGGCCTGGCGCATGAGCGGCGGCAGAGTCGCCGCGACCTGCGCCAGCTGCGATTCCTGCGCGGCAACGTCGAGGCCGCTGGCGTAGCCCCTGGAGAACCGGTAGCGCAGGATCTTCAGCGCGTTGGTGTTGAAATCGATGAGCTGGTGCGTCGCCTCGATCTGCAGCTGCACCGAGCCTTGCTGGATCGCGGTGACCACCACGTTCGCGGTCAGGGTGTTGTAGGTGGCGATCATCTGGAAACGCGCCGCGTCCGCCTGCGCGCCTAAGGACTCCACGGTGCGCCGGTTCAGACCGAAGACATCCGGCACGTATGCAACGCTCACTTCAGGGGTGAAGAGATTGTACAGAAGAGCGTTGGAGGCCGGCGTCGGCGCGATCGTCCCCGGCTGCCGCTGGCGGGTGGCGGAGAAATCCCCGGAGACGCTCGGATAGTAGACGCCGCGCTGCGCGAGCACTCCTTCGCGCGCCGCCGCCAGCGCCGCTTGCGCCGCCTTGAGATCGGGGTTCTTTGTAAGGGAGTGTTCGATGAGCGCGCTGAGCGGCGCGGAGTGAAACAGCGTCCACCAGTCCGCGGGGATGTCGCCGCCGGGGACGAAGCGCTGGGCCGCGCCGCCCACGACGCCGGCGGTGCTCGCGGTGGACGCCGGACTCGCGTAGGCATCGGCGTCCGGGGCGGCGGGCCGCTTGAAGTCGGGGCCCACCGCGCACGCGGCCGCGAGCAGCGCGCCGAGCGCCGCAACGCACGCACGCAGGATTGAACGGGAGGACGGGCTCATACGAACGAGCCGGTCAGGGGGCGCGGCGCGAGTTGCAGCGGGGACTCGCCGGGTGCTCGGATAGCATTTGCCTCCCAGAATACCCCGCCCGGGGAGGCAACGGCAGCAATGCCGCTCATGTTGATCCCGGGGGCGACGCCCGCGTAGTTTAGGGACGCCGCGGCGCGGCGCCCGTGTCCGTGCCGGTATGCGCCCGGAGGTGAGTCGCGATGTCGAAGATTCCCGCGGGCGTCGGCCCACAGTATCCGCACGTGGTCGTCTTGATCGGCGCCACCGGCGATCTGGCGCGCCGCCGGCTCCTGCCGGGCCTGTTCCATCTGTCGAGCGCCGGCTTCATTCCCGGTTACCGCATCATCGGCGTGTCGCTCGATGAGATGACGGCAGACGCCTTCCGGGACTTCGTGCGCCAGGCGCTCAAGGAGCACGCGACCCGCAAGGTGACCGAGGAGGCCTGGAGCCAATTCGCCGCCAACCTCGACTACGTTTCCCTGAGCGCCGGCGCCGGCGCGCTCAAAGCGGCGGTCGAGCGGGCGGAGAAGTCCTTCGATGGCGCCGAGACGCGCCGCCTGCATTATCTCAGCGTGCCGCCGAAGGCGGCGCTCTCGGCGGTGCGCATGCTCGGCGAGGCCCGCCTGGTTGAGCGCGCGCGCATCGTCATGGAGAAGCCCTTCGGCGTCGATCTCAAGAGCGCGGTGGAGCTCAATGCCCAGCTGCACCAGGTGTTCGAGGAGGCGCGGATCTTCCGTATCGATCATTTCCTCGGCAAGGAGCCGGCGCAGAACATCCTGGCGTTCCGCTTCGCCAACGGGCTCTTCGAGCCGATCTGGAACCGCAACTTCATCGACCACGTGCAGATCGACGTGCCGGAGACGCTCGACCTCGGCAAGCGGGTAGGCTTCTACGAGACGATCGGCGCCTACCGCGACATGGTGGTGACGCACCTCTTCCAGATCCTGGCGTTCATGGCCATGGAGCCGCCGACCGCGCTCGATCCGGTGTCGATCACCGAGGAGAAGAACAAGGTCTTCCGCAGCATGCTGCCCGTCAAGCCGACCGACGTGGTGCGCGGCCAGTACTCCGGCTACCGCGCGGAGCCGGGCGTCGATCCGGAGTCGGAGACCGAGACCTTCATCGCCCTCAAGTGCTCCATCGACAACTGGCGCTGGGCGGGCGTGCCTTTCTATCTGCGCACGGGCAAGCGTCTGGCCGAAGGGCAGCGGATCATCTCGATCGCGTTCCGCGAGCCGCCGCGCAGCATGTTCCCGGCCGACTCGGGCGTCGGCGCCCAGGGTCCCGATCATCTGACCTTCGATCTGGCGGACGCCTCGAAGATGTCACTGTCGTTCTACGGCAAGCGACCCGGGCCGGGGATGCGCCTCGACAAGCTGAGTCTGCAGTTCGCCATGCACGACACCGGGCTCGTGGGCGACGTGCTCGAGGCCTACGAGCGGCTGATCCTGGATGCCATGCGCGGCGATCACACGCTCTTCACCAGTGCAGAAGGCATCGAGCGGCTGTGGGAGGTGTCGATGCCGTTGCTGCAGGCGCCGCCGCCCGTGCGCCCCTATGCCCCGGGTTCCTGGGGACCGAATGCGATTCATCAGCTGATCGCGCCGCACACCTGGCGGCTGCCGTTCGAGCGCGCCTGGCGCAACCCGAACGCGCTCGGCAACTGAGCCAGGCGCTCATCGAGCGCGGCGGCTAGACCGCGGTCTGACCGCGCCGCCCGAGCAGCCAGTGCTGCAGGGCGAACAGCACGATCGCCACGCCGAGCACGTCGTGGCTGAGCGTCGCGACCCGCTGCCAGCGATCGCTCGTGAGGAAGAACAGCGCGAAGCCCGTCAGACCGAGGATCGCCATCGACGCGGCAAATACCGCGCCGCTCGTGCGGCGCAGTCCCGCCGTCCACCACAGCAGCACGTGGCGCGCCGACACCCAGCCGAGGAGGTAGGCGCTCGCGATGGCGAGGATCCCGTGCAGGAGCAGCAGCGGCGCCTCGAGCGGATGCGGCGTGCGGCCGAACTGCTCCTGGTGCGCGCAGAACTGATCGAGGATCAGCCACAGGACTCCCGAGACCCACAGCGCGGCGCATGTCGCGTACACCGCCAGCCGCTGCCGCCGCGGCATGCGCCGGTACACGTGAGCCTTGCCCCGCTGGGTATGCGCGTGCACGTCTTCAGCCCGCCGCCGGCCGCAGCAGGTTCTGCCACAGCGCCAGGAGCCAGCGCACGCCCTGCGTGACGTGCTCGGAGGACAGGGTCGCCCCGGAGATGTTCTTGATGTCGACGCCGAAGCGCAGCTGCGCGAGGGCGCTGCGGTGGTTGAACTGCGCCCGCCAGGCGGCATTGCGGATCTCGCCGCCGTGGCTCTCGCGGTAGGACATGATCTCGAGATTGCAGAGCGCGCCGCCCGCATCGATGCCGACCGCGTAGGTGATGAGGCTCTCCTTGCCGATCACCTCGTCGATGAACACGTAGCCGAGCAGTGTGCCGGCGCGGGTCGCCTTCCAGATGCGGATGTTGCCGTGCGGGGGCTGCGGGCCGGCCTGCGACAGGAGCGCCGCGAGCTGCTCCCGGCTCGGCGCCACGACCACGGGCGCGAACGCATCGGCGGCGGGAAACACCGCATGCTGCGCGGCATCGAGACTCAGGTAGTCGGCCGCGACCACGACCGGTGCGGGCAGCAACGTCGCCAGCACGATTCCTGGAATAGGTAGGAGCTGACGCACGGGTTATTCGCCGCTGCTAACGTGAATCATTATCATTTAGGACGATGGCAACCACAACGGCGCATACGCGACTGCGCGTCGCACTCGGCACCTTCGTCGCCATCGAAGCCGAGGCGCGCGCGGGTGTCGCGGAGGCAGCGCTCGCCGCGGCCTGGGATGCCATCCAGACGGTCGAGCGCGTCATGCATCCCGAGCGCGGCGGCAGCAGCCTCGCCGCGCTCAACGCCGCGGCGCCGGGCACGCGGGTCGAGCTCCATCCCTGGACCTGGGAAGTGCTGCAATTGAGCCGCGAGCTGCACGCCGCCTCGGCGGGCGCCTTCGATCCGTGTCTGCCCGAATCGGCGGGGCGGCTCGACGCGCTCGAGCTCATCGCGCCGCACGCGGCGCGCCTGCACGCCCGCCTGCGCATCGATCTCGGCGGCATCGCCCAGGGCTACGCGGTGGACCGCGCGCTGGCGGCGCTGCGCGACGCGGGCGCGGGCGGTGGCCTGGTGAATGCGGGCGGCGATCTCGCCGTCTTCGGTACGCGCCGCCACCGGATTCACTGCGACGCGGGCGCGGCGGCCATGGTGGTCGAGCTCGCCGACGCGGCGCTCGCCAGCAGCGCGGCGGATGAGCCGCGGCGGCCGCCCGAGCATCGCGGCTACTACCACGGCGCCGACGTCGGGCGTGTCATCGCCGGCCGTGCGACGGTGCTCGCGCCGCGCGCGGTGTGGGCCGACGGGCTCGCCAAATGCGCGCTGGTATGCGCGCCGGCGCAGTGCGCGGCGCTCCTGACACGCTTCGAGGCGCGTCTCCTCAGAACGCAAGACCCAGCCCCAGGTCGATCCGCGTGAAGTCCTTGTTGAGCTCGAACGTCTGGTAGTCGACCTTGAACACCACGTGCGGCGTGACGTAGAGGTTCGCGCCCACCGTCCAGACGCGATCGCGGCTCACGGGCCAGTAGCCGTAATCGCCGGGGCTGGCCGAGAGCGGCACGCTGCCGGGCGGCACCACCGGTCCCGGCGTGCCCTGGTAGGCCGCGCCCAGGTCGTAGTACTCCCAGCGCACGAACGGCGCGAGTCGGTAGTCGCCGTTCTCGTAGGCCTGCCAGGCGCCCTGCAGGTACCAGCCGTAGAACTGCGAGGGGAGGGGATTGGGCGAGCCCGGGTTCGCGGCGTTCGCGGCGGCGAGGTTGCCGATCGCGCCGTGCGCATAGAGCGCCGCCAGGTCGAACTTCCCCGGCGTCCAGCGCGCATGCGTCTCCCACAGCGTCACCCGCTGGTTGCCCGGCAGCGGCGCGTTCGGGGGCGCGGGCACCTTGACCGCATCGCCGGTGCTGATGGCCCCACCGACATCGAGGCCCGGTATGCCGTAGTAGTTGAGCGCCAGGTATTCGCTCAGATGCTGCGCGTTGGCGAGCCCGAGCTCCTGATGCGTCGCCTGCAGCGGCGCCGAGTCGCTGTCCTCGAGATCGAGCGCGGTGACGTAGAGCGGGAACTGCGGCGTGAAATTCCACTTCGAGAGATCGAATCCGGTCGTGAGCCCCGCGTTCCAGCTGAAGCCGGCGGCCGTGTCGCCGTGCAGGTTGAGGCCGCCTTCGCGCCAGGTGCTCGGGATGATCAGCGTCTCGACGAAGTTGCGCTGTACGCCGTAGAAGTTGGTCGGCTCGTGGTGCTCGTTGAGGAAGCCGAAGGGCATGAGGAAGAGCCCGGCGCGCAGCGCCACCCGGTCGTCGAGCTGGCGGTCGATGTAGAACTGCTCGACCTCGAATTCGCCGACGTCGCCGGCCGATGCCACCGCGTGCTCGACCTCGAACTCGGAGTTGAATTCGGTGCGCTCGTTGAAGGTGTAGCCGATGCCGAACACAGCGCGGGCGAGATCCGCCTGGGCGCGCGCGCCATCATGCGTCGGGTCCGTGTAGTAGGCCTCACCGTAGCCCCAGAGCTTGAGTCCGCCGAAGGGCGAGCCGTTGTAGGCGGACTGCGCGGCGAGCGGTCCGGCTGCGACGGGCGGTGCCGGATTGGACGGCGGCACGGGGCTCGCCGCGGGCGGTGCCGCGGCGCCAGCGCCGGCCGGTGCCGGGTTCGCGGCCAGTGCGGCTCCCGCGGGCAGCGCCGCGCCCGCCGCCAACTGCTGCTCGAGCCGCTGCTCGCGCTCGAGCAGCTGTTTGTTCTGCTCCACGACCTCGCGCAGCTGCGCCTGCACGGCCCGCAGCTGCGCGGCGAGGGCATCGATCTCACGCTGCCGGGCGGGTTCGGCGGGCGGCTCCTCGGCGCGCGCCGTGTTGAAGAGCGCCGCGCCTGCGGACAGCAACAGCACCGGCCAGGCACGGCTCGGACGCGAATAGCGGG
>JAGWMP010000134.1 GCA_028871705.1 Gammaproteobacteria bacterium
CATGCAGTCCCGCGAGCGTGAACAGCGCGTACGCGAGATACATGTGGATCTCCTCGGTCGGGTGAAAAACCGCGCGGTTCTTCGCCACGCCGAAGTCCACCCTGAAGACCCCGAAGTCGAATACCCGGCCGTGCCAGATGAAGGTCACGATGCCGATGATCGGGGTCACGAACAGGAGCAGGTAGATGAGCAGATGAACCGGGCGTGACAGCCGCCGCGAGAGCTCGCCCGCCGCGGCCGGCAGCGGCGGCGGCGGGTGGGCAGCGCGCCAGCCGAACCGCGCCATGAGCAACACCCACAACAGCAGGCCGAGCAGCGCGTGGCAGTTGATCCAGAACGATTGCGTGGCACGCGGCCAGGAGTCGTGCAGCAGACCGAGCACCCCGACGACGACGAAGAGCAGCGCCATGCTCCAGTGAAAGCCGATGGCGCCGCGGTCGTAACGCATCACATTCGCCATCTGCCGACCTTGCCCATGACTGCGGGTGCGGAGCAGTGTATAGAATCCGCCCCATCATCGGCGAATGAGCGTTCATGCACAGAACCCGGGTTGCTTTCGGCACCGTTGCCACGCTGGCGAGCGTGCCCCTGATCGCCATGCTGCTCTGGTCGCTGCGCGGCGCGGCCGCCTACAGTGTCGTGATCCTCGCACTCACGACGGTGCTGGTGGCCTTCCTGGTCGCCACTTGCGCGGGGACCTGGCGGCGGTTCTTTCTCATCGCCTTTCCGTTCTGGCTGCTCGCTTGCGCCTACACCGCCTACGCGCTGCTCTCCGGCGGCGTGCCGGGGCGCACCGCGGCGCTGCTGCTGTCGGGCGCCTCCTGGGAGGAGATCCGCGGCCTCTTCGGGCTGTGGCCGGACAAGTGGCTGCTGCTGCCCATCGCCGGAGTGGTCGTCGCCTATCTGCTGCTCGCCCTGCGCGCTCCCGCGACCGCGGTCTTCCGCTCGCACCACACCACCCTCGCCGGCCGCGTGCTGCTGGTACTCGCCGTGCCGCTGATCGGCTATGCCGCGCAGGCCTCGGCACGGGTGAACGCGGGCCTCGCCCTCAACCCATACATCGGCAGCCTGCTGTTCTTCGGCCTGGACATCCCGCGGGCGCATGCGGAGCTGAGCGGGGCTCTGGTCGTCAAGACTCCTTATCACGCCGTCCGTACCGCGACCAGGGAGGAAGTTCACGTGCTGATCGTCGGCGAATCGGCACGACGCGCGTCCTGGTCCGCCTACGGGTATGCACGCCCCACCACGCCTTTCCTCGACCGCCTGCGGCACGAGGGTGGCCTCTTCCTGCTGTCGGATGCGATGGCCGACGCCAATCTGACCGAATACGCCGTGCCGCTGATCCTTACCGGGCTGACGCCCCGCGAGGTCGCGGAGAGCCACCCGTTCACCGGCACCCTGCTCGACCTCGCGAAGGAAGCGGGTTACTCCACGGCGTGGCTGGTCAATCAGGACATGAGCGTTTCCACCTCGATCGGGGTCACCGCTGACCATCTGGAGTATCCGCCGGACCTGCACGAAGGATTCTTCGGACGCCGCTCGCTCGATGAGGTGCTGTTGCCGGCCTACCGCCGCGAGCTCATGCGCGCCGGTCGGGCGCGGCTGATCGGCATGCACGTCATGGGATCGCACTGGGAGTACTACCTGCGCTACCCGAAGAGCTTCCAGCGCTTCGGCTCGCCGCAAAGACAGTCGCTGCTGACTTCACGAACCACGAGCCGGGCGCTAATTCCGGACCTCGCCGATACCTATGACGACTCGGTGCTCTACACCGATTGGTTTTTCGAGCAGGTCATCGAGGCGGCGCAGACGCTCCCGGTCCCCGCCACGGTGACCTTCGTCCCGGATCATGGCGAAGCTTCGCCGTACCTCGACAACGGCGCCGTCGGACACGGCTCGGCGCACTACGTGCCGGCCGAATTCGAGATCCCGGCGTTCGTATGGGTGAACGCAGCGTATCGCGCCGCCCACCCCGCCAAGGTGGCCGCACTCGCGGCCAACTGCGCGAAGGAGATCCGCAGCCACGACTTCTTCCACACGGTGGCCGATCTGATGGGCATCGGCTGGCCGGGTGCGGACCCGCGCCGCTCGTTCGCCTCCGCGCAGTTCGTTCCGGACGCGACCGGGGAGTACCTGATGCGCGGGGTACTGGCACGAGGCCCGTGAGTGCGCGGCGTCCCCTTGCCGAGCTCAGGGCTCAGATCCCGGTGACGTGCGGGGCCGCGCGTAGCGCTGCGCCAGTGCCGGCAGCACCGCCAGGTTCAACAGCGTCGACGATACCAGTCCACCGAGCACCGTCACCGCCATCGGTCCCTCGATCTCCTGACCCGGGCGATGCAGTCCCAGGGCGAGCGGCGTCAGGCCGAGCGCGGTGACCGCCGCGGTCATCAGGATCGGAATGAGCCGCTCGTTGGCGCCGCGCAGTACCAGCTCGGGGCCCCAGGCCGCGCCCTCGAGCTCGACCAGATGCTCGTAGTGCGCCAGTTGCAGGATGGCGTTGCGGGCGCTCACCCCGAACACCGTGACCAGGCCCACCAGGCTCCCGAGCGAGATGCCGACGCCGCTCACGGCGATCGCGAACACGCTGCCGATCAGGCTGAAGGGCAGGTTCGCCAGCACCAGATAGCTGTTGGCGCGCCAACGGAACGAGACGAACAGGATGAGGAGAATCAGCGCCAGCGCCAGCAGCGAGTAAAGCGCGAGCTCGTTGCGCGTCTGGCGTTCCGCCTCGGCCGCGCCCGAGTACTCCAGATAGACGCCGGCCGGAAGCACCACCGCCGCCGCGATGGCACGGCGCGCCTCCTGCACCACGCCCTGGAGCGATGCCCCGCTCACGTTGAATGTCACGCTGACGAGTCGCTGACCGCCGTCGTGCTGGATGCTGTAGCGGTCGCTGGTGACCTCGATACGGGCGACCTGCGCGAGCGGCACCGGCCCGAGCGGGCTCGCGATCATGAGCCGCGCGAGCTGCTCCGGCCGATGCCGTAACGCATCCGGCAGCAGGACCGCTACGTCGACCGTGCGGGTGCCGCGAAATGTCTGACCGACCTCGGCGCCCGCATAGGCGGTTTGAATGGTGTCGAGCACGTCCTGGACCTTCAGACCCGTCGCCGCCAGCGCCTCTGGCAGCGGTTGAATCGCGATGACCGGCGTGCCGCTCTCGCGCTTGAGCTGCAGATCCACGATCCCCCTGACGCCCTTGAGCGCCGCGGCGATCCGCGCACCGGTCGCATCGAGAACGTCCAGATCGTCACCGAACACCTTGATGGCGACCTGGGCGGTATCGCCGCTCAGGCTCTCGCTGATGCGGTCGCCGAGGAACGTGACCACCTCGCTCTGGATCCCCGGATAACGCTCGAGAATGTCGCGCAGCGCCTGCTGTGCGGCGCTCTCGTCGACAGCTACGTCGGGTTTGAACTCCACGTGGAACTCGCTGCGGTGCGGACCCCAGGTATCCTCGCCGAGCTCGGCGCGCCCGACCTGCTGCTCGATGGTGCTGACGTACGGCAGCGCGAGCACGTCGGCACTGATGCGCTCGCCGAGGTTCAGCATCTCCCCGAGGGAAGTCCCGGGGATGGAGCTCGAGACCTGCAGGACGAAATGACCCTCGCGAAAGTCCGGCATGAAGGTGCCACCGAGGAAGGGCAGCACGGCCGCGGCGCCGATCGCGAGCGCGAGCAGCGTCAGCACCACGACCCTGAGGTGCGCCTCCACGAGCTGCACTGCGCGCCGCTGCCACGCCTTCAGGGCCCGCAGCCAGTGCGCCTCCTGCGCCGCGGCCGCGTGACGCCGCAGAAACAGCGCGCACAGCGCGGGCGTCGCGGTCATCGCCACGACGAGCGAGGCGCTCACGGCACAAATGAAAGCGAGCGCCAGCGGGCCGACGAAGCGTCCCTCGACGCTCGAGGTGAACAGCTCCGGCAGGAACACGACCACCACCACCACCGTCGCGTAGATGACCGGCCCGCGCACCTCGAGCGAGGCCTCGCGGACGATATCGAGCCGCGGACGCGGCGCGCCGAGCTGCGCGTTCTCGCGCAGCCGCCGCAGGATGTTCTCGATGCCGATGATCGCGTCGTCGACCAGCACGCCGAGTGCCACGGCAAACCCGCCCATGGTCATGGTATTCAGCGTGAGGCCGAAGCGATCGAGCACCGCGACCGCGGCGAGCAGCGACAGCGGAATCGCGCTGAAAGCGACCAGTGCGACGCGCCAGTCCCGCAGGAACAGATACAACACTGCGAGGATCAGCAGCCCCGCCAGCGCCAGCGACTCTTCCAGGTTGCCGAGCGCCCGCTCGATGAAGTTGGCGGGCCGGTGCAGGGCGGGGTACAGAGTGATTCCACGCGCCCGCAGTGAGGGCTCGAGGCCGGCCAGCGCGCGCTCCAGCGCATGGGTGACGCTCAGGGTGTTGGCGCCGTACTGGCTCGCAAGCGACAGCATCACGCCTGGCTTGCCCATGATGAGCGCGTCGCCGGAGCGCAGGGCGGGCGCGACTTGCACCTCCGCGACATCGCGCAGCAGCAGCGGCGTGCCGCCGCGCGTGGCGATCACCGCGGCGCCGAGCGCCTGTGCATCGGGCGCGGGCGTCGGCGAGCGGATGAGCACGCGCTGCGCGGAGGTGTCGATGAAGCCGGCGCCGCGCAGCGGCAGTGCCGCGCGCGCCGCTTCCGCCACGTCACCGAGGGTGATGCCGTAGGTGGCGAGTTTGGCGGTATCCGGCAGGATGTGGATCTGGCGCACGCTGCCGCCGAAGACGATGACGTGCGCGACCCCCGGCACGGCGAGCAGCCGCGGCTTGATCACCCAGTCGGCGACGTCGCGCAGCGTGTAGGCATCGACCTGGTCCGACAGCAGCCCGATCTTGAG
This sequence comes from Gammaproteobacteria bacterium, assembly GCA_028871705.1. Taxonomy (GTDB): domain Bacteria; phylum Pseudomonadota; class Gammaproteobacteria; order Steroidobacterales; family Steroidobacteraceae; genus 13-2-20CM-66-19. The sequence continues at coordinate 4,870 of JAGWMP010000134.1, forward strand.
CAGATCCATCGTGCTCGACACGAGCGGCGACAGCTTCGGCGTGCCGGCCCCGGCGGGCAGGCTGCTGCCGAGCTCGGCGAGCCGCTCCGAGATGCCCTGCCGTGCCACGTGCACGTCGATGCTGCCGCCGAAGGTGACCGACACTACCGACAGTCCGGGAATGGACTCCGAGCGCAGCGTCGCGAGTCCCGACGCCCCGTTCACGGCGTTCTCGATCGGCTTGGTGATCAGCTCCTCGACCTGCTGCGGCGCGAAGCCCGGGGCTTCGGTCTGGATCTCGACCTGCGATGGCACGAACTCCGGAAATACGTCGAGCGGCGCACGCAGCGCGCCCCACGAGCCGAGTGCCAGCGCCAGCACGCTGAGCGCGGTCACGGAGCCGAAATGCCGCACGCACAGTGCGACCAGCGCGCGCATCATGATCAGTCCGCCGCGGGGCTGGGATTCAACTCACGCGCCAGCAGCTCCGCCGCCGACCGTGTGACGATTTGCGCGCCGGGCGCGACGCCCGTCCTGACGAAGTATCCCGCCTCGGTCGGCATGTCGACGTCGATTCCCGTGCGCACGAACGCGCCGGGCTTGACCTCGACATAACACCAGTACCGGCCGCCGCTGATCACCGCGGCTGCATACGGCACGAGCACGCCGGCCTCGGGCGCGCCCGTCGGCGCGCGCGCGAGCAGCCGCTCGCCCTCGCTGGCATCGCCCGCCTTCAGCAGGGCGAAGAAGCTCCTGCCGGGAATACTCGAGTCCGCGGGCGCGGCCCACACCGACACCGATTCGAAGCTGCCGCGGCCCGGCGCGGCGCCGAGATGCATGAAGCGCAGCTTCGCGGGTGTCGCGGCGCCGAGCGCGCCCAGCGGAAAGGTGACGCGCGCCAGCTTGCGCGCGCCGGCGGCGAGCCCCGACAGGAGCGGACTCGCGTAGTTGCCCTTCCATGGCGCCTCACTGCCGTAGGCCGCCGACAGGCGCTGCTCGGCCAATACCAGCGCCGCGTGATCGACCGCGGCCTGCCGCTCGGCCGCCTCCTGTGCCTCGACCGGCACCGCCCCCGGGGTTCCGGCGAGGCCACGCCCGCGGGCGAGCGCCGCACGGCTCGCGCGCTCGACGGCCGCCGCGCTCGTCAGCTCGGCGACCGCCTGGGCAATGGCTTCCCGCGGCACGACCAGCGCGTAGCCGCCGCTCTCGGGAGCGTGCATCGCGGGCGCGGCGGGCACGGTGACGATACCGGCCTTGGCGACCTCCGCGGGCTCGAGGGTCAGGCCCGGCGGCTGCGGGACGCTGCGCTCCTGGTCCGCGGCCGGTGCTGCCGCCTCGGGCGGCGCACCCTGCCGGCAGGCGGCCAGCGCCAGTGCCGCGCAGCAGGCCGCCGCGCACCACGGCCGCCGCGGGCTAGGAGCTCGCATGCTGCCCCCCGGAACCACGCGCCGCCGCCGCCGCATCGGGCGCGCGCCACCCGCCGCCGAGCGCCTTGCACAGCCCGACCAGCGCCTCGAGGCGCGCCAGCCGATATTGAATGAACTGGTCGCGCGCCTCGTAGAGCGCGCGCTGCGCCTCGAGCAGCGTCAGCAGATCGCCCGCGCCGTGCTCGTAGCGCAGTCGCGCGCCTTCGAAGGCGCGCGTGCTGTCCTCGAGACTGCCCTGCTGGAAGCTGCGGGTTGCATCGAGCTGCTGCAGCGCGCCGAGGGCGTTCTCGACGTCGACGAGCGCCGCGAGAATCGCCGCCCGGTAGGCCACCAGCAGCTCGCGCTCGCGCGCCGCGGCCTCATCGCGCTGAGCCAGCAGCCGTCCATGATCGAAGATCGGCTGCGTCAGGCTGGCCGCCAGCGAGAGCGAGGGCCCGGCGCCGGCAATGGTGAGGACGGTGCCCGGCAAAGCCGGATTCTGTATTCCCGCCGCGGCGGTGAGCGCGAGGCTCGGAAACAGCGCGGCGCGCGCCGCCGTGAGGTCGGCGCTGGCGGCACGCAGATTCGCTTCGGCCGCCGCCACGTCGGGCCGGCGCATCAGCAGTTCCGACGGCAGGCCCGCCGACACCACCGGCTCGCTCAACGAGTCGAGCGAGCTGCCGCTGACCTCGAAATCTTCCGGCATGCGCCCGAGCAGCAGTGCGAGCGCGGCACGCGCCTGCGTCTCCTGGCGCGCGAGATCGGCGACGGCGATCTGCGCGCGATCGCGGGCAGCCCTCTGCAGCGCGGCATCCGCGGGACTGGCGAGGCCGGCACCGAAGCGCGCCTCGACAGCCGCGAGAATGCCCTGCGCCGCTTCCTGGTTCGAGCGCGCCACCGCCAGACGCTCGCGCAGCGCCAGCACGTCGAAGTACTCGTCGGCGACCGCCCCGAGAATGGTCAGCTGCACCGTCGCGCGCTCGGCGCGCGAGGCACCCGCCTCGAGCAGCGCGGCGTGCGCGGCGGCGCGGTTCTTGCCCCAGAAGTCCACCTCGTAGCTCGCCGACGGCATCGCCAGCCAGTCGAGCTCGTGGCCCGCGCCCTGCGCGGAATGACCGGCAAGGTAATTGGCGCCGGCATCGGCGCTCACACTCGGCAGAATCGGCGCGCCCGCCTGACGCGCGCGCGCATCCGCCTGGGCCACCCGCTCGCCCGCTTGCGCCAGATCCGCGTTGTGCCCGACGGCGAAGTCCACCAGTGCGTCGAGCTCCTCGCTGCCGAAGCCCCGGTACCAGCCCTGGCCCGGCCAGGCGGGACTCGCGGCCGCGGCCGCAGGCTCGAATCCGGCCGGCGCCGCCGGCGGTGCGGCCGTGGGCGGCTGCTGCGCGGCGCAGCCGGCGGCCATCACGCCCGATGCGCACGCGGTCGCAAGCCAGCCAACCCGCCACGCGACCCCGGCCCTGATTGGAGTGATCATCACGGTGCCCTGCCCCATGCTGGCGCTGCCCGGCGCCGCCCGTGCAGCCTGCCTCGGAAAGCTTTGGTTTGGCTCAAAGGGCGCTAAGATCCGTAGCCGTGAAGCTGCTGCTGGTCGAAGATTCGGCGCGCCTGTCCGCGGCGCTGGTAGCGGGCTTTCGTGGCGAGGGCTTTGCCGTCGACCATGCCGCCGACGGCGGCGCGGCGCTTGAGTACCTGAAGCTGCACGAGTACGACATCCTCGTTCTGGATCTGATGCTGCCGCAGGTGCCGGGGCTCGAGGTGCTGCGCGCCCTGCGCAGGATGCCGGCGCGCACGCGCGTGCTGGTGCTGTCGGCGCGCGACCAGATCGAGGATCGGGTGAGCGCTCTGAACCTCGGCGCCGACGATTATCTGCTGAAGCCCTTCGATTTCGCCGAGCTCAAGGCGCGGGTGCTCGCGCTGCTGCGGCGCCACTACGGGGAGATATCGAGCAAGCTCGTGTGCGGCGATCTCGCCCTCGATACCAACGCGCGCGTCGCCTCCTCGCGCGGCGCGCCCTTGCCGCTCACCCCCAAGGAATATGCGCTGCTCGAGACGTTGCTGCGGCACCGTGGCCGCAGCTTCACCCGCGCCGCCTTGTTCGAGCGGCTCTACGACGGCCTGAGCGATGCGTCCGACCGGGTGATCGAGGTGGTGATCAGTACCTTGCGCGCCAAGCTGGACAAGGCGGGGCTCCCCACCCTCATCGAGACGCGCCGGGGCTTTGGCTACCGTGTTCCGTGAATGGGTCAGCCGCTCGCTGCGGCGCCGGCTGCTGTTCTCGCTGCTGCTCGGCGTGGGACTCACCCTCGCGGCCTTCCAACTGGTCGTCGATCAGCTCGTCGACCGCAACATCGTCAGCAGCTTCGCGGCCTCCGCGGGCGCCGGCGAGCGGCGCGAGCAGCTGCTGCACGAGGTCGATGTCATTCTGCTCGCGGGCCTGGTGACCGTGCTCACCGTGTCGGCCCTGGTCACCGTCGTGTCGGTGCGCCGGGGACTGAAGCCGCTCGAAGCAGCCACCGCCGCCGCGCGTGCGGTGTCTCCCGAGC
>JAGWMP010000135.1 GCA_028871705.1 Gammaproteobacteria bacterium
CGGACTCGTCAATTCCGACAGCTTCGCGGGACTGCGGGCGCTGCTGGTGCCCTCGGAGCGGCGCCGCTCCGCGGCAGGCGGCCGGCGCCGGCGGCGCGTGGCGCTCTTCGGCATGGACGCCGCGGGCCGCTGGTCGCGCAGCGGCCGCGACGGCCGCGCCGCCGCGGCACCGCCGGATCGCGCCCGGGAAGAGGAGCTGGCCGAGCACGTGGTGCGCACGCTCCTGCGCCGCTGGGGCGTGGTGTTCTGGCGGCTGCTGGCGCGCGAGGCGGACTGGCTGCCGCCGTGGCGCGACCTCCTCACCTGCTGCCGGCGGCTCGAGGCGCGCGGCGAGATCCGCGGCGGACGCTTCATCGCCGGCGTCACCGGCGAGCAGTACGCGGCACCCGAGGCGATTGCGCTGCTGCGCGAGGCGCGGCGCAAGCCGCGCGAGGGACACTACGTCGCGCTCTCGGGCGCCGACCCGCTCAACCTCGCCGGCATCATCACCCCGGGCGCGCGGCTGCCGGCGCTCGCCGGCAACCGCGTGCTCTATCGCGACGGCGTGCCGACGGCGTTGCTCGCGGGCGGCGAGGTCAGCTTCCTCGAGGAGCTGCCCGCGGCCGGACAATGGGAGGCACGCACTCTGCTGCTGCGCCGGCACGTGCCGGCGGCACTCGCCGATCTCGCCTGAGCGGCCGACAGCTCACCCGGGCGGCCGGCTGCCCGCCTGCGCGGTCAAGCGCGCCAGCGTGAGGATCTCGGGGCTCGCGGGCGCGAGCGCCGAGCGGTCGAAGTCGCCGAACTGCGCCTCGATGAGAAAGCCCGCCTGCCCGAGAAATTCGCCGAGCTCGCGCGCATCGCAGAAGCGCAGCTCGCAGCGGCTCGCGAGCGGCTCGCTCCAGTGCGGGCCGCTATAGGTCTCGAGGAAGACCACGCGCCGTCCGTCGAAAGGCGCCACGACCTCGAGCGTGACGCGCACGCGCGTGCCGTCCGCATCGCGCAACTCGACGGCGTGCTCGGGCGTCCACCGCTCCCAGGCCCGCGCGCCCGGATTGCGCGTGTCGAAGATGAGACGCCCCGTGGGCTTGAGCGCGCGGCGCAGCGCCGCGAGCGCCGCCCCGATCGCCGCATCCGTGCGCAGCGCCTGGAATGCATGCCCGCTCATCACGGCGAGATCGAACTCGCGCTCGAAGCGCATCGAGGCCGCATCGCCCTCCGTCCACTCGACGTCCGCACGGGCGCGCGCCACGGCGAGCATCGCCGGGGCGGGATCCAGCCCGCACAGCCGCCCGCGGTGACCGGCGGCGCGCGCCGCCTTGAGGAGGGCGCCCGTGCCGCAGCCGACATCGAGCACCGCCGGCGCCGCGAGCATCGGCGGCAGGTAGAAATCGCGGATCACGGGCGACAGCGGGTGCAGCCGGTCGTAGAGCGCGGCGAGCCGCGGATCGGCGAACTGGCGGTCCACGCTGGGGTTCTCCATGGGGCACATTGTAGAAACTTCCGGCATTTGGCACCGTAACCGCCATGATCACCGTCCACCACCTCAACAACTCGCGCTCGCAGCGGGTCCTGTGGCTCCTCGAGGAGCTCGGCTGCGACTACCGCATCGAGAAATACCAGCGCGACCCGGCGACGCTGCTCGCCCCGCCGGAGTTGAAACGCGTGCACCCGCTCGGCAAGTCGCCGGTGGTGACCGACGGCGCGCACACGCTGGCCGAGTCCGGCGCGATCTTCGAGTACCTGCTCGATACCTACGGTAACGGCCGGCTGCGGCCGGCGGCCGGCACGCCCGAGCGGCTGCGCTACACCTACTGGCTGCACTACGCCGAAGGCTCGGCGATGCCGCCGCTCCTGATGAAGCTCGTCTTCACACGGCTGCCGCGCGGCGCGCCGGCGTTGCTGCGTCCGCTGGTTCGCAGAATTGCCGCGAGCGTCCAGGAAGGTTTCGTCGATCCGCAGATCAGGACGCATGTGGAGTTCTGGGAAGGCGAGCTCGGCAAGTCCGCCTGGTTCGCCGGCGATGCCTTCACGGCGGCGGACGTGCAGATGAGCTTTCCGCTCGAGGCGGCCGCGGCCCGCGGCGGGCTCGCGCTCGGGCCGGGGATCGTGAGCTTCCTCGAGCGCATCCACGCCCGGCCGGCGTACCAGCGGGCGCTCGAGAAAGGCGGGGAGTTTCGCCTCGCGAGGTAGCGCACCACGGACTCGCTGGCACGGCCGTGCGGGATCGGCGAAACTCTCGCCCCGCACTCAAAACCCGAAGGGATCCCCATGACATTGCGCGCGCGACGCCGCGGCCGAATTCCTCTCCTCACGAGCGCAGTGGCCGCCGGCGCACTCACCGTCGCGCTGCTTGCCGAGGCGCAGCAGCCACCGGCCTCCGGGTCGGCGGCCTCCGGGTCCGCCGCCGCTCCCGCGGCCGCCGCGCCGGCCAGGAAGCCCGCCGCGAAGGGCCAGGCCGCCGCACCCGACTCCAGGAGCGCCGAGAGCTACAGCCTCGGCCTCATGTGGGGCGAGCAGCTGCGCAACACCGGCGTGACGCCCGAGGCGATCAACTCGGCAAAGATCGCCCAGGGCGTACGCGATGCCATCAGCGGCAAGGTGACCGTCGGCGACCAGGACCGCGAGAACATCCGTCAGCTCGCGACCTCCGCGGGTGAGGCCAACCATCGTGCCGCCGCCAAGTTCCTCGCCGAGAACGCCAGGAAGCCCGGCGTCGTGACGACCAAGACGGGGCTGCAGTACGAGGAGGTCAAGGCCGGCAGCGGCGACTCGCCCAAGGCGAGCGACTCGGTGACGGTGAACTACCGCGGGACGCTCCTCGATGGCACCGAGTTCGACAGCTCCTACAAGCGCGGCCAGCCGGCGACCTTCGAGGTCGACCGCGTGATCCCCGGCTGGACCGAGGCGCTGCAGCTGATGAAGCCGGGCTCGAAATGGAAACTCTACATTCCGCCGCAGCTCGCCTACGACCTGCGCTCGCGGCCGCCGATCCCGCCGGGCTCGGCGCTGATCTTCGACGTGGAGCTGATCAGCGTGAAGCCGGCGGCCGCCGCACCCCCCGCCTCCGCCAACCCGCCGACGGGATCGAAGGCGGTGCCGGGTGCCGTGCCGGCGGCGGCCCTGCCGAAGGCGACCGGCAAGCCGCCCGTGAACCCGCCCGACACGCCGAACTCGCCACCGCCGGCCAGCATGCCGGCCCCGAAGTAAGCGGCCGCGCCTCAGCCGCCCGGGGCGTTGGCCCCGGGCGCAAAGCGCATCGGCTTCGCCACGCCGAGACGTTCGAGCTCACGCAGCAGCGCATCGGCGAGATCCTGGCAGGAGGCGCGCTCGAACGCGGGCGCCGCCGCCCAGTCGTAGGCCCACGGATGGCGGGTACGCAGTTGCTCGGGCTCATCGGCGTAGCGGGGAATCACGTGCGCGTGCAGCGCCGGCTCCTCGTTGCCGAACATCGCGTAGTTGATGCGCGCGGCGCCCGTGACCTTGAGGAGCGCATCCCCCAGGCGCGTCATGTCGGTGAGGAAGGCGCTGCGGCCCTCGACGCCGAGCGCGTTCAGCGTCGGCACCACCGGGTCCGGCAGCAGGAGCGCGTAGCCGCGCACGAACTGCCGCTCGCCGAACACCGCCCAACCGGAATAAAGCCGCGCGATGACGCGCGGCTCGCGGCCTTCGCGCGCCGCGCTCACCAGCTCATGGATCGCGGTGGTGGGCTCGGTGACGCTGTCGCTCTTCATGAGCTCGCCGGCGCGCGGAACACGAAATAGACCGCCCCGAGGATGCACAGCGCCGCCCACAGATAATCGAGCTTCAGGGGCTTACCCATGTAGAACACCGCGAACGGCACGAACACCGTGAGCGTGATCACCTCCTGCAGGATCTTCAGCTGCGGCAGCGACAGCGCCGTGTAGCCGATGCGGTTGCCGGGCACCTGCAGCAGGTACTCGAAGAAGGCGATGCCCCAGCTCACGAGCGCCGCCAGGTACCAGGGCCGGTCCGCGAGATTCTTCAGATGCGCGTACCAGGCGAAAGTCATGAAGACGTTCGAGGCCATGAGGAGCAGCGTCGCCGACAGGACCGGGTTCATGATCGGCCTCCTTCAGCACTCGACGCCGAGGCCACGCAGCGCCTCCACGGTGCTCGCGTAGCCGCCGTGCACGATGCCGTGCCAGCCGCGGCGGCGTGCGGCGTCGATATTGTCGGCGCGGTCGTCGATGAACACCGTCGCGGCGGGCTCGAGCGCGAAGCGCCGCTCGGCCTCCGCGTAGATGCCCGCGTGCGGCTTCATGACGCCGGCGAGGTAGGAGGGCAGCGCGCCGTGGCCGACGCGGTGCAGGCCGTACTCGCGGCTGAGGTGCGTCCAGTGCAGGTCGCCGATGTTGGAGAGGAGATAGACGCGGTGGCTCTCGCTCAGGCGGTGGGCGAGCTCGACCATCGCGGGCTCGAGCTCGAACATGCCGATCCAGTGCGCGTAGAGCTCCTCCACCGGCACCGGCTCGCGGCCGAGCGCCGCGATGCGCTCGAGGAGGCCCGAGCCATGCAGCCGGCCGGACTCGTGCTCCTCGAGCGCCGCGGCATTGAGCGCGGTGTGCAGGTCGGGCGTCTCGACGCCGCGCGCACGCAGCAGATCGAGCAGCGGCTGGTACTTCAGGCGCACGAACACCCAGCCGATGTCGAACACCACGTTGCGGATCGGCGGATTCACAGGGCGAGCGGATCGACGGCGCCGCTGTCGCCGGGGCGCGCGTTGACGGCCACCACCGTGGCACGCGGAAAGAAATTGAACTCGGTGGCACTCGCGCGCGTGTAGGCGCCCATCGCACGCCCGACGATCAGGTCGCCCGCCTTGAGCTTCGGCAGCATGAGGTTCTCGGCGATCACGTCGATGCTGTCGCAGGTCGGGCCGGCGAGCACCGCGGGCAGCCGCTCGTCGCTGTCGCGCAGCGGCTCGACCGGATAGCGGGCGTGATCGTACAGCTGGCCGCTGTAGGAGCCGTACAGCCCGTCGTCGAGGTAGTACCACCAGTGGCCCTCGCGCTGCGCCCGCCCCATCACCGAGGCGACTCCTATGGCGGCGGGGCCGACGATGTAACGCCCCGGCTCGGCGATCACCCGGATGCGCCTCGGCAGCCGTGCGAGCGCCGCGCGCAGCGGCGCGCAGAAGCGGCCGATGTCCTGCACCGGCTGTCCGTAGTCGATCGGAAAGCCGCCGCCGATGTCGAGCGTGTCGAAGATCCCGAGTTTCTCGCGGCGCGCCGCCGCCATCAGCCTGGCACACGCCTCGAGCGCCTCGACATGCTTGCCGGCGTCGGGGGTTTGCGAGCCCGCGTGAAACGAGAGTCCGCGCACCGCGATGCCGAGCCGGGCCGCGACGCGCGCCAGCTCGAGCGCGCTTTCCGGATCGCAGCCGAACTTGCGCGACAGGTCGCAGACCGCGCCCGGCGAGCGGAACGAAACGCGCAGCAGCAGCTGCGCCGCCTCGCGGTGCGCGGCGAACTTGGCGATCTCATCGGGGTTGTCGGCGACGAAAGTGCGCACGCCGTAGGCGAGCGCGTTCTCGATGTCGGCGGGCCGCTTGATCGGGTGGGTGTGGATGCAGCGCTCGGGCGCAACGCCGAGCTTCTCGACCAGCTGCACCTCGCCGGTGGTGGCCAGATCGAGGAACCCGCCCTCGGCGATCACGGTGCGCACCACCGCCGGATGCGGCAGGGGCTTCAACGCATAGTGCAGATCGACGTGCGGCAGCGCTTTCTTCAGCTTGCGGAACTGCACGCGCACCCGCTCGCAGTCGAGGATCAGGAGCGGCGAGCCGAACTCGCGCACCAGGCGGCGCACTTCCGTGGGCTGAAACGGGTCGATGAATCGCGCGCGCGGCACCGGGCAGCGGTTCTTCAGGGCAGCACGGCCACGGAGCCGGTGCCGTCGTCGCTCGCCGCGACGCTGGTCGCCGCGCGCAGCAGCCGGTCGCGGATGGCATCCCAGCGCTCGCCTTCCGGCACCTCCTGCACCAGGATCCGCTGGCAGCCGGCACGGTCGAGCGTGCGCAGGTTGTTGTACAGGTCGTGTCCGTAGCTCTCGGGCCGGCGGCCGGCGTTGATCCAGGTGACGTACTTGTGCGAGCGCAGCGGCAGGCGCTGCGCCAGCACGGCGATGCGCTTGCCGCCGCCGGAGGCGGCATCGGCCTGCGCGTCGATCTCCCCGGCGGGCACGATGGTCATGGGCGTGACCGGGGCGTAGTGGCTCGGCGTGCCGCCCGGTACGCGCGGGGATTGCTGCGCCGCGCCGACTGCGAGCTCGCCGACCACGGCGCGGATCTGCGCCGCGGTGACGCTGCCCGGGCGCAGCAGGCGCGCGTTCGGGCCCTCGAAGGCGACGATGGTGGACTCGAGTCCGATCTGGCATTCGCCGCCGTCGAGCACCATGCGCACCGCATCGCCAAGCTCCTCGCGCACGTGCTCGGCGCGCGTCGGTGACAGCCGCCCGTAGCGGTTGGCGGAAGGCGCGGCGATGCCGCCGCCGAAGGCGGTGAGCAGCTGCTGCGCCATGGGGTGCGCCGGCACGCGGATCGCGATCGTGTCCTGGCCGCCGGTGACGACGTCGTGCACGTGCGCGGCGCGCGGCAGCACCAGCGTGAGCGCGCCCGGCCAGAAGGTCTCGGCGAGGCGCATGGCGGCATCGGGTACGGTGCGCACCCAGCGATGCAGGTACCTGGGGCTGTCGAGATGCACGATCACCGGGTGGTTCGCGGGACGCCCCTTGGCCTCGAAGATGCGCCGCACCGCCGCCGGGTTCTGCGCGTTGGCGCCGAGCCCGTAGACCGTCTCGGTCGGAAACGCCACGAGCTCGCCGTCGCGCAACGCCTGCACGGCAGTCTCGATCTCGACCTGGGTGGCTCTGACGACTCGGACCATAGGGATGAGAGGAATTCTAGCAAGCCGCGGGCGCGCGCACCGGCTGTGGCAGCACAGCATCAACCGCGCGCAAGCGCCGTGCGGGACTTCGGCGGCTACTACTCTTGCGCGGTGCGCGTCCAGCCGCCCGGCGTGTGCCGGAGCTCGTACGCGGGCCAGTAGTGCGTGTCGAGCTTCAACGTGATCACTTCCGGCGCGTTGTTCCAGGTGATGGTCTTCAGCCGTACGGAGGAGCGGTCGGGACGGCCGGTGACCGCCCTGAGGAAGCTGTCGAGGTCGGGCGTCGGCGTGCCGTCGACCTCGACGATGCGCCGTCCCGGGAAGAGTCCGTAACGCGTCGCCGGCGAGCCGTAGGCGAAGTAGGCGACGTACACCCCGCGCGGCGCGATGCCGCGCTGCGCGCTCATCGCCCGATGCGGCTCCTGCAGCGTCGCACCGGCCCATTCGACCACGCGCTCGACATCGGTGCCGGGAAGCTCGGCGGTCGGCACCTCGAGGGTCTGCTCGCCCCGGCCGCGCCACACGCTCACCCGCACCAGGTCCTTGTCGGCGGCGGCCTGCTCCACCTCGCGGAAGCGCGTCACCACCTTGCCGTCGATCGCGAGCAGCAGGTCGCCCTGCTGCAGCAGATGCGCGGCCGGCGAGCCGCCGACCAGGCGCACCACCGAGAGCACCTGGCGGCGCGTCGGCGTGTGCTGCGCGAGGCGCTCGGTCCAGTCCGCCGGCAGACCGAGCTCGCGCGCGCCCGCGAGCGGCAGCACAGCGAACTCGGCTTCGAGCGAATGGAGGGCGCGCCCGGTGCGCACCCGGTCGACCATGTCGGCGACCAGCTCGATCGGCACGCCGCGGTTGTCCTGGGCGAGCTCGCGGCCGTTCTCGTAGGCGAAGCTCGACCAGGTGCCGAGCACGTTGCCGTCCTTGTCGGAGAGCACGCCGTCGAAGTCGGCCGGCGGGTTGACCAGTTGCGCGATCTCGAGGTTGGCGTCACGGAAGCGCATGGTGCGCGACAGCGGCAGCTCGAGCGGCTCGATGCTGGCGATCTCGGTGCTGCGCGAGCGCATCTGGCTGTCGCCGGCGAGGCCCACCACCCAGACCGGCTCGCCGGCGGCGAGCTCGCGCGGGACGAGCTTCGCGCTGCGCACCGGCGTCGTGCCGATGAGCTTCGGATCGTAAGCAACCATGGCGAAGTTGTGCAGCGGGTGGACATAGATCACGCGCCCCGGCACCTGCACCGTGCCGGCGAAGGTGATGGTGACGTCGCCGAGCGCCACCGGCACGGTGTTGCGGTCCACCACCACGAGGCCGCGCGCGGCGTCCACCACGATGCCGGTGCCGTGGTAGTTGCGCTCGGTGATGCCCGACACCGAGTACGGCATGTCGAAGGTGACCATCACGAGCGAGGGCGCGAGCTGCGTCTGGCGCGGATCGCTGAAGCGCGGGAAGACGGTGGAGCTCACCTCGGGGGACTTGGGCTGCGGACCCGGCGCGAGATCCTTGCAGTCCCACCAGCCGCGCACGTCGTCGCGGTCGCAGTGGTGCGCCGGGAACCACAGCCGGTCCATGCGGATGGCGCGCAGCTGGCTGCCGTTGGGGTCGTCGATGGTGAGGTAGCGCACCGTGGCGTGGTCGCCGCCGCCGAGCTGCGCGATGCCGGCCTCGAAGTCGGCGAGCGTGTCGACCTTGTGGCCGTTGAGGGCGAGGATCACCGCGCCGCGCGGGATCGCCGCGGCGGCGAACACGTAGCCGGGATTGGCGACATAGGCGCCGCGGGTCGGCACGTTGTAGGCGCGCGCCAGCTGGTAGGACATGGTGTTGACGACGGCGTCGCCGAATTCGGCGTAAGCGCTCGGCGTGATCGCGGTCAGGTCCCCGACCGGGAGTTGCGCCGACACCGGCTTGCCGCCGCG
>JAGWMP010000136.1 GCA_028871705.1 Gammaproteobacteria bacterium
CGGCCGCCGCAAACTCTGCAAAGCCGTGAATCTGAGCGCGACGGGCGTGTTCATCGAGACCAGCAATCTCGGGCTTCGCAAGGGACAGCAGGTCGTCCTGTCCTTCGCCATCAATCTGGGCACCATCATCAAGCTGCATCGCCGCATCGCGGTCGTCGCACACGTCTCGCGCGGCGGCACCGGCCTCATGATGGAGACCTACGCGGCCCAGGCGTCGAGCTAGGCTCCTGCGCTCGCCCGCCCGCCGAAGATTCCTCACGCGGCTCGCTCTCGCCGTGCCGTTCGCGGCGCTCGCCGCCGCGCGCTCGCGCGCCGGCGACAGCGCTGCTGCCGCGCCCCTTCTCGATCCGGGCTCGGCGCAAGCGCAAGCGGTGAAGTACGTCGAGGATGCCACCCGGGCGAGCGCCGCCGCCGCCGGCAGCCGCTGCGCCACGTGCGCGCTCTACCAGGGGCCCGATGGCTCGACCCAGGGGCCCTGCCAGCTCTTCCCCGGCAAGGCGGTGAAGGCCGCGGGCTGGTGCAGCTCGTGGGCGCCGCAGATGTGAGGACCCGCGTGCGCGGGGTCCGGATCACGAGGGCTCAACTCGTCCGGGTTCGACAAAAATCGAACTTTGGATTTTGAATGATCCCGCACCGGCCCCTCGGCCGGAGCCGCCGCCTGTCCAGTGCGCGCCCGATATGCTCCAATCGCGCACCGCCCCCGGACGGCAAGAACAACATGCGCACGCGTGAACTGAAACGCTTCCTGACGATCGCGGCCCTCGCCGCCTGCATGCCTGCCGCATGGCCGGCGGACGCACCCGCTCCCGGCGCGAAGGCCGCCGACCGCCCGCCGACCATCGCCGCGCGCACGGCGGCGATGCGCCACATGCCGGGGCTCCTGACGCTGCACTGGGATGAGAAGAGCGGCAAGCTCTATCTGGAGATCCCGCACCTCGATACCGATCTCCTCTACCTGCAGTCGCTCCCCTACGGCGTCGGCTCGAACGATCTCGGACTCGACCGCGGCCAGGTCGCGCGCGCGCGCATCGTGCGCTTCGAGCGGATCGGTCCCAGGGTATTGCTGGTCGAGCCCAACCAGGACTTCCGCAGCGTCGCGGGCTCCGCGCCCGAGCAGCTCGCGGTCACGCAGTCCTTCCCCGAGTCGGTGCTCGCGGGTTTCAAGGTCGAGGCCGAGGCTCCGGCGGCAGCCGGCACGTCCGCGGCGGTGCTGGTTGATGCCACCGACTTCTTCGTGCGTGACGCGCACAACGTCGCCGAGACGCTCGCGCGCAGCAAACAGGACGCCTACAAGCTCGACCCGGCGCGCTCGGCGATCGCGCTCGACGGCACGGCCGCATTTCCCAGGAACGTCGAGGTGGAGGCGATCCTCACCTTCGCCACCGACTCGACCGCCAGGAGCCGTCTCGTCGATGACGTGACGCCCGATGCTCACGCGCTCACCGTGCGCGAGCACCAGGCGTTCGCCGCGCTGCCGGGCCCGGGCTTCGTGCCGCGGCGCTTCGATCCGCGCGCTGGCTTCTTCGATCTCACCTACCGCGACTACACCGCGCCGCTCGGCGCGCCCATCGATCAGCAGTTGATCGTGCGCCACCGGCTCATCAGGGAAGACCCGGCCTGCACCGCGAGCTGCAAGCCCGTTGCGCCGATCCGCTACTACATCGATCGCGGCGCACCCGAGCCGATCCGCTCCGCGCTCCTCGAGGGCGCGCGCTGGTGGGACCAGGCCTTCCAGGCCGCCGGCTGGGCACCGGGCACCTTCCAGGTGGAGCTGCTGCCCGCGGGCGCCGATCCCATGGACGATCGCTACAACATCGTCCAGTGGGTGCACCGCTACACGCGCGGCTGGTCGTACGGCTTCCCGGTATCCGACCCGCGCACCGGCGAGATCATCAAGGGCAACGTGACGCTCGGCTCACTGCGTGGCCGCCAGGATTACCTGATCGCCGAAGCGCTGCTCGCGCCCTACGGCAAGGGCGGCGCGGCATCGACACAGCACGATCCGATGGCCGAGATGGTGCTGGCGCGCCTGCGGCTGCTCGCCGCGCACGAGGTCGGGCACACGCTGGGGCTTGCCCACAACTTCGCCGCGAGCGCCTGGCCGCACACGCCGGCGCAGTCGGTGTCGGTGATGGACTACCCCCATCCCTGGATCACGCTCGACAGGAACGGCGCCCCGGATCTCTCGCAGGCGTACCCCGCGAACATCGGCGACTGGGACAAGGTCAGCATCGACTACGGCTACCGCCAGTTCGCCAGTCCCGCGGATGAAGCGGCCGGCCTCGAGCGGATCCTGCGCGACTCGGCCAGGACCGGCCTGGTGTTCATCACCGATGCGGACGCCCGCGCGGTGAGCAGCGCCCACCCCTACGCCCACATGTGGGACAACGGCGGCGATCCCGCCGTCGAGCTCGAGCGGCTGCTGGCCGTGCGCGCCGCGGCGCTCGCGCGCTTCGGTGAGAACGCCATCCGTCCGGGCGCGCCCATGGCGCAGCTCGAGGACACCCTGGTGCCGCTCTACCTGCTGCAGCGCTACCAGGTGGACGCCGCGGTCACCGAGATCGGCGGCCTCGACTACCGCTACCAGCTGCGCGGGGACGGGTCGCCCGGACCGGCTATCGTACGCGCCGACCTGCAGCAGCGTGCGCTCACCGCGGTGTTGAAGACGCTCGCGCCGGAATTCCTCACCCTGCCCGAGTCTTTGCTGAAGATTCTGCCGCCGCGGCCGCCGGGACTGCCGGCCACTCGCGAGGCATTCCCCGCGAGAACGGCGCCGGCGTTCGATCCCATCGCAGCCGCCGAGTGCGCGGCGGATCTCACGCTCGCGGACCTCTTCACCCCGCAGCGCGCGGCGCGGCTCGTCGAATACAGCGCACGGGATCCGAAGAACCTCACCCTCGAGGCGGTGATCGACGGCGCGCTCGCCACCACGGGCACGGCGCCGCACGGCACGGGGCTCGTCCAGGCGGTGCAGCGCGCGGTGTTCGCGCGCACGGTGGAGGCGCTGCTGCGGCTGGCGGCCGACAAGAGCGCCGCGGGCGAGGTGCGTGCCATCACCCAGGCGAAGCTCGTCGAGGTCCGCCGGCACGCCGACTCACGCTCGGCGACCGATGCCTACCTCGCGCACCGCATCGATCTGTACCTCGGCGACCCGGCGAAGTTCGCGCCCGCCGAGCCCGTCGAGGCGCCACCCGGGATGCCGATCGGCGCGGACGAGTAGCTCGCCCGCGATCTCACTCGTAGCAGGGGCCGGTTTCCCGCACCTCGACCGTGGCCCATTCGCTGGCGGGGCACTCGGCGGCGAGCGCCAGGGCCTCGGCGCGTGTCGCCACGTCGACGAGAAAGTAGCCGCCCACGAGCTCCTTGGCCTCGGTGAAAGGTCCGTCGACCACGGCGGGCTTGCCGCCGTTGCTCGTGAGCCGCGCGCCGTCGGCCTTGAGTGAGTTCATGCCGATCAGGAGCCCGCGGGACTGGAGGCTCTCGGCGTAGCGGACCATACGGTCGTAGGCGGCACGTCCGGCCTCGAGGCCGCGCTCGTGCCGCTGTCCGGTGGGCTCGATGATGAGCAGCAGGTACGACATCCCGCGAATCCTACGCCCGCTCGCAGGCGGCGGCGCGATCGAGCAGCAGGCGGCTCTCGCGGACGTTGCGGGTGAGGAGCGCAGCGCGCTCGAATTCCCCGCGCGCTTCCGTGTAGCGGCCGAGCTTGGCGAGCAGATCCCCGCGCACGCTCGGCAGCAGGTGATAGGACCCGAGCGCCCCCGCGGCAGCGAGTGCGTCCGCCAGCTCGAGTCCGGCGGCCGGCCCGTAGGCCATCGACACGGCAACGGCGCGGTTGAGCTCCACCACCGGCGTCGGCACGAGCCGCACCAGCTCGTCGTAGAGCGCGGTGATGTATACCCAGTCGGTGTCCGTGGGCGCCAGGGCACGCGCGTGACAGGCGGCGATCGCCGCCTGCAGCAGGTACGGTCCGCGGGTCTCACCGAGCGCCTCGCCGCGCCCGAGCGCGATCAGTCCACGGTGGATCAGCACGCGATCCCAGAGCGCGCGATTCTGCTCGAGCAGCAGCACCGGCTCGCCGCTGGGACCGGTGCGCGCGCGAATGCGCGAGGCCTGGATCTCCATGAGCGCCACCAGTCCGTGGACTTCGCTCTCCCCGGGCGCGAGGCCGGCGAGAATGCGCCCAATGCGCAGCGCCTCCTCGCACAGTGCCGGCCGCATCCAGTCGCCGCCCGCGGTCGCGGCGTAGCCCTCGTTGAAGATGAGATAGATGACCTCGAGCACGGAGCTCAGGCGCCGGCGCAGCTCCTCCCCGCGCGGTATCTCGAACGGCACGGCGGCATCGGCGAGCGCGCGCTTGGCGCGCACGATGCGCTGCGCGATCGTGGGCTCGGGGACGAGAAAGGCGCGGGCGATCTCCGCGGTCGTGAGCCCCCCGAGGAGACGCAGCGTGAGCGCCGTGCGCGCCTCGGTCGCGAGCAGCGGATGACAGGCGGTGAAGATCAGACGCAGCAGGTCATCGCCGATCTCATCGTCGGCCGCGGCCTCGACGCTCATGTGGCTCTCCTCTTCCGCCATGCGGGCATCAGCGCTCAGCGTCTCGTGCTTGCGCTCGAGCATGCGGCGGCGGCGCAGCAGATCGAAGGCGCGGTTGCGCGCGGTGGTCATGAGCCAGGCCGCGGGGTTCGCGGGGATGCCGGTGCGCGGCCACTGCTCGAGTGCGGTGACGAGCGCATCCTGCGCGAGCTCCTCCGCCTGTCCGACGTCGCGCGTCAGGCGCGCGAGGGACGCGATCAGCTTCGCCGACTCGATCCTCCACACCGCATCGATGGTGCGGGCGACATCCGGGGCCTGCATGCCCGCGGATGACAACATCGCCAGCTGCGCTGCGCAAGCGAGGACCACCTTCAGACCGTCGCAACCGGGTGTCGCTTGGGCGACCGATCAGTTACGGGAGATGCGCTCGGCGCGGCTTTGCTGCTGCGCGCGCAGCTCCGGCGTGAGCGCATCGCCGAAGTCCTCGGCCTCGAACACCCGGCGGATCTCGATCTCCTCGTTGCTCCTGGCGAAGGGCGAGCGGCGGATCCACTCGACCGCTTCCTCGAGGGAGCGCACCTGCCAGAGCCAGAAGCCGGCGATCAGCTCCTTGGTCTCGGTGAAGGGCCCGTCGATGACGGTGCTCTTGCCGCCGCCGAAGCGCACGCGCACGCCCCTGGCGCTCGACTGCAGCCCCTCGGCCGCGAGCAGCACGCCGGCCTTGACCAGCTGCTCGTTGAACTTGCCCATTTCGGTCAGCAGCTCCTCGCTCGGCAGCACGCCGGCTTCGGAATCGGGAGTGGCCTTCACGATCACCATGACGCGCATCTGAGATCTCCTCTTCGGGGCCGCGGCAGGGAGCACACGCCTTCAGAAGTACGACGAATGAGAGCCGAAAAAATTGACGCCTGGATGCACGAGATCCGGGCGGTGAAGCTAAGTCCCTGAAGAAGCGGGGGAAATAATTTCCAGCGCGAACGGCGCACCGGCAGGCCGCGGCTCATCGAGCCGCACGCGGAACACGCAGCGGCCGTGCCCCGCCTGGAAACGCTGCTCGCGCACGACCCTGCAGCCGAGGAGCCGGCTCAGGGTGTTGACCGAGACGCTGCAGATCGCCGGGTGGGCCGTGGCGACATTGAGGAAGGGGCAGTTGCGCTCGATCAGGGCGGGAGCGCCGTCGCGCCATTCGACCTCCATCCAGGCGTCCCGGTCCCGGTAGAGCGCGCTCAGGGCGTTGAGCTTTTCCCTCAGGCCGAGGCCCCTCAGCTGCGGCGCCCAGCGCGCGACACGCGCCTCCGTCATGCGTGCCAGCAGCGCGACGACCCCCGCACCGCCGAACTGCTCGAGTACGCTGCGCACGAGCTCGACGGAAAGCTCGTCGTACTGCTTCGGGAACAGGTGCTCGGCTGCGGCGCTCAGGCGGTACTGCCGCGAGGCGGGTCCGCGCTTGCGGCCGGGAGCGGTGGCGCCGGCCGCGCGTTCCGCCGTGACCCAGCCCGAGCGCGTGAGCTCACTCAGCTGCTGGCGCACCGCCTCGTAGGTGACCTGAAGATGCGCGGCGAGCTCGCGGGTGCTGAGGGGACCCGCGCGCTTGAGCGCCTCGAGCACCGCGGGCGCGGTACTCACCGCGGGCGCAGCCGCGTGGCGCGCCCGCCGCGGCGCTATTCGGGTTTTGCGGCGCGCCACGACACGCCCACCCCATAGCCGTACACCAGCGTCCCACCGCAAAAGCCCCCGACGAGCAGCAGCGCCGAGCCCAGGAGCGCGACCCAGACGGCGGCTGCGGGCGGCGGCGTCACGCCGCGCCAGGAGAGACTCACGAGAAAGCACAGGAGCGCGGTGCTCATCAGTCCCGCGTGCACGCCGGCCCAGCGCCAGGCCGGGGCGGGCAACTGGCGCAGCGCGAGCTCGACTCCCCCCGCCAGCAGCGCCAGCGTCCCCATGACGAGCCCCGCGGCGATGGCGTGATGACTCACCGTCCACCACAGGGGATTCCCGGTTCGCCAGGCGATGAGATCGGCGCCCGAAGCGCCGAGCCAGAAGGCGATCGGGAAATGCGCCAGCACCGGATGCACCGGGTGAAGGAGCGCGGAGCGCGGCATGCCTTGGATGCTAGATGAGCTTCAGTGCGCCCGCGAGCAGCAGCAGAAAGCCCACGACCGCGATGAGGGCGTGACCGGCGACGAAGCCGGGCGGAAGGGGCTTCTTGCGGGCGTGGAAGCCGAACGCGAGCGTGAAGCCTCCGATCGCCGCGAGCAGGAAACAGCCGAGCGCCCAGAGCGCCGCGCCGCCCGCACCCTTCATCAGCACCGCGATCAGCAGCAACACGAGTGCGGTCGCCGCCAGCACTCCGTGCAGGATGGCACTCGGCACGGGCGGAAATTTTCCCTGGAAGGCGGCAATCGCCATCGTGAGGCCGACGACGGCGGCGACGGCGAACAGGCCAATGATGAGCCACATAGCAGTCTCCCCTTAAATACAAGTTATACCTTGTACATTGTTTATAGCCCCTCCCGGCCCGGCGCGTCAATTCACTGAGGCGTGGCGGCGGTTCCCCGGCCGAGCGCCCACACGTAGGCCGCGACCGCCCGCAGCTGCGCATCCGTCAGCCGTGCCCCTCCCATCGGCGGCATCGGCACGCGGTAATGCTGCGGCTCGGGCACGCCGTCTCTCACGGTGCGCTCGAGGCCGGCGACGCTGCCGTCGCTCCAGAGCCAGGCGGGCCCGGAGAGATCCGGCCCCTGCGGCGTGCCCTTCCCGTCCGAGCCGTGGCAGCCGACGCAGCCGGCCCCGCCCGCGCGGCCGTAGAACACCTGCTCGCCAAGGATGAGATCCGCACGCGTCGCCCCGGGCGGTACGGGGAGATTGGCCGCGGCACCGGCGGCGGCGTGCGTGCCTTCGGGCGGGCGCTGGCTCACGGCCGTGAGCTCGCCCGCCGGCGCATCGGGTGCCGGGCAGCGCGTGATCCTGCCGGCGCCGGCGCTCCTGTGCGCCGCGGCGCCGCGATACGTGATGCGGTAGATGCGCCCGCGCACGTCATCGGTCACGAACAGCGCCCCGTCGGGCGCGACCGCGACGCCCGAAGGCCGGTGCCGCGCGCGCCCCGGCTCCTTCACCGCGCCGGCGAAGCCATCCGCGAACACCTCGCACTGGCTGCGGTCGGTCGCGTCGCCGACACCCAACGGCTGGAACACGATGTTGTAGCCGCCCTGCGGATACGGCGCGCGGTCCCAGGAGCCGTGGAAGGCGATGAACGCCCCACCCCGGTAGCGCGCGGGAAATTTCCCGCCCGTGTAGAGCGTCAAGTCGTTGGGCGCCCAGTGCGCGGGAAAGGAGGCGATGGGCGCGAGCTTCGCGGCGCACGGACCGAGCGCATGGCCGCCGTCGCCGCCGTACTCGGGCGCGAGCACTCGCTTCCCCTGCACCTCGTCGAAATAACACTCGGGCCAGCCGTAGTCGCCGCCCGGCTGCACGCGCAGCAGCTCCTCGGCGGGCTGCGTCGCCTCCTCCTCCGGGCGGTAGAGCGCCGGCCAGTTCTCGTGCAGCTGATCGCGGCCGTGTTGGGTCGCGTAGACGCCGTGGCCGCCCGCGCCGATCGCGATGCCGTCGGCGTTGCGGATGCCCGTGGCGTAACGCTCGGCGGGCGAGAACTTCTGCCCCGTCTTCAGGGCGTCGTACAGCCAGATGCCGCCGCGCGTCTCGAGCTCGGTACACGGCACGATGCCGGGTGACCTGAGCTGGCGGTTCTGCACCTGGCAGGCGTTGGTGGCGGAGGCCACGTCGACATAGAGGCGGCCGTCGGCATCGATCGCGAAGGGATGCATGGGATGATCGCCGCCGAGCGGCAGCCCCGACACCACGACCTCGGGCGGCCCCTGCGGCACGAGCGATCCGCCGGTGAGCGCGTAGCGCTCGATGCGGTCGGCTTCTTCCGCATAGACGGCACCCCGGAACACGGCGATGCCGGTGCCGCCCGTCGCTCCCTGCGCGGCCGTGGGACCGAAGCGCTCGATGACGTCGGCGCGGCGGTTGCCGGTCGAGTCCCGCAGCGCGATGAGAAATCCGCCCGGGTGCACCGGACCGTCGTCGTAGTAGCTTCCGCTCCAGGTGTTGACGTACACCACGCCGTTCGGCGCCACCGCTAGATGTCGCGCATGGCCGACGTGATCCGCGAACACCGTGGCGCAGAACCCCGGCGGCAGCGTGAGCCCCGCGTGCGCACACGCGCCGCGCGGCGGCGCCGGCGCCGGC
>JAGWMP010000367.1 GCA_028871705.1 Gammaproteobacteria bacterium
GAGCGCCACGCTCTCGGAGGCGAGCATCCACTCGCTGCCGCGCGACGTACGGCGCTCGCCGAGCACCAGCGGACGGATGCCGTTCGGGTCGCGAAAGCCGAGGATGCCGTGGCCGATCACCATCGCGACCACCGCGTAGCCGCCGCGGCAGCGGCGGTACACGGCGCTCACCGCCGCGAACACGTCCGCCGGCGTGACGCGCGCCGTACCCACCCGCTGCAGCTCGGAGGCGAACACGTTGAGCAGCACCTCGGAGTCCGAGGTGGTGTTGAGGTGGCGGCGGTCCTCGCGGATCAGGATCTCGGCGAGCTCGGCGGCGTTGGTGAGGTTGCCGTTGTGGCCGAGGCAGATGCCGTAGGGGGCGTTCACGTAGAAGGGCTGCGCCTCGGAGGCGCTGTCGCAGCCGGCGGTCGGATAGCGCACGTGGCCGATGCCGGCGTTGCCCTTGAGCTCGAGCATGTGGTGCTGCTGGAACACGTCGCGCACCAGGCCGCTGCCCTTGCGCACCGAGAGCTCGCCCTCCATCGAGGTGGCGATGCCGGCGGCATCCTGGCCGCGGTGCTGCAGCACGGTGAGCGCGTCGTAGAGACGCTGATTGACCGCGCTGACTCCCACGATGCCGACGATGCCGCACATGGCTTTGCCTCTCAGCTCCTCATATCTGGGCGTCGCGGCTGTGGGGCTGGGCGCCCTCGCCCACCAGGAAGCGCAACGCGTTGGCCGCCGACTCCCCGGTCGGTATGAGGTGCGAGTCGTGCCACCAGCCCTCGCGGTCGAGGTGCACCAGCTGGCCGAAGATGACGAATACGCCGAGCAGCACGAAGCCGCGCAGCACGCCGAAGGCGAAGCCGCCGAGGCGGTCCATGCCGCTGAAGATCGAGAGGCGCACGAAGTGATCCGCCACCGCGCCGACCAGCGCTCCGGCGAGCAGCACCAGCAGCACGAGGATCAGCCGTGCCACCCAGGGCTTCACCGCCGTCGCCGCCAGCAGTCCCCCGAGGTGCGGTTCGATGTGATCGGAGAAGTGCCAGGCCACCAGCAGCGCGACGATCCAGCTGACGAACGCGATCGCCTCGCGCAGGAAGCCGCGCGCGGCGCCCACCAACGCCGAAACCAGGATCGCGCCCATGATCACGTAGTCGGTGGTATTCATTGCAACCCGGCAACTGCGCGCTCGCTGCGCGCGGCGGGGATTCTACAAGAGCGCACGCCGTGCTGCCGAGCAGCGCGTCGCACGCCGCGGACGCTACTTCGGCACGACCGCGCCGCGCTGGCCCTGCGAGCGCAGTTTCGCCGCCAGCTGCTCGGCGGCGGCGCGGTCGCGGGTTGGCCCGACCTGTACCCGGTAAAGCCGCCGTCCCGTCGTACCCCGCGAGACACCGACCGGGTAACCCAACGCGCGCACCTGCTGCGCCAGGCGCTCGGCGTTGGCACGGCTGGCGAAGCTGCCGAGCTGCACCACGTAGGCCGCCGAGCCGCTCGCGGCCGCCGTGGCAGCGGGCGGCGAGCCCGCCGGCGGCGCGCTCGGCGCGGCGGCGGCATGCGCGGCCTGGGCCGC
>JAGWMP010000137.1 GCA_028871705.1 Gammaproteobacteria bacterium
CCTTGGCGGTCTCGCTCATCGGCGCATCCTTCAGCGCGCCGGCGCGCGGCTGGCGGCGGCCTTCATCTCGCGTTCGAGCGCGGGAAGGCGCGCCGGTGCGCCCTCGAGGCCGGCGAGCTGCGCGAGCGTCACGTCGTACAGGGCGCGGCGGATGGCGAGATTCAGCCGCTGCCACACGCGGCTCACGCGGCAGCTCTCCTCGATCTCGCAGTTGCCGTGGCCGGCGGCGCAGTCGGTGAGGGCCACGGGTCCCTCGAGCGCGTCCAGGATCGCCGCGGCGCTGATCTGCGCGGGGGGGCGCGCGAGCTGGTAGCCGCCGTGCAGTCCCCGGGTCGAGGTCACGAGCCCGGCGCGCTGCAGCTGCTTGAGCAGCTTGCTCACCGTGGGTGCGGCGATGCGGGTCTCGTCGGCGAGGCCGGTCGCGGTGCGCACGCGCCCTGGCTCGCCGGCGAGCGCGGCGAGGAGCACGGTGGCGTAGTCGGTGAGCCGGCTGATCCTGAGCATGGAGGCACCCTCCTGAAACTAGGACTATTTTAGTGCTAATTGCGCGCGGATCCAAGGGTGCGGGTCTTTTTCCAGGCCGGGGCGGGGTCCGACTTTGCTATCCTTGGGACCCCAGTTTTCGTCGGTTTGCGATGAGGCCGGTGCCCGTGCAGGTGGCGCAGCGCGCCGGTCGCCTTAAGGAGTGGACGATGAATCTCAGTGAGCTCAACCGCGTCGCCTTGGCGATGGTCGCCAAGGGCAAGGGCATCCTGGCCGCGGACGAGAGCGGCGGCACCATCAAGAAGCGCTTCGACAGCATCAAGCTGGATTCGACGGAGGAGCATCGGCGCACGTACCGGGAGATGCTGTTTACCGCCCCCGGAGCCGCGCAGTCGGTGAGCGGCGTGATCCTCTACGACGAGACCATTCACCAGAAGACCAAAGACGGCACGCCCTTCCCGGAGTACCTGGCGCAGCACGGCATGATTCCCGGCATCAAGGTCGACCTCGGCGCCAAGCCGCTCGCCGGCTTCCCCGGGGAAACCATCACCGAAGGGTTGGACGGACTGCGCGAGCGGCTGATCGAGTATCACCGTCTGGGGGCGCGCTTCGCCAAGTGGCGCGCAGTGATCGACATCGCCGCCGGTATTCCCACCGACTTCGCGATCGCGGCCAACGCGCATGCGCTGGCGCGCTATGCGGCGCTCTGCCAGGAAAACGACATCGTGCCGATCGTCGAGCCGGAGGTGCTGATGGACGGCGCGCACTCGCTCGAGCGCTGCTCGGAAGTGACCGAGCAGGTGCTGACGGTGGTGTTCCGGCAGTTGTTCGCCCACCGCGTGGCGCTCGAGGGCATGGTCCTGAAGCCCAACATGGTGATTTCCGGCAAGAAGGCCCCCGAGCGCGCTTCGCCCGAAGCGGTCGCCGCGGCGACGGTGCGGGTGCTCAAGCGCCATGTGCCGGCGGCGGTGCCCGGCATCGCCTTCCTTTCCGGCGGCCAGTCCGCCACCGAGGCGACACTGCATCTTTCGCTCATGAACCGCCTGGGACCGCTCCCGTGGGCGCTCACGTTCAGCTACGGGCGGGCGCTGCAGGACACCGCGCTCAAGGCCTGGGGCGGGCTGCCCGCCAACTTCGCCGCCGGCCAGAAGGAATTCGCCCGGCGCGCGCAGTTGAACGGCGCCGCCACCACCGGCCGCTACGCGCCCGAGATGGAGAGCCGGGCCGCCTGAGGCACCGTCTCAGCACCGCGCCCGCGCGTGACCAATAACGCCTCCGCACAAGCCGCCCCGGCCGCCCCGGCGGGCGACGTGGTGGTCGCAGTGCGCGACGTGCACTACGCCGCCGGCGGGCGGCCGATTTTCGCCGGGCTCGATCTGGCGGTTCGCCGCGGCCGCATCACCGCCATCATGGGGCCGAGCGGCACCGGCAAGACGACGCTGCTCAGGCTCATCACCGCGCAGATCCGCCCCGAGCGCGGCACGGTGCAGGTGTTCGGGCGCGACCTCGCGGCGCTCGGCCGCGCGCAAACCTACGAGCTGCGCCGGCGCACGGGCATGCTGTTCCAGAACGGCGCGCTGCTCACCGACCTCGACGTGTTCGAGAATGTCGCCTTCCCGGTGCGCGAGCACACCGACCTGCCCGAGCCGCTGATCCGGCTGCTGGTGCTGACGAAGCTGCAGGCGGTGGGGCTGCGGGGCGCCGCGCAACTCATGCCGGGGGAGCTCTCGGGCGGCATGGCGCGCCGGGTGGCGCTGGCGCGCGCCATCGTGATGGATCCCGAGATCCTGCTGTATGACGAGCCGTTCGTCGGACTCGATCCGATCTCCCTCGGTGTGATTCTGCGGCTCATCAAGCACATGAACGAGGCGCTCGGCATCACGAGCGTCGTCGTCTCGCACGACGTGCAGGAGCTCGCCACCATCGCGGACGACAGCTATCTGATCTCCGCGGGCCGGGTCGCGGCCGCCGGCACGCCGGCGCAGCTGCGCGCGAGCAACTCGGCGGCGGTGCGCCAGTTCATGACCGGCAGCGCCGACGGTCCCGTGCCGTTTCATTACCCGGCGCCCGACTACGCGACGCAGCTCCTCGGGACGGAGCCGGCATGATCAACCCGCGGCCGGGCAGCTATCTTCTCGGGGGCATCCGCCGCCTCGGTGCCGTGACGGTTTTCTTCGTACGCCTGCTGCTGCGCTGCGTGCCCTCGCTGTCGCGGCCGCGCCTCCTCATCATGCAGGTCTACAACGCCGGTGCCCGCTCGCTGATCATCATCATGCTGGCGGGACTGTTCGTCGGCATGGTGCTGGGGCTGCAGGGCTACGACCTGCTGCAGCGCTTCGGCTCCGAGGAGGCGCTCGGCACGGCGGCGGCGCTCGGTCTGCTGCGCGAGCTCGCGCCGGTGATCACGGCGCTCCTCTTCGCCGGCCGCGCCGGTACCGCGCTCGCTTCCGAGATCGGCCTGATGCGCGCCACCGATCAGCTCACCGCCATGGAGATCATGGCGGTCGATCCCCTGGGCTACGTCGCGGCGCCGCGCTTCCTCGGCGGCGTGATCGCCATGCCGCTGCTCACGGCCATCTTCAGCATGATCGGACTCTTCGGCGCGCAGCTGGTCGGCGTGCAGCTGATGCGCGTCGACCGCGGCGTCTTCTGGTCGCAGACGCAAGGCTCGGTCGACCTGCACGATGTCAGCGAAGGCATGGTCAAGAGCGTTGTGTTCGGCATCGCCTGCAGCCTGATCGCGGTGTACGAGGGCTATCATGCGGAGCCCACTGCGGCCGGAGTGGGGCTCGCCACCACCCGCACGGTGGTGGCTTCCTCGGTGATCGTCCTGCTGTTCGACTACGTCCTGACCGCCGCTTTCCTTTGAGGAGGAACCTCGGGCCATGCAAAGCAATCGAACCCTGGAGATAGGCACCGGCCTGTTCGTGCTGCTGGGATTCGCAGCGCTGCTGTTTCTCACGACGCAGCTGCCGGCGAGCGGACTGAAGCTCGGCGGGCAGAAAGCGGGGTATTACGTGACCGCGCAGTTCGACAACATCGGCGACCTCAAGGTGGGCTCCCCGGTCACCATGTCGGGGGTGCGCGTCGGTGAGGTGGCGGGCATCCATTTCGACTCGCGGATCTACAAGGCGGTGGTGCGCATGCGCATCGATCCGCAGTACAACGAGATTCCCGACGACAGCTTCGCCAGCATCCAGACCGAGGGGTTGCTCGGCGGCAAGTACGTCGGCATCAGCCCGGGTGGGCTCGATACCTATCTGAAGGACGGCAGCCGCATCGACATGACGCAGTCGGCCATCGTGCTCGAGACCCTCATCAACAAGTTCTTCGCGAGCTTTGCGAGCAAGGGCACCGGCGACACCGAACAGAGCACCGACAAGGAACCGAGGAAATGAGACACACGAACCTGCTACTGACTGCGGCCTGGAGCTGTGCCGCGGCGCTGGCGCTCGCACGGGGCGCGGTGGCGGCTCCGGCGGCGGCGGCGCCTCCGGCCGCGGCGGCGGCTGAGTCGGGCGATCCCACCGCGCTGGTCCAGACGACCGCACAGGGCATGCTGGACGAGCTCGACAAGCACCGCGACGAATTCCGGCGCGATCCGGCGAAAGTGGCGGCGCTGGTCGACAAGTACCTGATGCCGCATTTCGACACCGAGACCTCGGCGCGGGTGGTGCTGGGACAGTACTGGCGCGATGCGACGCCCGATCAGCGCCAGCGCTTCATCAACGCCTTCTACCATTCGCTGCTCAGCAACTACGGCGACGCGCTGGCCGAATTCACCGCCGATCGCCTCAAGATCTACCCGAGCCGCGTCGAGCCCGGCGCCACCAGCGCCACCGTGCGCACCGAGGTGCGGCGCCGCAACGGCGACCTCGTGTCGGTCAACTACTCGCTGCGCATGACGCCGCAGGGCTGGAAGGCCTGGGACGTGGTCATCGACGGCATCAGCTACGTGAAGAGCTATCGCGAGGATTTCGGCGCGCAGATCCAGAGCCAGGGCCTCGAAACCGTGATCAAGCGCCTCGAGTCGGGCGAGAAGCCGGGCCAGATTGCCAAGCAGACCGGCGGCTGAGCGCCATGAGCGCATCCGGCTTGAGCCCGGCATTCGACCTGACTTCGGGCCCTTTCGCGCTCGCCGCGGGGCCGGACGGTACGCTGCTCGCCGAGGGGCCGCTCACGTTCGTGAGCGCCCGCCACGCACGCGAGCTCGGCCTGGCCGCGCTCGCGCGCGGCGGCACCGGCGCGCTCATCATCGACTGCAAGGGGGTCACCGCCTCCGACAGCGCCGGGCTCACGGTACTCATCGACTGGCTCGCGGCGGCGAAGGCACGGCAGCGCCCGCTGCGCTTCGCGCACCTGCCGCAGGGTCTGACGGCGCTCGGCCGGATCAGCGAGGTCGAGGAGCTGCTCGAGCGCGGCGTATAGGCGCGCCGCGGGCTACTTAGGCGGCGGCTGCTCGGGTGCGGGCTGCTGCGGGGCCGGCGCGGGGGGCGGGGCCTGCGGCTGCGGCGTCTGCGACCCGGAATCGATCCCGGATTCCTCCAGCATCTTCTGCTCCTCATCCTCCTCGCTCTGCGAGTTGGCGCCGCGGACCTTGAACTGGCGGTTCTGCAGGTAGGCGTTGCGCAGGAACGCGTACGGGTCGAAGGCGCCGTCGAGCAGCCGGTCGGAATCGAGCACGCGCGAGCGCCAGTCGACCTTCTCGAGCGCCCACGAGCCGTAGTTCCAGTACGTATTGCTGATGTAGGTGCGCGGCGTGCTATAGGTGTCCGCGGCGCGGCCGAAGGTGTCGCGGATATCGCTCGGCCCGAGGAACGGCAGCACCAGATAGGGGCCGCTCCCCACGCCCCACTTGCCGAGCGTCTGGCCGAAGTCGCGGTCGCCTTTCTCGATTCCCATGGCGGTCGCCGGATCGAAGAGGCCGCCGACGCCGATCACGGTGTTGACCAGCAGGCGGCTGGTGTCGTGCACGAACGGCGTGAACTGACCCTGCAGCAGGTCGTTCACCATGATGATGGTGGTATCGGCGTTGTCGAATGCGTTGCGGATGCCGGTCTGCACCACGTGCGGCACGGCCGCGCGATAGCCGCGGGCGACGGGACGGAAGATCGCCTTGTCGAACTTGTCGTTGAAGGCGTAGGTCGCGCGATTCATCCGCTCCCACGGGTCGCGCGGGTCGGTGCGGGTGGCGGGGCGCGCGGCGCAGCCGGCGGCCAACAGCAGGAAGAGCGCCGCCAGGCAGGCGCGGACGGTTGGATGCATGCGCAGAATTGTAACAGCGGGTGCGCGTGCGCTCCGCCGGCCTCTCTCTAACGGGTCAGTGAATGCGGCCGCCGCCCCCGGCATCCGTCAGCCGGGGCTTACGGGTGCTGGCGAGGAATTCGCGCACCTCATCGAGCCGCGCGCGGTAGCGCTGGCGCTGGATGGTGGTCAGTGCCGGAGCCGCGAGCGCCAGCTGAATCTGCTGGATGGCGAGCTGCAGGTCGCCGTTGGCGATCTGATACTCGCCCATGTAGAAGTACGCATCCCCGGGGTCGCCGGCGGCGCTCGCGGCGAGCGCCGTGAGGCGGATCTGGTCGGGCGTCGGCGGCACCATGTTGAAGAGGTCGAGCAGCATGGTATGCGCTTCGGCGTTGCGGTTGGCCGCCATCAGCGTTTCGGCGTAGCGCACCGTCACCGGCACGTTGCGCGGGAAGAGCGTCTCGGCGCGCTTGAAGGTCGCGAGCGCATCGCTCAGATGCCCGGCCTTGGCCTGCGCCTGGCCGAGCGTCGCATAGAGCACCGTGAGCTGCTCGTTCTCGCGCACGAGCCTCTGCAGGATTCCGACCGCTTCCCACACGGCGGCCTGGTTGCCGTTCATGAGCGCGAGCGCCCGGCCGTACTCGTTGCCGAGGTCGTCACCGCCGTGGGCGATCTTCTGCGCGTACTCGAGCGCCATGTCGGTGTCGCCGGTGGCGGTCAGCACCCGCACGCGCTCGCGGATCAGGTCGTAGCTGAGCGAGTCCTTGCCGGTGCGGGGCGGAAACTGCGCGGCGCGCGCCTGTTGCTCGGCCTCGCGGTCTGAGTCCATCGGGTGATCGATGAGCATCGCCGGAATGTAGGTCGCGGTGAGTCCCGCGTGCTTGGACATCGTCTCGAACATCGCGCCCATGCCGTAGGGATCGAAGCCCGCGGCGGCCAGGTAGCCGATGCCGACGCGGTCGGCCTCCCACTCGTTGTCGCGGGTGAAATTGATCTGGTGCTGTACCGCCATGCCCTGCGCGGCGACGATCGCGCCTGCGGTGGCCTGGCCGCCGCCGGCGAGCGCTCCGAGCAGGATGGCGCCGATCAGGGCGGCCGCGGTGGTGAGGCTCTGGTGCGACTGGTCGGCCAGCATGCGCGCGATGTGATGCTGGGTGATGTGCGCCGTCTCGTGCGCCATCACGCCGGCGAGCTCCGACTCGTTCGAGGTGGCGAGCACCAGGCCCGCATTGATGAACACGTAGCCGCCCGTCACCGCGAAGGCGTTGATGCTCGTGTCCTTGATCACGAAGTAGTGGAAGTACTCCCCGCCCATATCGCTTTGCGAGGCGAGGCGCTTGCCGATGTCGTTGATGTACTCGCTGACCTCCGGGTCCTCGATGAGCCCGTTCTGGTCGCGGATCTCCTTCGCCACCATGGCGCCGAGGCGGAATTCGTCGCTCTTGGAGAGCACGGTCTCGGCGGGGCTGCCCATGTCCGGCAGATCCGAGCCGGCGGTCGCACCGCTCAGCTCGCGCCCGCTCGGCATGGGCTCGCCCGCAAAGGCGAGCGTCCCCGAGGTCAGGAAGACGGTGGCGAGGAAGACGAGAAGTCGACGCATGATCCTTGATTCGACCGCGGCCGGGGTATGCAAGTTTCCGAAGTTTTACAGCAGCTTACAAAGCGTTTCCTGCCGGCGCGCCGCCGGCGCCCGAAGCGTACACCCAATTGCGCCCGGGTGGGCCGACTTTGACAGTAACCGTTTGCCCGGCAGCCGCGAGCCGCGGGCTAGAGGGTGTCGGAGGCAAAGTCGGCGAGCCGCGAGCGCTCCCCGCGTACCAGCGTCACGTGTCCGGAATGCGCCCAGCCGCGGAAACGGTTCACCGCGTAGGTGAGCCCCGAGGTCATCTCGGTGAGATAGGGCGTGTCGATCTGCGCGATGTTGCCGAGGCAGGCGAGCTTGGTGCCCGGGCCGGCGCGCGTGATCAGCGCCTTCATCTGCTTCGGGGTCAGGTTCTGCGCCTCATCGAGGATCAGATAACGGTTGAGGAAGGTGCGCCCGCGCATGAAGTTGAGCGAGCGGATCTTGATGCGGTTGCGCAGCAGGTCGTTGGTCGCGGCGCGTCCCCAGTTGCCCCCTTCCTGCGAGCCGGTGAGCACCTCGAGATTGTCCATGAGGGCGCCCATCCACGGCTCCATCTTCTCCTCCTCGGTCCCCGGCAGGAAGCCGATGTCCTCGCCGAGCGGGATGGTGACGCGCGTCATGATGATCTCGACGAAGCGGTTGGTCTCGAGCGTCTGCATGAGACCGGCGGCGAGCGCCAGCAGCGTCTTGCCGGTGCCGGCGGGCCCGAGCACGGTGACGAAGTCGATCTCCGGGTCCATCAGGAGGTTGAGCGCGAAGTTCTGCTCGCGGTTGCGCGCCGTCACGCCCCAGACGTTGTGGCGCTCGTTGCGGTAGTCGCGCGTCAGCTCGATGGTGGCGGTGTCGCCGCTGATCTTGCGCGCGATGCCCTCGATGCCCTCCGGCGTGTCCTCGAACACGCCCTGGTTCGGGTGCCACTCGCGCACCGCGGGACCGGTGATCTCGTAGAAGGTGCGGTCGGCGTCCTTCCAGGAGCGCATGTCCTTGCCGTGCTTCTCCCAGAAATCATCGGGCAGCGCCGTCATGCCCGTGTAGAGGACGTCGGAGTCCTCGAGCGTCTTGTCGCTGTAGTAGTCCTCGGCATGCACGCCGAGCACCGCGGCCTTGATGCGCAGGTTGATGTCCTTGGAAACCAGGATCACGCGCGCGTCCGCCCGCTCGTTCTGCAGCGCGAGCGTCTGCGCCAGGATGGCGTTGTCGTTGCCCTGTCCGGGAAGGCTCTGCGGCAGATCGGTCGACAGCTGGCGCGTCTGGAAGAAGAGCCGGCCGGAGGAGGGCTTCTTGCCGTGATTGCCGGAGTAGCCGCTCGGCAGCTTCAG
>JAGWMP010000138.1 GCA_028871705.1 Gammaproteobacteria bacterium
CTGCGTGGGGCAGGCCCATCGGCGAATCATACCGGCGCGGCGCGCTTCCCGCAGCGGGCGCGTCGATACGCCCTAGGCGCGCTGTATCGCAAACGGCTCGAAGTCGCGCCGGATCCGGGTCGCGGCGGCGAAGAAGAAGCCCGCCGCCAGGAGATAGAACACCGTTCCACCGAGGATCGCGTAACGCATCGATGCGGCCCCCAACCTCGCGGCGAGCTGATCCGAGGCGAAGCCGATGAGGAGTGCGCCCAGGCCGAGACCCAGCAGATTGTTGATGAAGAGGAAGATGGCGGAGGCGAGCGCGCGCATGGCCGGCGGCACGAGCTGCTGAATGGCCATGATGACGGGCCCGAGCCACACGAGCTGCAGGGCCGCGGGCAGGAGGAAGAACACCACGGCGGCCGGTCCCATCGGCAGCGTCGTGCCGATGGCGTAGCAGGGAAGAATGCACAGAAACGCCACCCCCGGAACGATGGCGTAGGCGCGTCGATCGCGCGCACCGACCCGGTCGGCGATATAGCTGCCGAGCAGGATGCCCGGAACCCCCCCGAAGATCAGCAGCGCGCCGAGCAGCCGGGAGACCGCCAGCACGCTCATGCCATCGCTGCGAATGAAGAAGGACGGGAGCCAGAAGAGCAGCCCGTAGCCCATGAGCGAGCCGCAGCCGGCCCCGAGCGACAGCAGCCAGAAGGCGGGCTTGGCCGCGAGCAGCCGCCAGACCTGCGCCAGCGGTGGCCGGGCGTGCACGCTTGGGGCGTCGTCGTAACTGCCGCGCAGCGGCTCGCGGATGGTGAGGAGGAAAACGGGCGCGAGCAGCACGCCGATGCCACCGAGCAGCATGAAAGCCGTGCGCCATGTGAACGCGGTGGTGAGATAACCTCCAAGCAGATAGCCGCATGCGCTGCCGATCGGGATGCCGAGGGAGTAGACACCCAGGACCCGTGCGCGCGATGCGGGCCGGAAATAGTCCGCGATCAGCGCGTAGGCCGGCGCCACGCCTCCGGCCTCCCCCACCCCGACGCCGAGGCGCGCGAGGAACAGCACCAGGAAGCTGCCCGCAAATCCGGTGAGCGCGGTAAACAGGCTCCAGCACAGCAACGCCACCGTCATGATCCGTACGCGATTGCCCCGGTCGGCCCACCAGCCGACGGGGATGCCGAGCGCCGTGTAGAAAAGCGCGAAGGCCGTGCCGCCGAGGAGTCCGAGCTCGCTGTCACTGAGATGCAGCTCCGCCTTGATCGGTCCGACGAGGATTCCGAGCACGATGCGGTCGACGAAATTCGTGATGTAGACAAGCGTCAGGAAGCCAAGCACATAGAGCGCATAGCCGCCGCGGGCCGTGCTCACGGAGGTCGGTGCGGCCGCTCGAGACGCCTCCGTCACGGCGCGGCCGTGGGTCCGCCCGCGGCGAGGAACGCATCGATCGCGGCGAGACTCTCGGCCTCATCGAGCAGCGGCGCGTGTCCGCGTCCGGGTATCGTGACGGCTTGCAGGTCAGGCTTCTCGCGCTGCATCCGCTCGAGGGTCGTTACGCTCAGCACATCCGACAGAGCACCCCGCAGCGCCAGCACGGGCACCTTGGCGAGACTGCGCCACAAGGGCCATAGGTCCGTCGCGGTCGGTGGGGCGCTGCGGATCACATCGCCGATCCGTGGATCGGCATCGGCCTCGACGACTCCCGCGGTACTGGCGCGGTAGCTGCGCCGGGCGAGCGCCTCCCAGCGCCCGGGGTCGATACCGGGCCACGCCGATGCGAACATCGACTGCATCTGTGCAACGGCACCGGCCCAGGTCTGAACCGCCGGGCCCTTGCCCGCATAACCGCGAATGCGCTCGAGACCCACCGGGTCGATCTCCGGACCCACGTCGTTCAGGACGATGCGCGCCACGCGCGCCGGCTGCAGCGCCGCGAGCACCATCGCGATGAGCCCGCCCATCGAGGTACCGACGATCGCGGCGCGCTCGACTCCGAGGCCGTTGAAGAGCGGTTCGAGATCCTTGATATAAACCGGCACCTGGTAGTTCTCGGGCTTCGGGTCGCGCGCGGAGAAGCCCCGGCCGCGCACGTCCGGAACGATCACGCGGTAGCGGCTCGAGAGGTGAGGCGCCAGGTCCTCGAAGTCGCGGCTGTTACGCATCAGGCCGTGCAGGCACAGCACCACCGGCGCGGCCGGCGTGGGCCCCGGGTAGACGCGGCCGAAGAGCCGCAGACCGTCGTGACTTTCGAACCAGTATTCGCAGGGTGGCATGGAATCCTAATATTCGACGTCAGCGAGTTGGGCGCGCAACTCCCGTTTCAGCACCTTGCCGTTGGCATTGCGCGGCAGGGCCTCGCACCAGAGTACATCCGACACGCGCTGCTGCCTGCCGACGCGCGCATTGGTCCATTCCACCAGGGTCTCCCGGGTCGGCTCGCAGCCCCGGCGGCGCACCACGAAGGCGACCGGGGTCTCGCCCCACTTGCGGCTGCGGGCCGCCACCACCGCAACGTCGGCGATCTGCGGGTGCGCGCGCATGACCTCCTCGATGTCCGCGGGATACACGTTCTGGCTGCCCGAGAGAATCATGTCCTTCTTGCGGTCGACGATGTAGAGGAACCCGTCCGCGTCCAGTTGCCCCAGGTCCCCGGTCCGCAGCCAGCGCTCGCCCCGCGGGTCGGTCCAGGTGGCCTCGCGGCTCGCCTCCTCGCGGTGATAGTAGCCCTGCATGAGCAGCGCGCCACGGCCGACGATCTCACCCGTGCTGCCGGGCGGGACCTCCCGGTCCTGCTCGTCGAGAATCCTGAGATCCGTTCCGAGAAAGGGCTTGCCGACCGAGTCGGTCTTCGCCTCGAAGTCCTCTGGCGAGAGAATCGTGCACACGCCCTCGGTCAGGCCATAGAGCTCGATCAGCTGGCAGCCGGTGCGGCGCGGGAATTCCCGCTTCACCGCGATCGGCAACCGCGAGCCGCAGCACATCACCGTATCGAGGCTGTCGAGCCGGAAGCGGTCCAGGTCCTCGACGGCGAGCAGCCGCTCGAGCTGCAACGGCACGAAGGTGCCGTGCGTGATGCGCTGCGCCTCGATCAACGCGACGCAGGCCCGCGCCTCGAAATGCGGCATGACGACGATGGTTCCGCCGACGAGCACGGTGGCCAGCATCGCCACCCAGGTGATGTTGGAGAAGAGTCCGAGCGAGCACAGCGTGACGCAGTCGCTGCGGTAGCGCAGCATCAGCGCCAGCTCGGTCGCCCAGGCGAGCCGGCACCCGTGGCTGTGTGCGATCCCCTTGGGACTGCCCGTCGTGCCCGAGCTGTAGATGATGTTGCAAAGATCTTCGGGGTGGATCGGCACCGCGGGCGCAGCCGCGGCCTGGGTCTCCCGCCACGAGGTGAGCTCGATCCAGGGTTCGCCGGGACCTGCGTGCGCAATGCGCAGCGCCCCGCGCACCATGGCCGAGGCGTCCGCGAGAGAGTCGATGCGGGCGCAATGCGCCCCCGATGCGCAGATCACCCGCGCGCCGGCATCCTCGATCATTCCCGCGACCGCACCATCGGTGATCGACACGTTGAGGGGTACGGCCACGCAGCCCGAGCGCAGGATGCCGAAGAGCAGCAAGGCGAACTCGAGGCTGTTGTCCATGAGCAGCGCGACGCGCGCGCCGCGCGGCACCCCGGCCGCCACGAGTCCGTTGGCGATCTGCGCCGTCTGCCGCTCGAGCTCCGCCCAGCTGAGCCGCCGCTCGCCCTCGATGAGCGCCGTGCGCGCGCCGCGCCAGCGGCCATGACGCGCGATCAGCTCCGGCAGTAGCGGCGGGACCGCCGCAAACCAGCCCATGGGCGCGGCTCCCGTCAATAGTGATACTGGACGGTGACGCTCCACGTGCGCGGCGGGCCGTAGAAGCCGATCTGGCTGATGCCGCCGATGAAGGAGTTCGCCGGGCTGATCGGCGGGTCGCCAAAGTCGTAGCCCGCGACGCGGTAGTACTTGTTGGTGAGGTTCTTGCCGTCGAACGAGACCCGCCAGGCCTTGTCCGTGGTCTGGAAAGCGACGCCGGCGTTGAGCAGCCCGTAGGCCGGCTGGTCGGTGACGCTCGGGGTGGTGTTGGCCACCTTGGTGAAGCTCCTCCAGTCGTAGCCGACGCGCGCCGTGACGCTGCCGGGCTCGAGGTCCCAGGTGTAGAGCGCGTTGCCCGAGACCGTCCAGGCGGGGGCGTTGAGCGGGCGATTCTGGTCCGCGTAGTTGATGCTCGCGATGCCCGGGCCGCAGCCCGGCGCAGCGGTGAACACGCTGCACGGCACCAGATAGTCCTCGTAGTAGGAGTCGAGGTAGCCGGTGTTGAGCGCGAACGTCAGCGGGTGCAGCGGCTGCCACACCGCCTGCAGCTCCGCGCCGCGGTTGATCTGTTTGCCGGCGTTCAGCACCGCGGTGAGGTTGGTCGGCGCACCGGCGTACTCGATGAACTGCTGTACGCCGATCTGCGCGTCGGTGTAGGGATCGTAGAACACGTCGGCATTGAGCAGCAGCGTGCCGTCGAGCCAGGTGGACTTGAGTCCGAGCTCGTAGTTGTCGGCGGTCTCGGAGTTGTAGCCGTTCTCGGTTCCGGGGTAGACGGCCGCGTTGCCGCGCATGTCGAAGCCACCGCTCTTGAAGCCGCGGCTGTACGTGAGATAGGTCATCAGGCGGTCGGTCCAGTGATAGTCGAACCCGAGCCGCGGTGTGACGTTCACGAACGCCCGGCTGCCGGTGTAGTTGGTGACGACGCCCGGATCCGGGAAGAATCCGGCCGGCACGGCATTGGGATCGAAGAAGGTCGTGCCCGGGGTCAGCTGCGTCGGCGCGACGCTCGCGTAGTCGGCCTGGTACACGGTCGCCGTCTTCTGATCCTCGTTCCAGCGCAGGCCGGCATCGAGATTGAGGCGGTCCGTGAGCTTCCAGGAGGTATCGCCGTACACCGCCTCGCTCTTGGTGCGCACGCAGCCGTTGACCAGCTCCGTGATGTACAGGTCGAAGGCCGGGACGCCGAGCAGCGTCAGCGTGCCGATGGAGCCGTTGTAGTCGCCGCAGGCGGTGCTGTCCATGTAGAAGAGCCCGCCCACGGCCGTGACGAGGTCGTTGTGGAAGGTGAGCTGCGCCTCGCCCGAGGACTGGCGGTCCTTGTAGAGACCGGGCACCTCGAACAGGTTCTCATCGAGGTGATCGAAGCTGATGAACTGCTGGCCGTGGCCCTCGTAATAGGCGCCGACCACCTTCAGGTCGAGCGCGCTCGTCAGGCTCTGGGTGTAGGTCGCCGAGTAGCCGTCGCGGTGAAAGAAGTCCTTGTTCACCGGCATGGCGTCGTACATGTCGAAGGGATTGGAGAGCTGCGGCACGAGGTAGTTGTTGAGCCGCTGTCCGCCCGAGGCGTTCGAGTTGTCGAGGATGTCGTCGGCGACGATGCGCAGCTTCGAGCTCTCGCCCCAGGTGATGGTGAGATTGGCGCGCCCGACGAGGATGTCCTTGTTCGACACCTGGGCGCCGATCTGGGTGGTGGCACTCGGTGCCTGGCCCGGCTGCGCCAGCACTTCGCCATAGCCGCTGTGCTGGAAGTCCCCGAGCGCCACGCCGAAATAAACGTGATCGGCGACGAGTGGCAGCGAGCCGTTCAGCTTGTAGTCGCGCTCGTCGTAGTTGCCGGTGGTCGCCGAGGCGGTGAGGCTCGCCGGACCGTCGATGTCGCGGGTCACGTACTTGAGCGCGCCGGCGATGGTGTTCTTGCCGTAGAGCGTCCCCTGCGGCCCCGACAGCACCTCCAGACGCGCGACGTCGAGCACGTCGAGCAGCGCCGCCTGCGGGCGCGCCATATAGACGTCATCGACGTAGACGCCCACACCGGGGTCGAAGCCCCAGAGCGGATCGCTCTGGCCGACGCCGCGGATGTAGATGTTGATGGTGCTGCTCGTGGCGCGATCCTGGGAAATCTTCAGATTCGGCACGAAGCTGTTGAGATCCTCGATGCTGGTGATGGCCTGCGTCTGGATGGTGTCGGCGGTAATCGCCGACACGGTGAGCGGCACGTTCTGCAGGTTCTCGGTGCGCCGCCGCGCCGTCACCACGACCTCCTGGATGCCCTCGGAACTCGCGGCGGGGCTTGCGGCGGCGCCGCTGTTCGTCGCCTGCGCGAGCAGTTGCGGCGAGCCGCCGAGAGCCGCCATGGAGCCTGCGGCCAGCAGCGCGGCAAGGCGCCACCGGCGTGTGTTCTTCTGCATGTGTCCCCCCCTCGAAGCAACAACTCTACAGCTGTTGAATTGCGACTCTACAACTGTTGAGTCGAATGTCAAGCGGGCGCCGCGTTGCGGGTTGCGGCGATTTCCCGGAGACTTCACGCCTCAAGTTCTTCTTGCGGTGCAGTCTGATGACGCGAAAGTCAGTCGCCAGGCCCGGCCGGGAGCGCATTCTCGATGCCGCCGAGCGGCTCTTCTCGCGGCGCGGCTTCTACGGCGTGTCGCTGCGCGACATCACCGAGGCGGCGGGCGTCGATGTGGCCCTGGTCGGCTATCACTTCGGCGGCAAGCGCGCCCTCTTCAAGGCCGTGTTCGAGCGCCGCGCGGAGGTCTTGAATCGCGAGCGCCTCGAGCTGCTCAACGACATTCGCCTGGCCGCCCGCCCGGGCACGCCGAGTCTCGAAGCCATCGTCCATGCCTTCACCTATCCGCTCCTCGAGCGCTCGGCACGCGGCGGGGCGGGCTGGAAGAGCTATTTCGCCCTCATCGCGTACGTGAACAACTCGCCCGAGTTCGGGCCGGAAATGATGTCGGAGCACTTCGATGCGCTGGTCGCCAAGTTCATCGCGGTGCTGCGCGAGTCGCTGCCCGACGTGCCGCCGCAGGAGATCTACTGGGGCTATCAGTTTCTGACCGGCGCCCTGACGCTGACCTTCGCGGAGACCGGGCGCATCGACAAGCTCTCCGGCGGTCTCGTGCGCGCGGCAGACCTCGACAGTGTCCTCGAGCGGCTTGCCCCGTATGTCGCCGGCGGCTTCCGCGCGCTGGCCGCACGGGCCGCGGCAGCCAGCGCCGGCCGTGGTCCCAAGCGCCCGGCGCGGGCGGCGAAGGCGGCCCAGATGAAAGCGATTCCCGGCGAGGGTTAGTCAGCCCGGACGGGTCAACCACCCAACGGCTTCTTCTCCCGATGTGAACATCCGGGCGGTCGAGCCCAGGCTGTTGGCGGTGTGAATATAGAAGGTCACGTCCGCGGCCGCGTACGGGTCGCGCGGCGCGATGAACGCTTCCCGCCCCCGCTCCTCGGCGGGCCGCTCCATGACGTCCTTCGTGAGGGAAAGCACCTCACGAAATCCCGCACCCCCGAGATACTCGCGGCAGTCGACGAGTACCCGCCGCAGTCCCGATGTCTTCCCCAGCCCGATCACCGCCGCCGCCAATGCGCGGATATCCGCCCCATCCACGCTGCCCCAGAGCCTCACCTCGATGGCTGCGAGCTCGCGGGTCTCCTTGATTTCAAACGGCATGACCACTCTCCCTTGACCGCTCTGCCCTGCCTTCCGTCAGCAGCTCACGAGATCTGTCCGAAGCCCCGCCGCCCGCGCGAAGTCTTTCTATTTGGACGCCGCGCGCCGGCAGCTGCCATCCGCGATTGTGCGTACGTGCTTAAGCGCCCGCGCGGACGAATAAGCTAACGGAGCCGCCGGGGCCGGTAGCATCCCCGGCGGTCCACTCCGCGGCGCACGGATAGTCTTCCGCGTCGCACAGCGCTAGCATCCCGCCATGAAGCGCCCTCCCGTGTCTCGCCGCCGATTGCTCCTGAATGCATCCGCGTTGGGCATCGCAAGCCTCGCGGGCCCGCTTGCATCCGCGCATCCCCGACGTCACACCGCACCCGCCGCAGCCGCCGGCACGCTCACCATCGGCGGCGACCTGGTCGTCAACCGCATGGGGTTCGGCGCCATGCGCCTCACCGGCCCCGGTATCTGGGGTGAGCCGAAGGACCCGATCGAGGCGCGGCGCGTATTGCGCCGGGCGTTGGAGCTCGGAGTCAACTTCATCGACACCGCCGATGCCTACGGGCCCGAAGTCAGCGAGCGCCTCATCAAGGAGGCGCTGCATCCCTATCCGGCGGGGCTCGTCATCGCCACCAAGGGCGGCAACATTCGCCCCGGCCCCGACCGGTGGGTGCAGGACGGCAGTCCCGCACATCTCCGCGAGGCCTGCGAGGCCAGCCTGCGACGCCTGCAGCTCGAACGCATCGATCTGTACCAGTTGCACCGCATCGACCCTAAGGTCCCCGTGGCCGATTCACTCGGGGAGCTGGAGCGACTGCAGAAGGAAGGCAAGATCCGTCACATCGGCGTGTCGCAGGTGAGTGTCGACGAACTGGCCACCGCGCGGCGCATCGTACCGATCGTCTCCGTGCAGAACCGTTACAACGCGGCCGACCGCTCCTCGGCCGACGTACTTGCCGTGTGCGAGCGTGAGCGACTGGCCTTCATCCCCTGGGCACCGATCGCGCGCGGTGCCGCGGACAAGCTCGAGGCTGACAGTGGGCACGCGCTCGAGGAGGTGGCGCGCGCGCATGGAGTCAGCGTGCTGCAAGCCGGGCTCGCATGGCTGCTGGCGAAGTCGCCGGTCATGCTGCCCATTCCAGGCACCTCCTCGGTCGCGCACCTGGAAGAGGACGTTACCGCAGCGCGCGTC
>JAGWMP010000139.1 GCA_028871705.1 Gammaproteobacteria bacterium
CGGCGTCTGCGCCTGACTGGCTGTGAAGGCGGCGCCCACGGCGGCGGCGGCGAGCAGGGTCGGTACGAGCTTGGCGGACATCGGTGAACCTCCCTCGTTGTTCTTCGGGACCTCGGCGTATCTTAGCGCCGCGCACCGGGGTCGCGGCGCGCGCTACCAGAAATAACGGGTCAGGTGGAAGAAGACGGGCGCGGCGAAGCTCAGGGAATCGACACGATCGAGCATCCCGCCGTGGCCTTCGATCATGGCACCCCAGTCCTTGACCCCGAGGCTGCGCTTGACGGCCGAGAGCGCCAGCCCGCCGAGGAATCCCATTACCACGATGACGAACGACATGGCGAGCGCCCCGAGGGGCGGGAACGGCGTGATCCAGTACATGGCGCCTCCGACCGCGGTCGCGGCCAGGCCCCCGCCGATCAGTCCCTCGACGGTCTTCGAGGGGCTCACCGTGGGTGCCAGGAGCGTGCGCCCGAAGAGCTTGCCGAACACGTACTGCAGCACGTCGCTCATCTGCGTGACCAGCAGCAGAAAGAAGATGAGCAGCGCGCCCTGCCCCTCGTAGCCGGGGATGCGCAGCAGCAGCAGCGCCGGGGTGTGGCTCACGCAGTACACCGTGACCATGACGGCCCATTGGATCTTGGCGCTGCGCTCGAGGAAGCGGTCGGGGTCACCCGCGAGCGCGGCGACCGCGGGCAGGATCAGAAAGGCATAGACCGGGATCAGGATCGCGAAGAGTCCGTACCAGCCGTAGCCGATGAGCGCATATTGCAGCGGAATCAGCACGAAGAAGCACAGGAACAGCGGCACGTGGTCGGCGCGCTTGGTGGGGGTGAGCGTCACGAACTCCCGCAGCGCGAAGAAGGACATCGAGCCGAACAGCACGAGCGTCGCGATGGGTCCGGCGAGGAACGCCACCGCGAAGATCGCCACCATCGCCCACCAGGCGCGGATGCGGCTGTTGAGGTTGGCGACCACGGCGCGCGCGGTCTCGGTACCGGCGCGCGCGGCGAGCAGCGCGCCCACCAGCGAGGCGACGGCGAGCAGCGTCACCACGCCCCCCATCAGCCAGTAGAACTTCTGCTGCGCGCTCATGCGAGTGCCACCACGGCCGCGCGCGCCCGCTCGAGGAACGCCTCGCGCGTCTCCTCCGTGATGCGCGCCAGCGGGGCGCCGAAGCGTACCGTACAGACGACCGGAATCGGCACGAAGGTCCCCTTGGGCATCGAGCGGTGCATGTTCTCGAGGTAGACGGGCACCAGGCGCACCTGCGGAAAGCGCACCGCGAGATTGTAGAGCCCGGAGCGGAAGGCGCCGGGGAGCGGACCCGTGCCGCGCGTACCTTCGGGGAAAAGAATCAGGGAGCTGCCCTCCTCCAGTGCCGCTGCCAGGGGTGCGAGCGGGTCGCCCTCGTGACCCTCGCGGTGCCGCTCGACGAATACCACGTTGAGCACCCGCAGTGCCACGTGCCGCCGCAGCGCCCCCCGGTCCCAGTAGTCCCGCGCCGCGACGGGGCGCGTATGCGCGCGCAGGCGCGGACCGAGCGCCGCCCAGATCGCCAGCGTGTCCATGTGGCTCGTATGGTTGGCGAAGTAGATGCTCGCAGCGGAGCTCGGCGGCTCCTGCCAGTGCGCGTGCGCACCGACCAGGGTGCGCATCACTCCGCACAGGACTGCCGCGAGCGGTCTCATGACCTCAGGGCCGCACCCGCGTCCCGAGCGCGCGCGCCAGGGCGCGCGTGCGGGTCAGGCAGGTCAGCAGCGCTCCGGCCGCGATCACCCCGAGCCCCACGCGCAAGGCGTAGTCCGAGTGCCACATCGGGGCTTCGGCGGCGCCGAGCACACAGGCGAGCGTCAGCACCGCCATGCGCTGCTGCTTGGCCATCGGACCGCGGAAATCCTGCGGCAGACCGAGCGCGCCACCCAGGGCGCGCAGGTACGCCGTCGCGACCGCGAGCAACGCCGCGCACCAGCCGAGCCAGGGAACGCGCACGGCGTAACCGGCCGCCACGAGCAGCGCCGCATCCGCGATGCGGTCGGGAATCTCGTTGTAGAGCCCGCCGACGGGGGAGCCCTTGCCGCCCTCGACCGCCACCATGCCGTCGAGGAGGTTGCACACCAGGCGCAGCTGCATGCACGCCGCGCACGTGAGGAGCGCCCACGGCGCGCCGGAGCCGATGAGCGCCGCGGCGCCGCCGCAGGCGAACACGACGCTCGCGACCGAGATCTCGTTGGGGGTGATGGCGGTGCGCGCCAGCGCAACGGCGAGCGCGCGTGCCCAGCCGCTCGAGCGGCTCTTGAGTGGACGCCGATTGGCTGCCTCGCTCATCGGCGGACAGTGTAACCTGTGCGGCGCATGAGCACTTTGAACGTCGGTTTCATCGGCCTCGGCAACGTCGGCGGCCAGCTCGCGGGCAACCTGTTGCGGCACGGCGTGCGGCTCACCGTGCGCGACCTCGATCCCGAGCGGGTCGCGGCCCTGGTAGTCGCCGGGGCGAGCGCCGCCGCTTCGCCGCGCGAGCTCGCCGAGCGCGTCGACGTCGTCATCACCTGCCTGCCCTCCCCGGCCGCTTCCGCGGCGGTGCTCGAAGCGCCCGATGGCGTACTGGCGGGACTTTCCGCCGGGAAGATCTGGCTCGAGATGAGCACCACCGATGCCGCCGAGGCCCGCCGCCTCGCCGCGCGCGTCGAGGCGCTCGGCGCGACCGCCATGGACTGTCCGGTCTCGGGCGGCTGCCACCGTGCGGCCACCGGCAACATCTCGATCTTCGCCGGTGGCAGCCGCGCGGCCTTCGAGCGGGTGCTGCCGGTGCTCGCGGTCCTGGGGCAGCGCATCCTGCATACCGGGCCGGTGGGCTCGGCCTCGGTCCTGAAGGTGATCACCAATTACCTCTGCACGGTACACCTCGCGGCGCTCGCCGAGGCGCTCACCGTCGCCAAGGTGGCCGGCCTCGATCTCAACATGGCCTACGAGGGCATCCGCATCTCCTCCGGCAACTCCTTCGTGCACGAGACCGAGTCGCAGGTGATCCTGAACGGCAGCCGCGACATCAACTTCACCATGGACCTCGTGATCAAGGACGTGGGACTGTTCGATGCCCTGGCGCGTGAGCGGCACGTGCCGCTCGAGCTCTCCCCGCTGGTGCTCGGGATCTTCCGCGACGGCGCACGCCGCTACGGGCCGCGCGAGCACTCGCCCAACATCATCCGTCGCCTCGAGGAGGCCTGCGGCGTGCGGGTGCTGGGCGAGGGCTTCCCGGCGCAGATGGTGGACGATGAGCCCAAGGTCCCCGGCTACGAGGTGCGCCCCCGCACCGCCGGCTCGACCTGAGCTCGCCGCCGTTACGTAATGGTGGTATCGTGATATAAAAAGCGGCCCGGAGCCGCGGCCCGAGGGGGTATCCTGAAGCGATTCATCGAGGTGCGCTCGATCGACTACGTGCCGCTCGCCGAGCGTCACGGCAAGGTCTGGCATCTGTGGCCGGTATGGTTCTCCGGGGATGCGCACCTGGCGACGCTCGCCGTCGGCGTACTCGGCATCCGCCTCGGCGGCAACCTGCTGTGGACCGCGGCCGCGGTGTTGCTCGGCAACGCGCTCGGCACCTTCTTCATGGCCTTCCATTCGACCCAGGGCCCGCAGTTGGGCCTCCCCCAGATGATCCAGTCGCGGCCGCAGTTCGGCTACACGGGGGCGCTGCTGGTGTGGGCGGTCGCGCTCGTCGCCTACATCGGCTACAACGCCTTCAACCAGGTGCTGGTGGTGCAGGCCCTGCACCAGCTGACGCCGGCCGTCTCGGCCACCTCCGCCGCGGGGATGGTGGTGTTCGCGCTCGTGGCGGTGAGCCTTGCGGCGGTCGGCTACGACCAGATCCACCGCGCGCAGCGCGGCTTCGCCTATCTCATGATCGCGCTACTCACCGTGTTCACGCTCGGCGCCCTCTTCACGCTCAGCTT
Source organism: Gammaproteobacteria bacterium (assembly GCA_028871705.1). Classification (GTDB taxonomy): domain Bacteria; phylum Pseudomonadota; class Gammaproteobacteria; order Steroidobacterales; family Steroidobacteraceae; genus 13-2-20CM-66-19. Next base: position 3,951 of record JAGWMP010000139.1, read on the forward strand.
TCCGCCGGCGCAATGGGACCTCGGCGCCTTTCGCGCCGTGCCGTTCCTCGCGCAGACGTTCGCCGCCGCCTCCTATCAGCTCAGCTGGTCCATCTACGTCTCGGACTACTCGCGCTACCTGCCGCGCGACGTCGGCGTGAGCGAGTCGTTCTGGTGGACCTACCTCGGCGCCTTCATCGGCGGCACCTGGATGATGCTGGTCGGCACGGTGGCCGCCGCGGCCGCGCCGCAACTCGACGTCGCCGCCGCCATGGAGCACGCCGCGGATGCCGTGCTTCCGGGTTTCGGCAAGGTGCTGCTGCTCGGCGCTCTGCTCGGCCTCATCACCATCACGGCGCTCAACTTCTACGGCGCCTCCCTCACGCTGCTGTCCGTCGCCGACACGCTGCGGCCGCTCAGGTGCACGGTCGGCAAGCGCCTCGCGAGCCTCGCGGTGGCCCTCCTCGCGAGTACTGCGCTGGCGGTCAATGCCTCGGGCAACTTCATCGAGCGCTTCGGGGACTACCTGTCGCTGCTGCTGTATCTGTTCACGCCCTGGACCGCGATCAACCTGGTGGACTTCTATCTGGTACGCAGGGGCCACTATTCGATCCGTGAGATCTTCAACTCCTCCGGCATGTACGGCCGCTGGAACTGGCGCGGCCTGACGGCCTACGCGGTGGGTTTCGTGGTCATGATTCCGTTCTTCAGCACCGAGGTCTACACCGGACCGGTGGCGCGCGCGCTCGGCAAGGCCGACGTCGCCATGCTGGTGGGCCTGCCGGTCGCCGCGCTCGTCTACCTCCTCGCCTGCCGCTCGCTCGATCTCGAGGGCGACCGGCACCGCGCCGCCGCCGCCGACGTCGGCCTCGATCCGGCTTAAGTAGCGCCATGCCCAAGATCGTGAATCATGCCGAGCGGCGCGATGAGATCGCGCTCGTCGCCTGCCGCGTGGTTGCGACCCACGGCTTCGATCAGGCGAGCATGGTGCGCATCGCGCGCGAGGCCGGCTATACCACCGGGATGCTGGCACACTACTTCGACAGCAAGCAGGACATCATCATCGCGGCGCTGCGCCTCATCCTGAGGCGCATCGAGGAGCGCCTCACGCTGCCCCCGGATGCCGGGCGCCCCGACCTCCTCACCCTCCTCACCGAGGCCCTGCCGGTCGATGCCCACCGGCGCATCGAATGCGCCTTCTGGACCACCTTCTGGGGACAGGTCTCCGCCGACAAGCGCCTCAAGCGCATCAACGCCTGGGTGCACCGCGAGTACCTGCGCCTCTTCGAGCGCTGCCTGTCGCAATGCTGGCCGGAGTGGTCGCAATGGCCCGCCGCGACGCGCGAGCCGGTGCTGCGCTCGCTCGTCACCTTCATCAACGGGCTCACCGCGAGCGCGGCCGCCAACGCCGGCGACTGGCCGGCCGCGGTGCAGATCGAGCAGCTGCGGCTGCAGCTCGCGCTGCTCTACGCCTGGGCGACGGACTCCGCACGCCGACCCCCGGCGCGCGCCGCGGCTGCTGCCGCGACGCGCGCCTGATCGGCTGCGGTCAGAAGCTCTTGCTGAGCTGCAGCGTTACGGTGAGCGGCAGCATGGTCGCGACCTGCGGGATCACTCCCGCGGTGTTGAACTGCGCGTAACCGATGTAGCCGATGTCACCGAGGTTCGGCTTGGCATTCAGCAGGTTGTGGATGTTGAGCGACAGCTCGGTGTCGCCGCGATCGACCCCGAAACGCAGGTTCGCCACCCCGAAGCCCGGACGCGTGGCCTGCGAGCCGGAGCCCCCGACCAGCAGCGAGATCGCGTTGCCCTGGTAGCTGTAGTCGCCGGACACGAAGCCGTCCATGCCACTGGCGCCGAGCGCGCGGGTGTAGACGAGACCGGCCGAGCCGTTGAAGTCGGGCACGCCGGCGATGCGCGAGCCAGGGGCGACGCCGAACAGCGCCAGATTCCCGGGATCGGTCACGTCCGTGTCCTCGTAGCCGAGTCCCAGGCGAAACTGCAGGCCCGGGATCCCGAGCCGCCCCGAGGCCTCGAACTCGGCGCCGCGGACGCGCGCCGAGTTGCCGTTCACCTGCGCATAGAACCCGCAGGCGAGCGCCACCTGCTGCTGCAGGTTGCTCCACTCGATGTCGTAGGCGGCCGCGGAGATCAGCACCGCGGGCAGCTGCGACTTGACGCCGGCCTCATAGGTCCAGAGCGTATCGGAGCGGATGTGCGTGATTGCATCCACCGACAGGCTCGGCAGCGTGCAGCCGGGGAAGTTGGCCTGCGCGCCGCCCGCGCGGAATCCCTTGGAGGCGGAGGCATAGGCCATGGTGGCTGCAGTCATCTGCCAGGCGAGCGCCACCTTGGGATTGAAGCCGGACTGGCTGTTGGCCTGCGGATCGCTCGGCTGCGGGCCGCCGTTGAGGAAGCCGTCGGCGGTGTAGTCGGTCGTCTGGTTCAGCCAGTACTGCCGGCCGCCGAGAGTGAGTGTCCACTGCGGCGCGAATTTCCAGTAGACCTCGCCGAAGACCGACTTGTCCTCTTCGGTACCCGGGTTGGTCTGCGTCCAGATCTCCGGGCTCGTCCAGGCCGGTGACGCGTAGCCCACCGATGCGGGAGTGCACGGGGGCGGCGTCGGGCTGAACTCGCAGGCGCTGCTGCCCGGCTGGTCGATGCCGATGGAGTTGGTCGGCGGGATGGTAAAACGCGTGTGCGTGTTGGAATAGTAGACGCCCACCGTGCCGCTCACGTCGCCGACCGGGTCCCAGGAGAGGCGCGCCTCGCTCGAGAACTGGTCGTGATGCCGGTCGCCGATCCACAGGTACGGCTGCGGCGCGACGCCGCCGAGCTGGTAGAGCGCGCTCGAGAGGATTTGCTCCGTGCCGTAGGTCGAGTCCTCGACGTCATAGGTGTGGCGGTAGAAGTAGCTGTTCGACCACACGAAAGCCCAGCCCGAGCCTGCGTACTTGATGTCGAGCGAAGGCAGCGTCCAGACATCCGTCGCGTAGGGCTGCACGTCGAAGGCGCGGTCCATGGTGTAGACCGGATCGAAATTCGGCAGCGGCGCGAAGGTCGCGGGGAAGCCATGATCCTTCGAGTCCTGGTAGAGCACCCGCAGCTTGATGTCGAGCGCCTCGCTCGGCTTCACCAGCAGTGCGAGCGAGCCGCCGCCGGTCGACACCGCGCCCTGATCGTTCGAGCTGCCGCGCGGCACGATCTCGGTGGGATCGATGGCCGGCGGGTTACCTGATGGACCGGGGGTCAGGGGACTAATCGGCCAGGTCCGGGTCAGGTAGCCGGCGTCGTGGTTGCCGAACAGCACCACGCGCAGCGCCGCCGAGCCCGGGATCAGCACCACGTTGGCGATGAAATTTCCGCCGCCGTCGGGGCTGCCGCCGCCCGAGGTGACGCCGCCATCGAGCATGTAGCCGTACCCGCTGCTGTTGAGGTCCGGCTGCCGGGTGATGAGGCGTACGTTGCCGCCGAGGGAGCTCTCGCCGTAGAGCGTGCCCTGGGGCCCCTTCAGGACCTCGATGCTGGAGATGTCGACCACGCGCGGGTCGAGCGAACCGGGCACCGGCGTGTCGTCGATATAGAAGCCGGTGGCGCCCGCGGTACCGAACAGGTTCTGCCCGGTGATACCGCGGATCGCGATCGTCTTCGAATCGGCGATCCCGGTCGGGCCACCGCCATAGGTGAAGGACAGGTCCGGTGTCTTGGTAGCGTAGTCGGAGAAGGACTGGATGTTGTAGTCCTTGAGCGTCTCGGGCGTGAAAGCGGTAATGCTGGTCGGCACCTGTGCGAGCGATTCCTCGCGCTTGCGGGCGCTGACGATGATGGTCTCGATCTCGCCCGTGGCCTGGGCGCTGCCCTGCGCCTGCTTCTCGGGCTGCTCCTGCGCGAACGCCGGCGCGCCGGCGCCTGCGATCAGCCATGCGGTGAGCGCCGCACCGGCGGCGGCGCGCCCCGAACCCCGACTCCACCCCGTTGCACTCATTGTCGGATGCTCCCCTTCTTCAGAAACGTGTTGATCACCGCGGCGCACTGCGCCGGGTCCTCCCAGAATGGGTTGTGCCCGAGGCCGGGAAAAACCCTGACCTCGGCCTGCGGCAGCGCCGCGATGAGCGTCTGCCGCACCTCCTCCTCCATCAGCGGGTCCTTCTCTCCCCAGATGAGCAGCGTCGGCGCCACGAGGCGCGGCAGTGTCCGCTGCAGATCCGTGTCGACGAGAGCCTGATCGAGAACCGCGAGCCACACGCGCAGTGGAATCGCCGCGGCGTCGCGGCGCTGGCGGCGCAGGAAGTCCGCATCGACCGGGGTGGGCGATGCCCACCACTCGATCATGAACGGCGATTCGGGATCGATCGGCTCCTTGAGCGCGCGGATCGCGGCGGCGTAGTCGAACTTCGGTGCCGGCGGCGGCACGCCCGCCCTGTGGCCGCCGCTCGAGGAGATCAGCACGACTTTCGCCGTGCGCTCCGGCCAGACCTCCGCGAAGGTCTGCGCGATGATGCTGCCGAGAGAATGCCCGACGATGTCGGCACGCTCGATGTGCAGCGCATCGAGCAGCAGCTTCAGATCGTAGGCGAAGTCGAAGCGCGTATAGCAGCACTCGGGCTTGCCCGAGCGGCCGTGGCCGCGGAGGTCCACGACGATCAGGCGCAGGCTCTTCGACAGGTAGGGGATGAGCGGCACCCAGTCGCGCGCGTTGTCGGTGTAGCCGTGGATCAGCACG
>JAGWMP010000140.1 GCA_028871705.1 Gammaproteobacteria bacterium
CGCGCGAGGCGACCGAGCGGCTGCTGGCCGAGCAGCATGCGCGCGAGCAGGCCGCGCGGCGCGCCGCGGTGCGCACCCGGCAGATCGCCGCCGGTTGCACGGTGCTCGCGGCGGTCGCCGCCGTGGCCGCGGTGTTCGCCTGGTTCAGCAGCCAGCGGGCGCATCGCGCCGAGCGCGAGGCGCAGGAGACCAGGACCCTCGCCGAGCAGGCGCGCGGCCAGGCCGAGCATCTGCTCGGCTACCTGTCGGATGACTTCGGGCGCGAGCTCGAGAGCTTCGGGCGGCTCGACGTGCTGGCCGAGTTCTCGCAGCGCCAGATCGACTATTTCCACGGCCTGCCGGCCGCGCTGCGCGGCACCGAGACGGTGCGCAACGGCGCGCTCGCGCTCGTCATGCATTCGCGCGCCATGCGCGCGGTGGGCAAGCTCGACGTCGCCGCCCAGAATGCGGGGGAAGCGGTCGGACTCCTCGGCAAGCTGCGCGACGGTGGCGACGCCTCGGAAGCCACCAGCATCGCGCTCGCGCTCGCCGATGCGGCCGAGGGCCGCGTGCTCGAGGCCCGCAACGATCCGGAGGCGCTGCCGACCAACTGGCGCGGCTTCGAGCTGCTGCAGCCGCTGGCTGCGCGCCCCGATGCCTCCGTCGCGGCGCGCCGCGCCTACGTGCAGGTCGGCTCGCGTATCGGCTTCGAGCAGACCGCCGCGGACCGCAACGAGGACGCCGTCGGCACCGAACGCCAGGTGATGGCGGTTGCCGAGAGCCTCGGTGCGAGTCAGCTGCGCGACCTCGACATGAGCGCCTACTACGCGGAAGCCGGCAGCTGGTTGGTGACGGCCCTGGAGAGCCTGGGCCGCTACGCGGAAGCGCACAAGGTGAGCGACGGGTGCCTGAAAGTCGCCGCGGGCGTGCTGGAACGGCAGCCGGGCCATCGCCTCGCGCTGCACGCCGAGGAGGTCATCACGGGCGTGATGGTCACGGTGGATCAGGACGAGCTCGAACCGCAGCTGGCGCTGCGCGACGGCCAGCGCCAGGAGCAGGTGTCGGTCGCCCTCCTCAATCTCGATCCCGCGAACATCGTCTCCATCAACAACCTCGCCGTCTCGGAAGGCCAGCTGTGGGGTGCCTTGTGGTCCGCCGGGCGCCTGAGAGAGTCGATGCCCTACGTGGAGAAACAGGTCGAGCTCGCCGGCCGCGCGGCGAGCGGCGGCTTGCAGTTCGAGCTGTCCCAGGGCGCGGTCATCGGCGGCCTGGTGTACGCCCGCGCCACGGTGGGCGATACCGCGGGCGCGCAGGCGGCACTCGCGGACGGGCAGCGGCTGCTCGCGCGGTTCCGCGAGGGTAAGCCTGCGGACAGTATCCCCGTCGCCCTCATGGACGCCGGTCACTCGATCCAGCAGTCCGTCGCGGCCTTCGAGCGCGACGACCTCGCAGCCACCGAGCGCCTCGCCGCCGGAGCGATCCGCGAGCTCGAGAAGGCGGTGACGCCAGGCGGCCCGCAGCGCTTTGCCAAAACCAACATCCTGCACTTCGCGTATGAATTCGCGGGCTCGGCGCAGTATCTGGCGGGTGACTTTGCCGGCGCGGAGAAGTCGATGAATCTCGCCGTCGAGGCGCGCCGGCAACTCGGCGCCGACGCCATGGGCGATCGGCGCGAGCTGAATCAGTTCCTCAGCTGGCTCGCCATGGCGCAGGCGCGGCAGGGTCACACGGCCCAAGCCGCGGCGACCATCGCACCGGTGGTGAAGTTCGAGCGCGAGATGGCGGCGAAGAACCACGGCGATGCGTGGGTGCCGTTCGAGCTCGCCCCCGCCCTTTACGCCGAGGCCCTGGCCGACCGCGAGCACCGCACGGCTCTCCTCGCCGAGGCGGCCGGACTCCTCGATCACCTCGCGCCCGAGATCAGGGCGCTGCGCGACACGCGCATGTGGCGTGCGCTGATCGCCGAGGCACAGCGAAAAGGCTGAAGCTTCCGCCCCGGGCGGGGCAGTGTGCGTCGATCGATTTGATTGGTGCCGACGGGGAGATTCGAACTCCCACACCTTGCGGCGCTAGCCCCTCAAGCTAGTGTGTCTACCAATTCCACCACGTCGGCAACAGGAATCACTTGGCCGGCACCGGCGCCGGCGTCGACGACGGAGCCGGGGTTCCCGCGGGCGCCGCCGCGGGTGCCGGGAGCGGCTGCGAGCCCGACGGCCCGGACGGCTGCGAAGTCGACGGCGCGGCCGGCTGCGCCGTGCCCGCCCCCGGGACCTGGGGCGCCGCTTTACCGTTCTCCGCGGCCTCCTCGAGGAGGGTCTTGTGCGTCTCTTTGCTGGCGGCCGTACCGAGGTACGCGAGCGCGAGGCTGTTGATCATGAAGATCGCGGCGAAGATCGCCGTGGCGCGCGACAGCGCGGTCGTCGCGCCGCGTGCGCCGAACACGGTGCCCGAGGCCCCCGAGCCGAAACCCGCGCCCGCCTCCGCCCCCTTGCCCTTCTGCAGCAGCACGAGGCCGATGATGGCGAGCGAGGACAGCACCTGCACGATGGTCAATAGAGTTCGTAGCATCCCGATACCACTTCAGCCCGGCCGCGCCGCGGCCAGGATCGTCAGAAACTCATCCGCCTTGAGCGAGGCGCCACCGATCAGGCCGCCGTCGACGTCCGGCATGTTGAACAGCTCGGCCGCATTGCCGGCCTTCACGCTGCCGCCGTAAAGAATGCGCGTAGCAGCCGCAATTCTAGCATCCCGGCCCGCGATCCGGGCGCGGATGAAGGCATGGGCGTCCTGCGCCTGATCGGGCGTGGCGTTGCGGCCGGTGCCGATGGCCCACACCGGCTCATAGGCGATCACCCCGCGCTCGAGGGTCCCCGCGCCGCACAGCTCGAGCACCACGTCGAGCTGCCGTGCCACGACCTCATTCGTACGGCCGGCCTCGCGGTCGGCGAGCTGCTCGCCGACGCACAGGATCGGGATCAGCCCCCTGGAATGGGCCGCGGCGAACTTGCGCGCCACCAGCTGATCGCTCTCGCGATAGAGGAGCCGGCGCTCCGAGTGGCCGACGATCACGTACTGGCAGCCGATGTCCTTCAACATCGCCGCGGAGACCTCCCCCGTGAACGCGCCCTGGCTGTCGGCACACACGTCCTGGGCACCGAGGATGAAGAGCGAATCGCGCAGCAGCCGTCCGACCTCCTGCAGGTAGACCAGCGGCGGACAGACGATGCAGTCGGCCGCGGCCGAGCCCGGCGCATGGGCCAGCAGCTCCTCGACCAGGCGCGCGTTGTCGGCACGCGTGCCATGCATCTTCCAGTTCCCGGCAACGATCGGACGGCGCGCGGAATTCAAGGTTCCTGGACTCGCTCTCAAATCAGGGGTCACCCCGTCAGGGGCGCGGGATGATAGCGATGCAGGGGGGGTGGCGCAACGGCGCCCCGGGACGGCGTTCCCTGCGCGGTTTCAGCCCGCGGCGGCGGCCTTGACCAGCTCGGCGAGCTCGGTGGCCGCGGCGCGCGTGGCGCCCTCGTCGCGCCCCTCGACCATGACGCGAATCACGGGCTCGGTGCCCGAGGCGCGCAGCACCACGCGTCCCTCCCCCGCCATGCTGCGCTCGATGCGCGCCATGGCTTCCTGCACCGCGGGCACGCCCGCGGGATCGAAGCGGTTGGCCACTTTCACACTGAGGAGCACCTGCGGGTACTTCTGCATGCCGGAGGCGAGCTCGGCGAGCGGGCGCCCCGACTGCTGCATCACCGCGAGCACCTGCAGCGCGCAGACGATGCCATCGCCGGTGGTGGTCTTGTCGAGGCACAGGATGTGGCCCGAGGTCTCACCGCCGAGCATGCCGGAGGCCTCGCGCAGCATGGCGAGCACGTAGCGGTCGCCGACCGCGGCGCGGCGAAAATCGATGCCGCTCGCGCGCAGGGCGGCCTCGAGTCCGAAGTTGCTCATCACCGTGCCCACCACCGGGCCGCGCAGCGTGCCGGCCTGGTGCAGCGCACGCGCGATGACGTACAGCAGCTGATCGCCGTCGACGATGCGCCCGAGGTGATCGACCATCACCAGGCGGTCGCCATCGCCGTCGAGCGCAATGCCGACGTTGGCGCGCACGCCCGGCACGGTGAGCTGCAGCAGGTCCGGCGCGGTCGAGCCGCAGCCGTCGTTGATGTTGCGCCCGTTGGGCGAGCAGCCGATCGGCACGATCTCGGCGCCGAGGTCGGCGAGGATGCGCGGTGCCACCTTGTAGGAGGCGCCGTTGGCGCAGTCGATGACGATCTTGAGCCCCTTGAGGTCGACCCCGGCGGGCATCGTCGAGGCACAGAACTCCTGGTACGCGGTGCGCGAGCGGTCGACGCGGGTGGCGCGCCCGAGGTTGCGCGAGGTGCGCGTCTGCGGCGGCTGCGCCAGCTCGCTCTCGATGCGCTCCTCGAGCTCGTCCGAGAGCTTGCCTCCCGAGGCGTCGAAGAACTTGATGCCGTTGTCGTCGTAAAGGTTGTGCGAGGCGCTGATCACCACGCCGAAATCGCACTTGAAGCGCCGCGTCAGGTAGGCGATGCCCGGGGTCGGCAACGGGCCGATGAGCATGGCATTGACGCCGGCCGCCACGAACCCGGCCTCGAGCGCCGACTCGAACATATAGCCCGAGAGGCGCGTGTCCTTGCCGATCAGCACCGTGCCGCCCTGCGGCGCCAGCACGCGCGCCGCGGCGCTCGCCAGGTGGAGGGCAAAGTCGACGGTCATCGGATGCTCGCCCACCCGCCCGCGAACTCCGTCGGTTCCGAAATACCTGCGACCCATCTAGTGCCCTCTCACTGCCGTCACGACCTTGAGCGCCTCGACCGTTGCGGCGACGTCGTGCGCGCGCACGATACTCGCTCCCGCGAGCGCCGCCAGCACCGCGAGTACCACGCTCCCCAGCATGCGCTCGCCCCCGGGACGTCCGGTGAGTTTCCCCACCATGGATTTGCGCGATAAGCCGACGGCGAGCGGCGCCCCGGCGGCGGTGAGCTCGCCCAGGTGCCGCAGGAGCGTCAGATTGTGCTCCAGAGTCTTGCCGAAGCCGAATCCCGGATCGATCGCCAGGCGCTCGCCGGCGATCCCCGCGGCGCGGCACGCCGCGACCCGCCCGGCGAGAAAGGCCCGCACCTCGCCGACCACGTCGGCGTACTCGGGCTCGAGCTGCATGGTGCGCGGCTCACCCCGCATGTGCATCAGGCACACGGCGCAACCGCTGTCGCGCGCCGCCGCCAGCGCCCCCGGCTCACGCAGCGCGCGGACGTCGTTGATGAGGCCGGCGCCGGCCGCGGCCGCCGCGCGCATGACCTCGGGCTTGCTGGTGTCGATCGAGATCACCGCGGCGCTGGCGCCGCGCAGCCGCTCGATCACCGGGATGACGCGCCGCAGCTCCTCCTCGACGCCGACCGGGGCCGCGCCGGGGCGCGTCGACTCCCCGCCCACGTCTATGAAGGCGGCGCCCTGCCGCGCGAGGTCGAGGCCGTGGCGCACCGCCGCCTCGGTATCGAGGAAGCGGCCGCCGTCGGAGAAGGAATCGGGCGTCACGTTGAGGACGCCCATGACCAGGGGGTGGCTCAGGTCCACCAGGGTGTCCTTGCAGCGAAGCACGCTCCCGGAAGTGCTCATGTCACGCCGGGACGCGCGCGCGATCGCCGGGACGCAGCCCTCGCCGCCTCAGTGCTGGCCAGCCGGAATCGCCGGACCGCCCGCCGGAGCCGGAGGGGACTGTGGCGGCTTGTTGGACAGCGTGTCGTCCCAGTCCTTGGGCGGCCGCGGGGTCCTGCCCGCCATGATGTCCTTGAGCTGCTCCTCGTCGATGGTCTCGTACTTGATGAGCGCCTCGGCCATGGTGTGCAGCTTCTCGAGGTTGGTCTCGAGAATGCTCTTGGCGCGGACGTAGTTGCTCTCGATCACCCGCTTCACTTCCTCGTCGATCGCGTGCGCAGTCACATCCGACACCTGCTTGTGCTGGGTGACGCTGCGGCCGAGGAATACTTCCCCGGTCTCCTCCGAGTAGGTGAGCGGGCCGAGGCGGTCCGACAGGCCCCACTTGGTGACCATGTTGCGGGCGAGCTCGGTGGCGCGCTCGATGTCGTTCGAGGCGCCGGTGGTGACGCCGTCGGCACCGAAGATCAGTTCCTCGGCGCAGCGGCCGCCGAAGAGCGAGGTGATGCGGCTCTCGAGCTCGCGGCGGCTGGTGCTGTAGCGGTCGGTCTCCGGCAGGTACCAGGTGAGGCCGAGCGCGCGGCCGCGCGGGATGATGGTCACCTTGTAGACCGGGTCGTGGCTCGGCACGCTGAAGCCGACGATCGCATGTCCCGCCTCATGATAGGCGGTCATCTTCTTCTCGTGATCGGACATGACCATGGAGCGCCGCTCGGCACCCATGTAGATCTTGTCCTTGGCGCGCTCGAACTCGTCCATGCTGACGATGCGCTTGTTAGCGCGCGCGGCGAACAGCGCCGCCTCGTTCACCAGGTTGGCGAGATCCGCCCCCGAGAAACCGGGCGTGCCGCGCGCGATGAGTGCCGGCTTGACGTCGTCGGCCAGTGGCACGCGCCGCATGTGCACGCGCAGGATCTGCTCGCGGCCGCGCACGTCGGGCAGCGGCACCACCACCTGGCGGTCGAAGCGCCCCGGGCGCAGCAGCGCCGGGTCGAGCACGTCCGGGCGGTTGGTGGCGGCGATGACGATGATGCCCTCGTTCCCCTCGAAGCCGTCCATCTCGACCAGCAGCTGATTCAGCGTCTGCTCGCGCTCGTCGTGACCGCCGCCGAGCCCCGCGCCGCGGTGACGGCCGACGGCGTCGATCTCGTCGATGAAGATGATGCAGGGCGCGTGCTTCTTCGCCTGCTCGAACATGTCGCGCACGCGCGAGGCACCGACGCCGACGAACATCTCGACGAAGTCGGACCCGGAAATGGTGAAGAACGGCACCTTGGCTTCGCCGGCGATGGCGCGCGCCAGCAGCGTCTTGCCGGTGCCGGGCGAGCCGACCATCAGGACGCCCTTGGGGATCTTGCCGCCGAGCTTCTGGAACTTACCCGGATCCTTGAGGAAGTCGACGATCTCGCCGACCTCCTGCTTGGCCTCATCGACGCCGGCGACGTCGGCGAAGGTGACGCTCACCTGGTCTTCGCCGAGGAGACGCGCGCGGCTCTTGCCGAAGGACATGGCGCCGCGGCCGCCCGAGGCACCCTGCATCTGGCGCAGCATGTAGACGAATACGACGATCAGCAGCAGCGCCGGCGCGAGCTGCAGCAGGAGCTGCCCCATGTAGTTGGGCGGCTTGGGCGGCTGGCCCTCGATCTTCACATCCGCCTTCATCAGCGAACCGATGAGGGCCGTGTAGTCGGTCTCGGGGTTGAAGGTCTTGAAGCTCGACTTGTCCTTGCGTTCCCCGTAGATCATGTCCCCCTGCAGGGTCACCGAATCGACGCGGTTGTCCTTCACGTCGTCGAGGAACTGCGAGTAAGCGATCTGCTGGGGCTGACCCGTGGTCGGCATGTAGCGGCTGAAGACCAGCAGCAGCACGATCACGATGACGACCCAGAGCAGGATATTCTTTGTCAAATCGTTCAAAGGCTTCCGTCCTTACTTGGGGGTGCCTCGAAGTCCCGAACCGGCACCCGGGCCTCGAGGCCGAACCTACACCAAGCGATACTTCATGGCCAGCAAGTACATCTCAGAGCTGCGGGCCCGGGAGGCCGGGGGTTTGACCAGCTTGACCCGGGAGAATTCGCCCCGGACAGCTTTCACCAACTGCTCGAAGCCACTGCCCTGGAATACCTTGATCAGGGCATCCCCACCCGGCTTCAAGACGCGCCCCGCCATATCGAGGGCGAGCTCCGCCAGGTGCATGGAGCGGGCCTGATCGGTGACGTCGATGCCGCTCATGGCGGGAGCCATATCGGACAGCACCAGGTCGACCCGGCCCTCGGGCAGCAACGCCAGCACCCGCGCAAAGACCGCCTCCTCGCGGAAGTCCCCCTGGACGAACTCGACCCCGGCGAGTGCGTCCATCGGCAGGATATCGGTCGCGACCACCCGCCCGCGGGGACCCACCCGGGTGCGTGCGTACTGGCTCCAGCCCCCGGGAGCGGCCCCGAGGTCGAGACAGACCGCCCCCGGCTTGAGGAGCTTCTCGCGCCGGTCGATCTCCTCGAGCTTGAATGCCGCCCGCGAGCGCCACCCCTCGCTCCGGGCGCGCTTCACGTAGGGGTCGCTGAAGTGCTCCTTCAGCCACCGGTCGCTGCTCTTCGAGCGCTTGGCCATCCGCCGCGCCACTCCTTCTACAATGCGGGCATGAAGAAACGTCCCGCCCCCGCCGCTGCCGCCGCGGCGGACGCCTCCGCCGAGCCCACCGCACCGGGGCTCTCCGAACGCCAGCGCCGGCACCTGCGCGGCCTCGCCCATCCCCTCAAGCCCGTGGTGCGCTTAGGCAACGCCGGCCTGACGGACGCGGTGGCCCTCGAGACGCTGCGCGCCCTCACCGACCACGAGCTCATCAAGGTGAAGGCCCCGGGGGGCGACCGCGCGGCGCGCGATGCGCTCTTCGCCGCGCTCGCGGCACGCACCGCGAGC
>JAGWMP010000368.1 GCA_028871705.1 Gammaproteobacteria bacterium
CGCACCGGCGGCACCGCCGCCGCGCAGCGGTCATCGCCCGTGGCAAGGGTATCCAGGAAGCGCCGTGCCAGGATCGCCCCGCACTCGCTGCGCGAGTGCGGCAGCGCGTTGACGTGGAAGCCGTTGGCGATGACGACGTGGCGGGCATGCGCGAAATGCCCGGCCACGCTGGCGCCATCGGCGACCGGGGTCATGTTATCGAGCTCACCCGACACGATCAGCACCGGCACGTCCGGATAGCTCGAGGCGGCGAAGGTGAGCGGCGAGGGCGGGTAGCCGGTCGGCGGCGGCCACTCGACGCACATGTCGATGAACGCATAGTCGAGCGGCATGCCCCGATACTCGTCGATCGTGAAGGGTGCGTAGGTGCCAGGCGCCGCGGCCTTGCGTTCGGCGATCCGCCGGTCACGCGCGGCGCTGCGCGCGCCGAGCGGCAGGTACATGTCGAAGATCTGCGGCGTGTCGAGGCAGGTCACCGCCGCCTCGAGGCCGGCACTGAAGATCGCGGGGTTGCGGGTCGGATCGCGCGAGTCGACCGAGCCGTAGCTCTCCGCCATCAGGCGCAACAGCGGCGCCGCGTCGCCGGCCACGAAGGCGCGCGCCGCGGCGTCGGTCTCGCGCACGGTGGAGAAAGCCGGCGAGCCGCCGAACATGACGATGGCGAGGGCCGTGGCGTCGGCGGTCAGCCTGAGCGTGCGCCCGGCGCCATAGCGCACCGTGGCTGCGAACGGCCGCGCCCGCAGCCGCTCGAGCGCGGGAGCGATGTGCTCGAGCGAGCTGCCAGCGAGGGCGGCACAGCCGCTCGAGCGCTCGCACGACAGGTTGAACTTGGCACGCATCGCCGGGGCGTACTGCGGTACCCAGGCGATGTCGGGGCCATCGAGGGCATCGGCGCCGTCGAGCACCAGCACGCGCACCCGGTCAGGGTGGCGCAACGCGAACACCTGGGCGAAGTACGTTCCGTAGGAGTCTCCGTACAGGCTCACCCGCTCGATCGCCAGGGCATCGAGCACCGCCGCCAGGTCATCGCTCGCCAGCGCCGTACTGTAAAAAGGGGCCCGCGCACCGAGGGAGCGCCCGCAACGGCCGATCTCGCCCGTGGTGATCACGCCGGCCGTCTGCAGCGCGCGGCAGTCGATCGCCCCCGAGCGCCCGGTGCCACGGTAGTCCATGATGAGCACGTCGTAGCGTGGCCGCAGCGGCGCGAACAGCGCGAGGTAAGCCGCACGCGAATCGGTGGCCGGATAGCCCGGCCCGCCTTCGGCCGCGACCAGCGTCCCGCTGGCGGGACCTGCGCCGGTGTGCGGGTAATACTCGAAGTAGACCGGTACCGTCCCCGGCACCTCGCCCCGCGGGTCGAGGGGCCGCTCGAGGGTCGCACACCAGGGTGCAGGGCTCGCGCAGCGATGCAGCGTGAAGGTGCCGACCGTCAGCGACCCCGGCGTCCCGGCGGGCGCGGCCCCGCTGCGCGCCGCGGCGACGAGCGCCAGCAGCGCGCCGAGGACGGCGCAGCACGTGCTGCCGGATGGG
>JAGWMP010000369.1 GCA_028871705.1 Gammaproteobacteria bacterium
CCAGTCGCTCACGTAGAAGTCGCCGCCGAGCGCGCGCGCCACGCGCACCGCGACCTCGGGTGCGCGCAGCGGGTCGCTGAGCGCGAGACGCAGGCCGGTGACGCCCTCGCCGAGGCGGAAGAGCCGCGCGGCGTCGGCCATGTGCGTGAGCGCCAGGCCGCGGTCGAACTCGTACATTCCCGAGGAAAAGATGCCCACGACGCGGAAACGCCGCATGCGCGGGACCACCCCGGTCGGCGTGGCGGTGCCCTGCGGCGCGATCACCACCACCGAGCCGCCGAGGTGCGCGCCGAGCTCGTGAGCGAGCGCCGAGCCGAGGATGATGCCGTAGCCGCCCGGCACGAGGTCGCCGAGGCTCCCGGCGGTCACGCGCTGCGCGAGACCGGTGGCCAGACGCTCCTCCTGCGGCAGCACGCCACGCACCGTGGCGCCGGCCATGGCCGTGCCGTTGGCGAGCATCGCCTGGCTCTCGATGTAGGGCACCGCCGCCTGCACCCCGCTCTGCCGCCGGGCACCCGCCGCGAGGGCCGGCCAGTCGGCGAGCGGGCCCGAGGTGCCGGTGAGCTCGGCGTGCGAGGTGACGGCGAGGATGCGGCTGCGCAGCTCGCGCTCGAAACCGTTCATGACCGAGAGCACCACGATGAGCGTCGCCACCCCGAGCGTGAGCCCGCACACCGACATCAGGGCCACGAAGGACACGAAGCCGCGGCGGTGCGCCGAGCGCAGGTAGCGCGTGCCGATCAGCCATTCGTAGGGGGTCGCGGCCATGCTCACTCGTAGCGCAGCGCCTCCGCGGGCGCGATGCGCGCCGCGCGGATCGCCGGGTAAATGGTGGCGAGCGTCGTGAGCAGCAGCGCCGCGGCGGCGATTGCCACCACGTTGGCGAGGTGCACCTCGGAGGGAATGGCGCTGCTGTAATAGACGTCCGAGTCGAGGATCTGGAAGTGAAAGGTGTGCTCGAGGAACGGCTCGATGGTCTCGACGTTGAGCGCCAGCACGAGGCCGAGCGCGACGCCGAGCGCGACTCCCAGCCAGCCGATCACCAGCCCCTGCGTGATGAAGATCCCCATCACGCGGCCCGGCGCGGCTCCGAAGGTCCGCAGGATCGCGATGTCGGTGCGCTTGTCCGTCACCACCATGACCAGCATGGCGACGATATTGAAGGCCGCGACCGCGACGATCAGCAGCAGGATGAGCGACATCATGGTCTTCTCGATGCGGATGGCGCGGAAGTAGTTGGCGTTGTCCTGCGTCCAGTCGCGCACCTCGTAGGCCGGCGGCAGCGCCGCGCGCAGCCGCGCGGCCACCGCCGGGGCCGCCAGCACGTCGGTGACGCCCACGCGCAGCCCCTGGCCGCCGCTGCCCGGGGGCAGGAGCGCGCGCACGTCGCCCAGCGGAGCGAACACCAGCGTGCCGTCGTGATCCTGCAGCCCCACCTCGAACACCCCCGCTACCGTGAAGCTGCGCAGCTTCCCCTGCGGCGCGCCGTCATCGCTCAGAGTCGGCAACAGTAGCGTC
>JAGWMP010000141.1 GCA_028871705.1 Gammaproteobacteria bacterium
GTCCGCCTGCGCAGGCTCCGCGCCGGCCGCTCCGCCGCACTCCGCCATACTCCGGACATCTGCATCGGAGTACTCTGTCGCCAGCTTGCTTCGCTTCGAGTGGCGGGAACTTCGCCTTGGCCGGTCATGTCTGCACGCGGAGACACTGGCCGCCCGGCCATTGGGCGGGTAAGTTTCACCGTTCAACACCCACAGGGGGCTTTTCTTATGGCGCTTTGGAAAGATACGAATCCCGGTGCTCCTGGCGCACCGACCGCTCCGGGCCTCACGGGCGCGCAGCCCCACGCACGGGAGCCCGAGAAGACCAACGTGGCACCGCTCAGCCCCGAGGTGGCGCGCCGGCCCGCGCCGCGCCAGGAGATGAAGGAATCCATCATCTCCGCGGATCTGACCATCGAGGGCAAGATCACCGGCTCCGGACACGTGCGCATCGCCGGCCGCTTCAAGGGCGACGTGCAGGTCGACGGGAACCTCACCCTCGACTCCGGCGCGCGCCTCGAGGGCCACGTCAAGGCGAGCGTGGTGACCGTCGGGGGCGAGCTCATCGGCAACATCGAGAACGCCAAGCGCGTCGAGCTCCTCGAGACCGGCGTCATCAACGGCGACGTCAAGGCCGGGCAGCTCACCGTGGCCGCGGGCTCGCGCATGCGCGGGCAGGTCGAGTTCGGCTACGAGGGCGAGGGCCGCGCCAAAGCTGAGAGCAAGAGCTTCGGCAACGCATGAGTGCGGCCGCGCGCCCCGATTCCGCGGGCAAAACGCGCACCTGTCCGCACTGCAAGGCGACGATCCTCGAGAGCCTGACGATCTGCCCGGGGTGCCTGCACCACCTGCGCTTCGACCAGGAGGCGGCGAAGCGTCAGGTGGCGGCTGCCTCGGCGCTGCGGGTCGAGGGCGTCGTCAGCCACCCCTCGGGCGCCACCGAGCCGTGGGAATATTTCGTGGTGATCGCGGTGCGTAACGAGCGCGGCGAAGAGGTGACGCGGCACGTGGTGAACGTGGGCGCGCTGCGCAATGCCGAGAAGCGCACCTTCACCCTGTCGGTCGATGTGATGCCGCCACAGCCGGTGGTCGTGCCCAACAAGCCCGTGGTCACGCCGCCCTCGGCTCCCGCACCCCGGGGGCCGGCGCCGCGCGCACCGTTGCCCTCCGCCACGAAGCCGCCCGCGCCGGGTGCGCCCGCGGCGGGCCTGGCCGCCAAAGGGCCGGGCGTTACCCAGCCGCCGTCCGGCACCTCGCCGGCCCCCAGGGGACCGCCTGGACCCGTGCCGCCCCTGAAGCGGTAGGCGGCCCCTCTCTAGAAGCTCTGCTGGGTCGTCACCAGGAACTGCACGCGGCGGATCGAGCCGCCGGCGTTCTCGAAGGGGAAGGCGATGTCGACGTGGATGACGTTGCCGATGCCGGTGCGCGCATTGCCGAAGCGCAGCCCGAAGCCCGCATCCTTGAGGAGACCGAGCGAGGGTTGCGCGAGCTCGGGCTGACCCCAGGTGCGGCCCGCGTCGAAGAAGATCGCCCCACCGACGCGCCAGAGGCGAAACGGAAACCAGTCGGTGAAGTAGCGCTGCTCGACGGTGAAGAGCGTGCGCGCGCTGCCGTCCTGGTAGCGCAGCGGGTAGCCGCGCAGGCCGTTGTCGCCGCCGAGCAGCACCTGATTGTCGAGGTCGAGCCGCCAGCCCTTGGTGCCGACCAGCGTGGTGAAGAAGAGCCAGCGCGAGCTCTGCTCGTAGTAGTAGCGCACCGAGGCATCGGCGAGGCCGTTGTAGAGC
This sequence comes from Gammaproteobacteria bacterium, assembly GCA_028871705.1. Classification (GTDB taxonomy): domain Bacteria; phylum Pseudomonadota; class Gammaproteobacteria; order Steroidobacterales; family Steroidobacteraceae; genus 13-2-20CM-66-19. The sequence goes on from JAGWMP010000141.1 coordinate 1,764, forward strand.
GCGCCGCTCGCGATGCGGCCGGAGAAATCCCCGGCCAGCAGCAGCGTCGAGCCGTCGCTGCGGAACCCGCGGCCGGCGCTGCTCTGGAACATCACCGCGCTCTGACTCGAGCCCAAGCCCGCATCCGCGTAGCCGACGCGCACGCTCGCCGTGGTGCCGAGATAGAAGTCCTCGGTCTTGAGGATCTGGTCGTGGTTCCACAGGCGCACATAGTCGTCCGCCACCAGGTCGTACTCGACCCACGGATAGAGGAAGCGGCGGTCCGCGGGCAGTACCGTCGCCCCCGTCCAGGTATCGACCGGGGTGAACTGGTGCTCGTCGTAGGTGAGGCCGGCGCTGAAGCGGTGCACCCAGCCGTTCTGCAGTCCCGGCGACCAGCCGCCGTAGACCGAGACGTTGTTATGCTGGTCGTGGAACTGATCGACGATGTTGCCGCGGTCGTAGAGCGAGTCGGTCTGAGCGTCGTCGTTGCCGCTGATGCCGGCCGCCCAACGCGTGTCGAGCGCATAGAACGGGTGATTTACCGCCAGATCGTGCAGGTGGCCGTCGCTGTTCTCGGCGTAGTCGAAGCCGATCGCGGTCCAGGTCCCGAAGGCGTGCGTGTTGACCGCCGAGAGGAGCGACTCGGTGCGATCGACGTTGGTGGTGCGGTTCACGCGCACGTCGGTGCCCGAGCCGGCGAGATTCTTCTCCTCGAGCTGCACGCCGGTCGAATTGGTGCCGCCGGTGCGCGAGTAGTTGAAGCCGGGATTGAGGGTCCATACGTCGCGCGTGGTGACGCGCAGGTCGACCTTGCCGTCGTGGTACTTCACCGGACGGATCCAGGCGTCGTAGAAGTAGCTGTTGGCGCGCAGGATGCGCTCGGTCTCATCGATGAGGCGGCGCGAATAGAGGTCGCCGCTCCTGAAGAGCAGCTGGTTGCGGATCACGCTGGCGCGCGTCTTGGCGTGCAGCCGGTCGGCCAGGCGGAAGAGGGCGATATTGTCCTTCGGGTCGGCGAGGTTGAAGATGTCCTGGTTGTCGATGAGGATCTCGCCCACCACCGCCTTGGACGCCTCGAGCTCGGCATCGGAGGGAATGCCGGGCGTCTCGGCCGGCGGGATGCCCGCCGGGGGGCGCGAGGCGGCGGGCGTATCCGCCGCGAGCTCATCGGCGGCGGGCGCCTCCGCGGCGCTCGCGAGCGCCGGCAGCAGCAACAGGGCCAGCAGCGGCGCCGCGCCACGGTGCCGCGGCACGGGGAACCGTCGTCCCTCGCGGCGGGGGCGCAGCGTCCTGTACATCCGGCCATTGTGCCGTGGTCGTGCCGGGCGGTGAGCCCCCCGGGAGCGAAATGTGACTCAATCGCCCGGTTCCCGGGCGCAAGCGTGAATAGGCAGCGGACCTGGACGGCCTCGAGGACGGCGCGATGAAGCAAAACGAGACAGCGCACGGGTGTGCGGTGCGGCTGGTAGGAGCGATTGCAGCGGCGGTGGTGCTGCTCGGTGCCGCGCGAGACGCTGTGGCCGCCGAGCCGCGGCGCGAGGCGCTGGTGGTGTTTGCGGCGGCCTCGGTGACGGATGCACTCGATGAGGTCGGGCGCGCGTTTACTGCCGCGACCGGCGTTGCCGTGAAGGCCTCATTCGCCGCGAGCTCGGTGCTCGCGAAGCAGATCGAGGCCGGGGCGCCCGCCGAGGTGTTCTTGTCCGCCGACGGCGAGTGGATGGACTATCTCGCCAGGCGCGCCCTGCTGCGTGCCGGGACACGGCGCGATCTTCTCGGTAACGAGCTGGTGCTGGTCGCGCCGGCGCAGAGCCCGGTGCATCTGACTCTGGCGCCCCACGTCGATCTCGCCGCTGCGCTTGCCGGCGGGCGGCTCGCGACCGGCGACCCGGACTCGGTGCCCGCGGGCCGTTACGCGCAGGCCGCGCTCACTCATCTTGGCATTTGGGAGCAGGTCGCCCCGCACCTGGTGCGCGCCGAGAACGTGCGCAACGCCCTCGAGTACGTGGCGCGCGGGGAGGCGGCGCTCGGCATCGTCTACCGCACGGATGCGCTGGCGGAGAAGCGGGTACGGGTGGTCGCCGTTTTCCCGGCGGACAGCCATGCGCCGATCGTCTATCCGGTGGCGCTCACGAGCGGCGCGGGCGCGGAGGCCACGGCATTCGAGGATTTCCTCGAGAGCGCCGCGGCCCGGGAGATCTTCACCCGTTACGGCTTCGAGCTGCCGCCGCTCAGAACTTCCCGCTCTGGAAGTCCATGAAGGCCTGCTGCAGCTCCTCGCGCGTGTTCATGACGAACGGGCCGTACTTGGCCACCGGCTCGCGCAGCGGGCGGCCGGCGACGAGGATGGCGCGGGCGCTCCGGCCGTCGGCGCCGGCGGCGACGCCGGTGAGCTCGATGTGCGCACCTTCGCCGAGGACGGCGAGCTCGTGGGTGCCTACGGTGTCGGCTTCCGGGCCGTCACCGACCCGCAGCGTGCCCTCGAACACATAGAGGAAGGCCGCATAGTCGGCGGGCAGCGGCGCGCTGAACGTCGCGCCCGGCTCGATCGCCAGATCGAGATACGTCGGATCGGTCGCCGGCTGGCGGATGGGTCCGGCGATGCCCGCGACGCTGCCGGCGATCACCTTGGCTGTGACGCCGGGCGCGGGATGCGCCACCGGAATGCGCTCGGGCCCGAACTCCTGGTATTTGGGTGCGGTCATCTTGTCGCGTGCCGGGAGGTTCAGCCACAGCTGAAATCCCCGCATGCGGCCCTCCTGCTGCTCGGGCATCTCCGAGTGCACGAGGCCCCGGCCGGCGGTCATCCACTGCACGCTCCCCGGCACCAGCACGCCCTCGTTGCCGTGGTTGTCGCGGTGGCGCATGCGTCCGTCGAGCATGTAGGTGACGGTCTCAAAGCCGCGGTGCGGATGGTCGGGAAAGCCCGCGATGTAGTCCTCCGCCTTGTCGGTGCCGAACTCATCGAGCATCAGGAACGGGTCGAGATCGGGCAGCTGCGGCTGTCCGATCACACGGCGCAACTTGACCCCGGCGCCATCGGAGGTCGGCATGCCCTTGACCACGCGCCGCACGGGGCGCGCAGTCGCTGCTTCGGCGTTCGCCATGGAGCTCTCCTCGAGTGGGATGTTCCAGAGAATCGGGCCTTGCGGCCCGTGTTTCAAGCGTCGCTCGAGCATCAGGCCGCGAGCGCCTCGGGCCCGGCGATGGCCGCGCGGGCCGCCGCGAGGCTCGCGGCGCGTTGCTGCGGCGAGATGTTGAGGCCCTCCGCGCGCACCACCCGCACGTCGCGGATGCCGAGGAAGCCAAAGAGGAATCGCAGATACGACTCGCCGAACTCCCCGCGCGCGTCCGGTCCGACGATGCCGCCGCGGGTCATGGCGATCAGCACCTGCTTGCCACCGGCGAGACCCTCGGGCCCGCTCTCCGTATAGCGGAACGTCTTGCCCGCGACCGAGATGCGGTCGATCCACGCCTTGAGCTGCGAGGGAATGGAGAAGTTGTAGATCGGCGCACCGATCACCAGGAGGTCGGCGCCGAGGAACTGCTCGAGCGCCGCGGCGTTGCGGGCGGCCTCGGACTCATCGCTGCGCGCGAGCGAGCGCGGCGAGAGATGCGGCAGCTCCGCGGCGGCGAGATCGAGGTAGGCGACCTCGGCCTCGGGGTGGGTCTTTCGAAGCCCGTCCACGGCCTCGCGGGTCAGCGCGCGGCTGGCCGAGCCCTCACCGAGGATGCTCGAATCGATGTGCAGGATCTTCATGGCGGATCTCCGGTTGCCCTTGAGGCGTGTGAGAAGCCTAATCCTTGGAACGATCACTGAGTATCCGGGTAGAATGGAACACATTGTTCTGAAAACAGGTTCAATAGGAGTGGGCCATGCAGCCGCTCGAGGGTTTCTACTACTTCACTCAGGTGGTCGAGCACGGGGGCTTTGCCAAGGCGGCCCGCGCGCTCGATATCCCCAAGTCGCGCCTCTCGCGCCACGTCACCGCGCTCGAGGCGCGTCTCAACGTGCGCCTCGTGAACCGCTCGACGCGGCGCTTCGTGGTGACGGACGTCGGCCACGAGGTGTACCGGCACGCGACCGCGATGCTCGCCGAGGCGGATGCGGCGCTCGAAGTGGTGGAGTTCGCGCGCGCCAAGCCCTGCGGGACGCTGCGCGCGAGTTGTCCGGTGGCGTTGGCGCAGGCGGCGCTCGCGCCGGTGCTGCCGGCATTCCTCGAGACCTACCCCGCGATCCGGCTCGAGCTCTCCGTGAGCAACCGCCGCGTCGACGTGCTCGCGGAAGGCTTCGACGTCGCGCTGCGCGTGCGCACCCGCCCGACGGGTGAGGATGGCCTCGTGATGCGCACCTTTCGCGAGGTGGATGAGTTCCTCGTGGCGAGCCCCGCTTACCTCGGCCGTGCCGTGCCGCTTGCAGAGCCCGGCGATCTCAAGGCCCACACGACACTCGACTACGCGGGTGAATTCGAGCGCCGTCCGTGGGAGCTGCTCGGGCCCGCCGGTCAGAGCGCCTCGCTCGAGCACACCGCGCGCATCGTCTGCCACGACTTCGTGGTGCTGCGCGCCGCCGTGCTCGCGGGCTTAGGGATCGCGCGGCTGCCCGAGAGCGTGGTGCGCGCCGATCTGGCGAGCGGCGCCCTGGTGCGCGCGCTCCCCGCGTGGCGCAGCCCCCAGGGCATCGTGCACGTGGTGTTCCCGACGCGCCGGGGAATGCTGCCGGCGGTGCGGGCCTTCATCGATTTCCTGGCCGAGCGGCTGCCGGCGATGCTCTGAGTCAGAAATCGCGTGCTTCAGCCTTCAGCCGCAAGCGCTACGGGCGCGCGCGATGGCGGAAGCGCAAAGGAATCGCAGAAATCGAGCTCATCAGCGGTGAGATCGTCTCTGCCGAGTTACACTGGTACGAGGCGACCGGGATCGGGCGCCGCGAATTTAAGATCAAGCGCCTCCTGTGAGGTGATGCACTATGGCTAAGTCGACAAAGCGGCTCGTGATTTGTGTGGACAACGCTGGCTACGAGGTTTCGCTGGAGCGACGCAAGATCTATGTGTCCATTCCAGACGCCAGGGCCGATAGGCTAGGCCAAGTGCGAGTAATCGATGAGTCGGGCTCGGACTATCTCTATCCCAAGAGCGCGTTCGTTGATGCCGCTTTGCCTCAATCCATACGCCGAGCGGTCCTGCACGCCGCCTAACGCTCGTTGCAGGGGTGCGTCGGGCGCTAAGAGATTGTGCGCCGTCGGCGCCATGATCGGGCTCTTGTGTGCGGCCTCTCAACTTCACCGTTGGAGAGCACGGCGACACTAGAATTCCCGGCAGGGAAGATCATCCCATGAGAAGTCCCCGCACCAACGCCGCTCCCGGCGCACTCGCCATGCTGGGTGCTCTGGCGCTCGTGGCCAGCTGTCCGGCGCGCGCCGAGGACGCCGATCCGCCGAACCGCCTCGCGCGGCTGAGCTACCTCGAAGGCGCCGTGTCGTTCGAGCCGGCGGGCCTGCTGGACTGGGTTCCCGCGGAGCGCAACCGGCCGCTGACGAGCGGCGACCGACTCTGGACCGATCAGGAGTCCATCGCCGAGCTCGACCTCGGGGACGCGGTGCTGCGCCTGGGCGGCATGACGGGCTTTGCGTTCCTCAACCTCGATGACCGATTCGCGCAGATCCAGCTGAGCGCGGGGCTGCTCATCGTGCGGGTGTGGGACACCTCCGCAGGCCAGAGCTACGAGATCGACACCCCGAACCTCGCGCTCTCGCTGCAGCAGCCCGGCGTCTACCGCATCGAGGTCGACGAGCCGGGGAACACGACTCTCGTCAAGGTTTCCGAGGGTGAGGCGCTGGCGGTCGGCAGCGGGGAGTCGATCCCGATCCCCGCCCAGCAGCTCATGGTGTTCTCGGGCTCGACGACCCTCTCCTACAGCGCGGCCTCGCTCGGCCCGCCGGACGATCTCGACAACTGGTCGGCGGCGCGCGACCGCCAGGCGGAGGAGTCGCCCTCGCGGCAATACGTCGCCGACGACATGCCGGGGAGCGCTGAGCTCGATGACAACGGCCGCTGGCAGAGCACGCCGGACTACGGCGCCGTGTGGACGCCGGCGGTGGTGGTCGCCGGGTGGGTGCCGTACCGCTTCGGACACTGGGTCTGGGTCGCGCCCTGGGGGTGGACCTGGATCGACGATGCGCCCTGGGGCTATGCCCCCTTTCACTACGGGCGCTGGGTGGTTCTCAACGGCTCGTGGTGCTGGGTGCCGGGGCCGCGGCCGCTCAGGCCCGTGTACGCGCCCGCGCTCGTCGGCTGGGCACGCGGCCCGGGGTTCGCGGCACCCGGCGTAGCCGCCAACGTCGGCTGGTTTCCCCTCGCGCCGCACGAGGTTTACGCACCCGCGTATCCCGTGAGCGAGGCCTACGTGCGCAATGTCAACCTCGCCAACACCACCATCGCCAACAGCGGAGCGATCCTCGACATCTACCACGACCGCGTCCCCGGCATGCGTTACCGCAACGGCACCGCGGGCGCGATCACCCAGGTGCCGCAGAGTGTCTTCACATCCGCGCAGCGCGTCGCCGCGCACACGGTGCCGGTCACGGCGAGCGCGCTCGCCGGCATGACGACCGCGGCCACGGCGCCCGCGATCCCGCCGGCGCGCGAGAGTGCGCTCGGCGCCGCCGGCCGCAGGTCGACGCGCCCGCCGCCCGCGCTGGCCAATCGGGTGGTGGTGGCGCGCACCGCGCCGCC
>JAGWMP010000142.1 GCA_028871705.1 Gammaproteobacteria bacterium
CGGAGCTGCTGCTGCAGTACCGGCGGCGCGTGGACGCTCTGCTTCAATAGGCCGAAATCGCAGGAGCGATTTCGGCGGACATCACCCTGGTTGCCGCCGGCAAGAGGCGTGACTCTTGCCGGCTGTGCCTCAGCGTTTGGTGCGCCCGGCCAGCTGGTCGAGCGCGCGCAGCTGCAGCACCGTGGCATCGGAGGCCGGCAGCAGCTGATTCGCCTGCCGCACGAACGGCGCCACCTGCGCGAGCGGCAGCGGCGGGCTGATGAGATAGCCCTGCGCGAAATCGCACCCCAGGCGGCGCAGCAGCCCCCAGGCATCCGCGTCCTCGACGCCCTCGGCCACCACCTTGAGCCCCATGCTGTGGCCGAGCTCGATTGTCGAAGTGACGATGGTGACGTTGCCCTGCACCGCCTGGGTGATGAGCGAGCGGTCGATCTTGAGCTCATCCACCGGCAGCAGGCTCAGCTTCGAGAGCGAGGAGTGCCCGGTGCCGAAGTCGTCGATGGCGAAGCGCACGCCGGCGATGCGCAGCAACTGCATGTTGCGCGCCGCGCCCTGCGGGTCGAGCATCACCGCGCTCTCGGTGATCTCGAGCAGGAGCGAGGTGGGGTGCACCGAGTGGGCGCGCAGCAGCGCCAGGATCTCATCGCCGAGCTGCGGGTCGAGGATGTCGGAGGCCGAGAGGTTCACGGCGAGCTGCATGTCGAGGCCCTGCTCGCGCCACGCGCCCATCTGGCGGATGGCGGTCTTCAGCACCCAGTCGGTGAGGCGGCGCGCACCGCCGGTGCGCTCGGCGAGCGGCACGAACTCCGCGGGCGACACGGGACCCAATTGCGGGTGCGTCCAGCGCACCAGCGCCTCGAGACTGCGCACCGAGCGGGCCGCCATGGTGACGAGCGGCTGGTAGACGAGCGTCAGCTGGTCGTTGTCGATGGCCGCGCGCAGGTCGGTGACGAGCGTGAGGCGCCGGCGGTGCACATCCTCCTGCCCGGGCCGGTACATGCCGACGCGCGAGGGGGTGTCGTGCGCATCCTCGATCGCCACCTGGGCGCGCTGCAGCAGCTCCTCGGTGGTGTTGCCGTGCTCGGGCACCAGGCAGATGCCGCAGGCGACGTGCAGCTCGAGCCCGATGCCGGCGATGTGGAAGCCGGAGTGGATGAGGCCGGCGAGCTGCTCGGCGTAGAGCTGGGCGCGCTCGAGGCTGCAGCCGGGCGCGATCACCAGGAACTGCGCCTCGCCGAGCCGCGCCACGGTGTCGCTCGCGGCGACGTTCTGACGCAGCCGGTGCGCCACCTCGCGCAGCACGTCATCGCCCACCGAGAATCCGAGCGAGACGTTGATGTCGCGCAGGTTGCGCAGGCTGATCAGGAACAGCGCCCCGCGCGCGCCGCGCCCGGCTTCTTGCACCAGCCGTCCGAGCACCTGGGTGGCGAACCAGCGGTTCGGCAGCTGCGTCAGCGGGTCGTGCTGCGCATGGAAGGTGATGGCGGCCTCGCGCTCGGCGATGTGGCGCTGCATGACGTTGAAGGTCTGGGCGAGACTCCTGAACTCATCGCCGCCGGAGACGCTCACCGCGGTCTCGTAGTGACCCTGCTGGATGCGCTGCGCGGCGCGCGCCAGCTCGCCGATGGGACGCGCGGCGGTGCGGCCGAGCACCGCGCCGACCAGCGCCGCCATGAGGAGTGCGATCCCGTCGATCGCCAGCATCCCGTTGCGCAGCTCGTAGTAGGGAGCGAGCACCGCGCTCTGCGGCTTGAGCAGCCGGACCTCGGCCACATCGCCGAGCGCCTCGAGCGGCTGAGCGAAGGCGAGATAGTCGGCGCCGCCCAGGCGCACCAGGTGCGGCGGCTCGCTGACCGCCGTTCCCGCCGGCGTTCCCGTGGCGGCTGCCGCGAGCAGCTCGCTGCGCTCGGCCGCAGGGAGCGTGGTCGACACATGGGTCAGGTTCGCGCCCCCGTGCAGCACCAGTGCGACCTCGGAGCCGACCAGCTTGCGGATGCTCCTGGCGAGCGCATCGTCCGCGGCGAAGCCCATGGCGACCCAGGCGATGGTCTCGGGGGTGCGCACCGGAGCGAGCACCAGCTGATAGGCATCCGCTCCCAGCACCACGAACGAGGGCTGATCGCGTACCGCGGGATCGTGCAGCAGCTGCTGCACCGACTGCTGGGTGGCGGGGGCATCGAGCAGCGCGGCGGAGGACGCGATAATCTTGCCGTGCGTGTCGAGCACCATCACCATGTCGGCGCCGATACGGCGGGCGTTGTTGAGGGCGGCGGACAGCACCGTGGGCGGGTCGCCGCTCGCGACCGCCTCGCGGAAGCCGAAGTCGGCGGCGGTCGCCGCCACGCCGCTGGTGAGCTGCCCGGTGCGAAAGCCGATGAGCTGCAGGGCGAGCGTGCCGCCGGCGGCGAGGTCGGAACGGGCGCGGGCCTCGACCGTCCCACGGGTGCTGGCCAGCACTGCGGCCAGCGTCACAGTTTGGGTGACAATGACCAGGCCGATGATCAGCACGAGAAGTCGTTTGCGGAAACTGCCCATGAATCGCGCTCGAATGCCCACCGCATCGTAGGCGGGCCGCCATGCAGGGAGCGAGGAAACAAGTGCGGGAATGAGACCTCCGGCACGTATAAATCGCTGGCTCTGCGCCGTGCGGGCCTCCATCCGCCTGGGCGCGCTCCTGGGCGCGCTCGCGTGCGGTAATGCCCGGGGAGCGACGCTCGTCGTCACGGTGCAGAGCGCCGATGGCAAGCCGCTCGCGGGCGCCGTGATCACGGCCCGCCCGCTCGAGGGTACCGCCCGCAGACCTGAGCCCATCAAGGCCGTCATGGACCAGGTGAACCGTGCCTTCGAGCCGGACCTGATGGTCATCCCGGTGGGCTCGACGGTCACCTTCCCCAACTCCGACTCGGTGAGCCACCAGATCTACTCGTTCTCGCCCGCCAAGCGCTTCCAGCTGCCGCTCTATCGGGGTACGCCCTACCCGCCGGTGCACTTCGACACCGCGGGCGTCGTCACCCTCGGCTGCAACATCCACGACCAGATGGTCGGCTACCTGGTGGTGACCGATGCGCCCTGGTACGGGCGCACCGATGCGAAGGGGACCTGGGCTGGCGAAGTCACCCGCGGCCGCTACCGGATTGCGCTGTGGCACCCGCGCATGCGCGAAGCCGATGCCGGCGCCGAGCACGAGGTCATGGTCGGGGAAACCGGTTCCGCGCAGCTGACGGTGCGGCTCGGCAAGCCGCTCACGCCGGCGCCGCTCGGGGACCGGCCACACTCCTGGGACTACTGAAGCCATGCGCCAGGGTTCGCGCCGCGCCGCCCCGCTGCTGATGCTCGCGTGGCTCGTGGCTGCGAGCGGGGCGCGCGCCGACGGCTGGGAGATCGATCTCGACGGGCGTCTGCTGAGCTCGGACGCCAATCCCTCCTACACGCAGGGCGGTATCAGCGGCGTGCGCTTCGATAGCGATCAGTCGGGCCTCAAGCTCGGGCGCGCGCGCTTCGCGCTCACCGAAAGCTTAGGGGAGCTCTGGTCGGTGCATCTCGATGCCTCGGCGTGGGGCGATCACGACCGCATCCCGGCCGGGCTCACCGAGGCGTTCCTGCAATTCCGGCCCTATCCCTTCGGCGGCTACCGCCTGCGCGTCAAGGCGGGTGCCTTCTATCCGCCGATCTCGCTCGAGAATCGCGCCGCGGGCTGGGAGTCGCCCTACACCCTCTCCTACTCGGCGATCGACAGCTGGCTCGCGATCGAGGTGCGCACGCTGGGCGTCGAGGCACAGCTCGACTGGCTCGGCACACGGCAAGGGCACGACTTCGACGTCGGCGTCACCGGCGGCGCCTTCGGCTGGAACGAGGGCGCGGGTACCTTCATCGCCGGCGACGGCTTCACGCTCACCGACCGCCAGACGCCCTACGGCGGCCGCGTCGGCCTGCCGGGCGATCCGGTGCTCATGAACTTCGAGCCGTTCCGCGAGCTCGACGGCCGCGCCGGCGTCTACGGCGGCCTCGAGGCGCGCTGGCTCGACCGCCTGGTGGTGCGGGCGCTGCGCTACGACAATCGCGCCGATCCCACCGCGATCGACTACACCTCGGGCGCGATCGCCTGGGAGACGAGCTTCACGAGCCTCGGCGCACGCTACGAATCCGCCGGCGGCTGGACGGCGATCGCCCAGTACCTCGAGGGCGACACCGCCATCGCCCCGGACGGCTTCGTACTCAGCTGGCCCTTCGAGGCCGCCTACGGACTCATCGCCAGGCAATGGGGCCACCACACCCTGAGCGTCCGCTACGACCATTTCCAGGTCGACGCCAACGCCAACGCGGGCGGCAGTGGTGCCGAGACCGGCCATGCGTGGACGGCGGCCTACGTGTACGCACCCGACGAGCACTGGCGCTTCACGCTCGAGTGGCTGCACGTCGCGAGCAACGACTACCAGCGCGCGGAGGCCTTCAACCTGGCGCCGTTCGCCAGCGAGACGCAGCTCGAGCTCGCCGTGCGCTACGCCTTCGGCTCGGCCGTGCGGTAGCCGATTCGGGCTACAACGTGCGATACGCGTCGGTCTCGCGCCTGAGGTGCGCGAGGAAGTCCTGAAGCTCCTGCCGCAAAGCCGGCAGCATCTTGCGGCCCGCGGGTGAGACCACCCCATCCGGCACCCGCGCGAGATTGGCCTCCAGCATCCTGACCGCCTTCGGCCCATCCGGGTCCCCGCCGTTCGGATCCACGAGCGCCATCACGCGGGCCACTCCGATCGCCCCCAGCCAGTCGAGCGCATCCGCGTCGTGCAGATAGACGGCTTCCGGCCCGACGGGCTTGCGATTGAACATGTGAGTGCGGATCGCAGCCCTGACTGCATCGAGCTTCGCCGGGGGAAACCCGCTGCTGCCCAGGACCGTTTCCACGACGCGCGCTCCCTCGTCGGCATGATCGATGCCCTCCTTCTCGCGGTCCCAGGGGGCAAAGGCGGCCATGTCGTGCAGATAAGCGGCCGCGAACAGCACGTCGTCATCGAGGGCGACGCGATCGGCGGCGGCCAGCTTCTTCGCCAGCTCGTAGTCGCGTACCGAATGCGAGTATCCCCAGGCCGGATGCCGGAAGTGCTCCGCGGCAAACTGCCGCACGGTGTCGCGCCAGCCGGTATCCCCCGCGGCGGCCGTGACCGGGCAGATCGCGAGGGTCGACAACAACGATAAGCAGGCCAGGCGGCGCATTTCGTGACCCCCGGGCGCGCGCTGCGCCGGCTCAGCGGTAGCGCGCCAGGATCTTCTCGAGCCCCTGCGAGCCGGGCGACAGCGCCTCGTAGGGGATGCTGTTGAGGGGGGCCGCCGGGGTGGAGTTCACCTGGTGGAACTCGTGTTGCGCAGTCTCATCGAGGTACAGGAGGCCCGTCAGATACTCCCCGGAGTGCATGCGCTCCTGGATCTGGGCGGCCGCGGTGGCGCGGTTGGTGGGATCGTAGGCGGAGTCGAGCTTGCGCAGCACGATGCGGCTGCCGTCGTGCATCACCACCGGCACAGTCTCGCCTTCCTGGTAGGCGACGCTGATCTCGCGCTCGAGCGGCACGAAGTCGGCGTGCACCGCCGGCTCGTAGTGCTCGCGCGTGTAGGCGTAGCTCTTGGTCGAGCCCTCGTGGTCGTTGAAGGTGACGCACGGCGAGAGCACGTCGATGAGCGCGAAGCCGCGGTGCTTGAGTCCCGCCTGGATGAGCGGCACCAGCTGTGCCTTGTCGCCCGAGAAGCTGCGCGCCACGAAGGAGGCGCCGAGCGTCATGGCGAGCAGCACCGGATCGATCGGCGGCTGCTGGTTGGTCTCGCCCTTCTTGGCCTTGGTGCCGATGTCGGCCGAAGCCGAGAACTGCCCCTTGGTGAGGCCGTACACGCCGTTGTTCTCGATGATGTAGAGCATGTCGAGATTGCGGCGGATGGCGTGGCAGAACTGCCCGAGCCCGATCGAGAGGGTGTCGCCGTCGCCGGAGACGCCGATGTAGGTGAGAGCGCGGTTGGCGGCGTTCGCCCCCATGGCGATCGAAGGCATGCGGCCGTGCACGGAGTTGAAGCCGTGACCGCCCGAGACGAAATACGCCGTGGTCTTGGAGGAGCAGCCGATCCCCGAGAGCTTCACCACGTTCTGCGGCTCGAGCGACAGGCCCCAGATGGCCTCGGTGATCGATGCCGTGATCGAGTCGTGGCCGCAGCCCGCGCACAAGGTCGACAGCGCCCCTTCGTAATCGCGGCGCGTCAACCCAAGCGTGTTGCGCGGCAGCGAGGGGTGGGCGACTTTGGGCTTGGCGATGAAGGTCATGTGCGGGCTCCGGACTCGAGCGAGGCGCGGCGCGGCTCAGGCACGGGCCACCCCCTTGGGCTGCGCCGCGCGCTCGTGCTGCAGCTCGGCCAGGACGCCCTCGACGATGAACGCCGAGGAGATGGGCAGCCCCGAGTAGTGCAGCAGCGAGCGCAGCTTCGACTTCTCCACCGCGGTCTCCAGGGTGAGCAGCGCGCGCAGCTGCGCGTCGCGGTTCTGCTCGACGACGAACAAGAGCTCGTGGCTCAAGAGGAATCTCTCCACGTCCTCGCTGAAGGGAAAGGCGCGCACCCGCAGGTAATCGACCGTCACGCCGCGGGCGGCCAGCAGATCGCGCGCCTCGCGGATCGCCCCATCGCAGCTGCCGATCGAGACGATACCGATCTTCGAGTCCGCGGTGGCATCGATCACCGCGCGCGGCACCAGGCGCTTCGCCGTCGCCCACTTGCGCAGCAGCCGGTCGAGCACCACCTGGTAATCGGCCGAGTCCTCGGTGTAGGCGCCGTACTGGTTGTGGCCCGAGCCGCGGGTGAAATAGGCCGCCTTCGGGTCGACGCCGGGGAGCGTGCGGTAGGGGATGCCGTCCTCGTCCACGTCGAGGAAGCGGTAGAACTTCTTGAGCTTCAGCACCTCGTCCTTGCCGAGCATCTTGCCGCGGTCGGGCCGGTAGCTGTCGTCCCACTCGAGGTCCCGGCACATCCAGTCGTTCATGCCGATGTCGAGATCCGACAGCACCAGCACCGGGGTCTGCAGCCGCTCGGCGAGGTCGAAGGCCTGCACCGCCATGTAGAAGCATTCCTCGGGGTTGGCGGGGTAGAGGCACACGTGGCGCGTGTCGCCGTGCGAGGCGTAGGCCGCGAGCGTGAGATCCCCCTGCTGCGTGCGGGTCGGCATGCCGGTGGAGGGCCCGACGCGCTGGATGTCGAAGATCACCGCAGGGACTTCGGCGTAGTAAGCGAGGCCGAGAAACTCGTTCATGAGCGAGATGCCCGGCCCCGAGGTGGCGGTGAAGGCGCGCGCGCCGTTCCACATCGCCCCGATCACCATGCCGATGGCGGCCAGCTCGTCCTCCGCCTGGATGAAGGCGAAGTTCTTCGCGCCCGTGTCCTTGTCCGTGCGGGTGCGGTCGGCGAACATCTTGAATGCGTCCATGAGCGAGGTGGACGGCGTGATCGGGTACCAGGCGGCGACCGTGGCGCCGGCGTAGAGGGCGCCGAGCGCGGCGGCGGTATTGCCGTCGATCATGATGTGCCCGGCGGTCCGGTCCATCTTCTCGACCGTGAGCGGCAGCGGGCACTCGAAGTTCGCTTTCGCGTAGTCGTAGCCGAGCTGGATGGCCTTCATGTTGCTCTCGACCAGCTGCGGCTTCTTCGCGTAGGTCTCGGCGAGGAGCTCGCGGATGCGCGCCACGTCGAGGTCGAGGAGCGCGGCCAGCACCCCGGCGTAGCAGATGTTCTTCATCAGGATGCGGGTGCGCACGCCGTTGAAGTTCTCGTTGCAGAGCTTCGCGAGCGGCACGCCGAGCACCGTGATGTCGTCGCGCTTAAGCAGCGCCGGGCGCGGCCAGGTGGAGTCGTATACCAGGTAGCCGCCGGCGGCGACCTCGCGCACGTCGCGCGTGTAGGTCTCGGCGTTCATCGCCACCATGAGGTCGACGCGCCCGGAGCGCGCCACGTAGCCCTCGCGGGTGACGCGGATCTCGTACCAGGTGGGCAGGCCCTGGATGTTGGACGGGAAATAATTCTTGCCCATCACCGGGATGCCGCTCCTGAAGATCGACTTCATGAGCAGCGTGTTGGCGCTCGCCGAGCCGGTGCCGTTCACCGTGGCGATCTTGATGGTGAAATCGTTGACGCGGGTGGTTGTGGGAGCCATGGGCGGTAACGGATGCGAAGCGTTCAGGCGATTTTCTTGGCGGGCGCCGCGGCTGCGGTGCACGGCTCGTCGGCCGCGTGCGGCCATTTGAGCTCGGACTTCTGCATGTCCCAGGCGGCGGTCGGGCAGCGCTCGGCGCACAGCCCGCAGTGCACGCACAGGTCCTCGTCCTTGACCATCACGCGCGCCGTCTGCGGCAGCGCGCCCGAGACGTAGAGCGGCTGGGTGAGGTTGCGCGCGGGCACCTTGAGTCTCGCGCGCAGCTCCGCCTCGGGCCCGTT
>JAGWMP010000143.1 GCA_028871705.1 Gammaproteobacteria bacterium
GCGGCTCGCGGCGCAGCCGGTCGATCGCGCGGTGCATCGTCACCTTGCGCAGCCAGAAGGTCAGGTGACTCTCCGAGCTCACCGCGGTGAGGTTGCGGTAGAGCTGCAGAAACACCTCCTGCGCCAGGTCCTCGGCCGCGTGCCGGTCGGACAGCATGCGCAGCGCCAGACTGTAGACCGCGCGCTGCTGGCGCCGCACCAGGCCGGCGAACGCCGCTCGCTCGCCGGCGAGAGCCCGCGTGAGCAGATCGTCGCGCGTACATTCCTCGTCCCCACTCACGCCGGGCCGGCCCGTTCACGCCTGCGGCGGCACCTGCCCGAGCCCCTTGCCCGGCGGCACGAAGCTCTTGCGCAGGCCCGCGATCTGCTCGAGATCGAGCGAGCCGACGATGTTGACGATGGTGAGCTCACGCGGTTCGCAGGCAATGATGACGAGGCCCCTCACTTTCTTATCCTCCAGGGCCACGTAAATGTCGACGTTCTCCTTGTCCTGGCCCTCGCTCGCGCCGCGTTTGCGCACCTGCACGAGCGGACTCCAGCCGGGGGCGGCGAGCTGGGCGCGCACCCGGTCGATATCGGCCTGCGGGTAGGCGTAGTCGGAGTTGAACTGGTAGCTGCGGATCTGCACCGACTTCAGTCCCTTCAGGGTCTGCTTCATCTGGGCAGTGTCGGGATCGCCGTCGTCCAGGAACCAGCCCATGAGGTGCAGCGGCATCCAGCCGAGGGTGATGTCGACCGATTCGGTCGCGTGCTCCTTCAAGTCCGGGAACGACGGCAGGTGCAGCGGCTGCGGGCCCTGGGCGGTCGCGAGCAACGGCAGCGTCAGACAGGCGGCGGCGACGGCGAACAGGCGGGCGTTCATGCGGGTCTCCCTGGCGGTGGATTTCGGGGTCTGCTGCATATGAATACGCACGACCCGCCGTGGGAGGGTGCAGACGGGATCGCGGCCGCCCGGCGGCCGCCCGGAACCGGTGCCTTCAGCTGACGACGTTCGGCGAGGTGGCGACGCGGTTGCGCCCCGCGCTCTTCGCCCGATAGAGCGCGGCGTCCGCTTCGGCGATCAGCCGCTCGGCGAGAACCTTGTAATCGTGCGGCCCCGGGCCCGGATGGGCCGCGGCGACGCCGATCGAGAGCGTCACCGTCTCGGTGGCGGCGCCCGGGCCCGCACCGACCTCGATCGGCGTGCGGCGCACCGCGTTGAGCACGCGCCCCGCCACCCGCTCGCCGTCGGCGATATCGGCCTGCGACAGCACCATGGCGAACTCATCGCCGCCGAAACGCGCACCGGTGTCGCTGATGCGCATCTCGGCATCGATGCGGTGCGCCACCTCGCGCAGCACCGTATCCCCGGCCAGGTGCCCGTACTGGTCGTTGATGCGCTTGAAGTGATCGACGTCGATCATCATGCACACGATCGGCCGGCGCACGCGCTGTGCCCGCGCCAGCTCCTCGCGCAGCCGCGCATGCAGATAGCGGCGGTTGTGAAAGCCGGTGAGAAAGTCGGTGAGCCCGCTGCGCAGCAGGCGCGCGCGGTTGACGGCGTTCTCCACGCAGATCGCGGCCACGAGCCCCAGGTGCGCGAGAAAATCACTGGCCAGCCCGCGGGTGAAGCGCTGCGGATCGTTGCTGACGAAGACCAGCACGCCGTCGAGCTCCTCGTGCCGGCGTAGCGGGATGAGCGCGAGACTCGCGGCGTGCGTGCGCCCCGGCAGCAGCAGCTCGTGGTCGGCGCGCCGGTAGGGGCCGAGCCACGGCCGCTCGAGCGTGGCGAGCTGCGGGGCCACCGTCATGAGCGCATCGACGAAGGTCACGCCGGCAAGCGGGCCCTGCGTGAGGTCATCGCCCGAGATCAGATGGCGGATCTCGTGCTGCGGGTCGTTGAGCACCACCGTGACGGCATCGAGCTGATACGAGGTCTTCAGCCCCGCGATCAGCCGCTCGAAGAGCTGCGGCAGCGAGCCGGCGCGCAGCAGCTCGAGCTCGCGCTCCTGCGACTTGTGCAGGAGCGCGGCGTTGCGCCCGGCCTCCTCGGTGAGGGCCGCGAGGCGTGCGCGCAACGCCTGGTTCTCGCGCTCGAGCGGGTCGATCGGATCGGCGGGTATGGCGCTCACGCGATGTTCGGCATTCCTGCGGCGCATCAAGGCTCAAGCTCCTCCTGGTCCCTCAGGCGCGGCGCTCCCTCACCGTGCGCCGGTCGTCGAGATAATCGCGCCCGCGGCGCATCAAAGCAACGAAAGTATCGTGATCGTGCGAAAGCACCGCCGTCCGCAGCCGCTCGACGGCCTGGGAGAGGGCCTCGAGCGACTCGGCGCCGTAATCGTTCAGGCTCTGGATCTCGTAATAGAGCTCGGGGCTGTCCTGGGCGACACGGCTGGCGACGTCGAGCTGCGCATCGAAGGTGGTGCTCGACATCTTCGCGAGCCGCGGCGCCGCCTCGCCGCTCTCGGCCAGGGCGGTGAAGAAGGCGATGTTGAGGGCGTGCGACAGCCCGAGCACGTAGGCGATCAGGCGATCGTGCTCATCGAGAGTCATCACCACCTGCTCGGCCATGGTGGAGGCGAACAGCTCGCGCACCGCCGCGAGCGCGGCGGCGTTGCCAAGATCGATGAACACCACGTGGCGGCCCGAGAGCAGCTCCGTGTCCGGCCCGAACATCGGGTGCACGGAAGCCACCTTGCAGCCGTGCGATTTGAGAGCCATCAGCCCGGCGCGCAACGGGGACTTGAGCGAGCCGACGTCGAAGATCACTCCCGGGGGACGGCGCAGCGCGAGGTCGCGCAGGATCGCATCCGTCGCCCCGAGCGGGGTCGCAACCACGATGAAGTCGTGCTTGAGATCGGTGGCGTGCCAGTCGGCGACGCGCGCGCCGCCGGCGGCGCCCGGGGCGGGATCGGCCACCTCGACCGCGAAGCCCTGGGAGGCGAGGAAGCCGACGAACCAGGCGCCCATCTTGCCCGCGCCGCCGATCACGAGCGCCCGGCGCCCGGTACCGGCGCCGCGCGCCACGACGCTCGCGTGCTCCTGGGTGGTGAGCGAGGAGCGGATCAGGAGCCGCAGCATCTGCTCGGCGAGCTCGGGCGATACCCCGCGCTCGGTGGCGATCGCGCGCACCCCGAGGATCACTTCGCGCTCGCGCTCGTAGTCGCGGACCGAGCGGCCGGTGGAGCGCTTCACCTGCGCCACCTGCTCGCTCACGGCCTTGCGCTCGGCGACCAAGCCGATGAGCTGGCGGTCGATATCATTCAGTCGCTGGCGCAGGTCATCCAGCGTCACGGGCTCGCGCGTCATGGGAATGGGGTGCCTTTTGGCGGAAATCCGCCTCCTTTCTATCGGGGCGGCGCGGGCGGTGCAAGTCGGGGCTCGCCCTGCCAAACGCGGATGGAGAAGCGCCGCCCGGCGGGCTGCTCGCCGATGGTCTGCACGCGGATCTCGAGGGTCTCGGGGTCCCACACGAACGGCCGGCCGTCGCCCGGGTGGGTCGCCCACTCGGGATGCTGGGCGAGGAAGGCGGGGATGTCGGCGCTGGGCGTGCGCCGGCGGCGGATTTCGTAGCCCGCCCGCACCAGGCGCTGCAGCGCCGCTGCGTCCCACGCCCGCAGCGGGTAATTGACGCCCATGGGTGCGGCGATGCCCGCCAGGAGCTTGCCGATCGGGTTGTAGACGCCCACGGCCGACCAGGCGGTGAAGCTCGTATCAGCGAGCTTGCGGTCGGTGGCGGCCACCTGTGGGCCCGGCGCGATCGAGTCGAGGCGCTGCACCAGCTGCGCGAAAAGATTCACCGTCGCGTTCAGCTTGAAGAAGTGCCCGCTGACGGCGCTCCCCAGCCGGTCGAGCCCGCTGCGCTCGAGGTTCGCGCCCGCGGGCTTCGGGTTCCAGCCGATGGTGTAGAGGTACTGCGTCTGCTCGAGGAGCGAGGCCTGCACGCGAAACTCCGCGGCAAACGCCTTATCGAGCGCGTAATCCCCATTGGCGAAGAGCGGTGCCACCAGCTGCGCATCGCCCTCGCCCACCGGCACCTCGGCGTGCGGATCGGCGATGAGATCGGCGAGCAGCAGGAAGTCCGACTGCAGATACGCGAGCGCGAGCATCTTCGAGACCAGCAGCCCCTCGCCCGTCAGCACGCGCCGCCACAGGGCGATGTCGGCCGAGAGCTCGCTCAGTGCCTCGCGCTGCTCGCCGGCGCTGCCGCTGCGCAATCGCAGCGCCGTGCTCTCGAGGAAGAGGTAGCGCACCTCGGTGGGCACGTACACCGGCGGCGCCAGGTAGCTCGGGCGCGCCGTCTCGTAGTAGCCGGGCAGCCGCTCGAGCGCCTGATACCGCTGGCAGAGCTCGGCGTTCCGGGCGATCAACGCCTCGATGTCGGCGCGGTGCGCCGCGACCTCGCTCCACACCGAGCCACTCAGCGGATGCACGAAGTCGGCCTGGCCGACGAACAGGAGCTGCCCCGGATCCGGGCGGGTGAGAGAGTCGAGCGCCTGCGCCGACGGGTTGTGCAGCACCGCGTCCAGGCGCTCGTTGTAGCGCTCGATGCGCGAGCGCCCCGCGGCGCTGACCGAGGCGCCGGAGGGTGCGGTGAAGCCCGCCATGGCGATGTAAATGTTGTCCTCGGGCCTGAAGGGATCGGGCGGTAGCGCGAGGAGCGCGCGCGCCTGCGGCGAGAGCGGCTCGTCGCGCCAGTTGATCCCGAAGGCGAGCGCGACCAGGAGCAGCGCGGCGAGCGCCAGGCTCCCGGCCACGAGGGCGATCCACCTGAGGATGCGGCCCGCGATGCGCGAGAGCGGTATCATGCATGGAGCCTACCGAATCCGGATTCGCCCCACCAATGTGCAACTCATGAGCGACCACCAGGAGCTGCTCCCCGACCCGTTGCCCGCCGAGCCGCTCGCGGTCGCGGCGCGCTGGCTCGCCGACGCCTGGGCGGCGCGCGCGCAGCCGAATCCCAACGCCATGGTGCTCGCGACCGCGACCCCCGACGGTCATCCCGCCGCGCGCGTGGTGCTCTGCAAGGACATCGTGCCGCAGCCGGGCTACGTGGTCTTCTATACCAACTACCGCTCGAGCAAGGGCCGGCAGCTCGAGAGCAATCCGCGCGTGGCGGCGGTGATGCACTGGGACGCGCTGCACCGCCAGGTGCGCATCGAGGGCACGGTCGTCAAGGGCCCGGCCGCCGAGGCCGATGCCTACTTCGCCTCGCGCTCCTGGGACAAGCGGCTCGGCGCCTGGGCGAGCGCGCAGAGCGAGCCCATTGCCTCGCGCGCCGCGCTCGAGCGCGCCCTGGCCGACACCGCGCAGCGCTTCGGCGCGCCGCTCCCCGCGACCGCCGGCGCCGCCGCGAACCCCGCCATCGAAGTTCCCCGCCCGCCCCACTGGGGCGGCTACCACCTGTGGGCGGACGCGGTGGAGCTGTGGGTCGAAGGCGCCGGCCGCATCCACGACCGCGCGCGCTGGAGCCGCACGCTCACCCCCGGGGCGGGTGGGTTCGAGGCGGGCGCGTGGCAGGCCACGCGGCTGCAACCCTGACGGCAGCCGGCCCCGCGCGTGTGGCGCAACATCCGCATTCTCGTTCTGCTGCTGGTGCTCGGCGCGGTGGCGCTGCAGCAGTGGCTCGACCGGGTGCACACCCAGAGCTGGCAGCAGACGCTCTGGGTCGGCATCTACCCGCTCAATGCCGACGGCAGCCGCGCGGCGCAGGACTACATCGAAGCGCTGACCGAAATGGACTTCGCGCCCATCGCCGCCTTCCTCGCGCGCGAGGCGCGCCGTTACGGCGTGACGCTCGATGAGCCGGTGCACATCGAGCTCTATCCGGAGGGCACCGAGCTGCCTCCGGCGCTCGCGCCCGATGCCGGCCCCCTGGGGATCGCCTGGTGGAGCCTCAAGCTGCGCTGGTACGCACGCCATGCCAGCAGCGTAGCCGGACGCGTGCCGTCGCGGATCCGCATGTTCGTGCTCTACCACGATCCCGCCACGCTCGAGCGCGCACCCGACTCGCATGGACTGCAGAAGGGCCTGATCGGCGTGGTGCATGCCTTCGCGGCCCGCGAGATGACGGGCAGCAACGACATCGTGATCGCGCACGAATTCCTGCACACCGTGGGAGCGAGCGACAAGTACGACTACGCGAGCGGCCAGCCGCTCTATCCGATCGGTTATGCCGACCCCGGCCAGAAGCCCCTCTACCCGCAGCCCGCGGCCGAGATCATGGCCGGGCGGCGCGCACTCAGCGAACAGGAATCGCAGATGCCGCATTCGCTGCGCGACGTGGTGGTGGGCACGGCGACTGCGCTCGAGATCCGATGGACGCACCCGTGAGCCCGGCGGGCAACGGCGCCGCGGCGCGCAGCGCCGCCGCGCCGCCACTCGCGGCGCGCGCGGTCGGCGTGCGGGCCGGTGCGCGAGCGCTGGTGCAGGGGCTCGACGTCGAGTTCTCCCCCGGCGAAGTGGTGGCGATACTCGGGCGCAACGGCTCGGGCAAGACGCTGACGCTGCACACGCTCGCGGGACTGCGCGAGCCCGCGAGCGGTGCCGTCGAGCTCGACGGTGTCGCGCTCGGGGAGCTCAAGCGCCGCGCGGTGGCGCTGCGTTTGGGGCTGCTGCCCCAGGATCTCGAGGATGCCTTCGTCACCACCGCCATGGAGACGGTGCTCATCGGCCGCCACCCGCACCTCGCGCTCTGGCAGTGGGAGAGCGCCGCGGATGAGCGCCTGGCGCGCAGCGCGCTCGCCGCGGTCGACATGGGCGACTTCGCCACGCGGCGCACCGACACGCTCTCGGGCGGCGAGCAGCGGCGCGTGGCGGTCGCGGCGCTGCTCGCCCAGCAGCCGGCGATCTTCCTCCTGGACGAGCCCACCAATCACCTCGACCCTCACCACCAGCTCGTGGTGCTCGGGCTGTTCCGCGAGCTCGCGCACTCGGGCCGCACCGTGATCACGACCCTGCACGACCCGACACTGGCGGCGCGCTTCGCCGACCGGGTGCTGCTGCTGCACGGCGACGGACGCTGGACACTCGGGCCGGTGAGCGAAGCGCTCACCGAGGCTTCCCTGTGTGATCTCTACCTCGCGCCCATGATGGAGCTCGACAAGGACGGCCGGCGGGTATTCGTTTCAGTTTAGTCCGCGAGCGCCGCGAGCGCCGCGGTGTGCAGCGCACCGTTGCTGGCGAGCACGCTCGAGGTCGCGAGCCCCACCTCGCCTCCGGCGAGATCCGTGAACCGTCCGCCCGCCTCGCGCACGATCACGGTGAGCGCGGCGATGTCGAGGATGTTGACGTCCGACTCGATGACGACGTCGAGCGAGCCGCGGGCGAGCAGGTGGTAGTGCACGAAGTCGCCGTAGCCGCGGATGCGGCTGACGCGTTGGATCAATGAGCCGAGACGCGCCCACTGATCCGTGCGGGTCATGGACTTGAGATTGCCGGTCGAGACGATGGCGGCCGACAGCTCCGCAATGCCGCTCACGCGCATGGGACGCTGGTTGAGAAATGCGCCGCGGCCTTCCTCGGCCCAGGCGAGCTCGCCGTAGACCGGGGCGCTCGACACCCCGAGCACCAGGCGCCCGGCGCGCATGAGCGCGATCTGAGTGGAGAAGAACGGGCACTCGCGCACGAACGACTTGGTGCCGTCGATGGGATCGACCAGCCACACGCTCTCGGCGCCGGCGGAGTGCCGGCCCGTCTCCTCGCCGTAAAAGCCATAGCCCGGAAAGCGCTCGCTCAGCAGCGCGCGGATGGCCTCCTCGGCGCGCACGTCCGCTTCGGTGACCGGCGATTGGTCCTCCTTGGTGCGGACGGCGAGATTCTTCTGATAGAGGCCGCGGATCACCTCGGCCGCCGCCTGCGCGGCGTCGAGGGCGGCTTGCAGTTCTCGGGATGGCATGCAACGCTTATAGCATGGGCAACAGGCTCAGCAAGATCTACACGCGCACGGGCGATGACGGCACGACGGGTTTGGGCGATGGCAGCCGTGTGGCGAAGGACAGCGCGCGGGTCGAGGCCTATGGCACGGTCGATGAGCTGAACAGCGTTCTTGGGGTGTTGTTGGCCGTGCCCGGGTTGCCGGAGGCGGTGACGGCGTTGCTCACCGACGTGCAGCACGAGCTCTTCGATCTGGGCGCCGAGCTCTGCATTCCCGGACACACCGTCATCACGGCCGCGCACGTGACGCGGCTCGAGACGGAGCTCGACCGATTCAACGATCCGCTGCCGCCGCTCAAGGAATTCATTCTTCCGGGCGGCGGATCCGCCGCGGCCGCCTGTCACCTCGGGCGCACCGTCG
>JAGWMP010000144.1 GCA_028871705.1 Gammaproteobacteria bacterium
GGATCAGCGCGGTCGTGGGCCACTGCTCGAACACGGCCTGACGGGCGGCCTCGGCGTTGAAGACACCGGCACGGCGCGAGCGCAGGAAATACCACGCTCCGTAACCGAGTGCGGCACACCAGAGTCCGGCTAGGGCGCCGAGGCCGAATGCCAAGTGGTTCACGCTTCTTCCCTAATTCGAGCCTTGGAAGTGTGGCGGAAGGAGCTTTGGCGGGGCCGTGCGCTGTGCACAGTTTGAGTCGCGCAGCCTCGGCGGAAATGCGATCCCGCGAGCTGCGTCGCGCTCCCTTGCCTCGACGAAAACCCCGTGGATTTTCAGGGGCGTAAAACACTATCGCCCGGGCGGGCGGCAGACCCTATACCTCGAACGAGGCTTGCGCCACGGCGCCCGTCTCGAGGCTCATTCCGGTCCCGGAAACGATGACGGCGTTCTCACCGAACATAACGCCGAGCAGCTCGCGGCTGAACCGGAATTGCTTCAGTGCCGGCGCGGGATCGGTCGAGGGCGCACCGGTGTCCTGGTCGATCGAGGGAATGGTGCAGCGGGTGCAGGGTTTCACGAGCTTCAGGGTCACCGGGCCGATCGTGAGTGTGTCGATCCGGTCCTCGGCCCAGGCGGGTAGTCCGCGCAGCACCACATTCGGGCGAAAACGGTCCATGGGTATGGGCTGCGGGAGCCTCGAGTTGAGGTCCTCGAGGGACGCCTCGTTGCACACGAGGACCGGGTAGCCATCCGGAAAACCGAGCGGCGCGGGCGTGAGACCCGCGAATTTCGGGTTCGCGTTGCGCCGCATTTCGGGCGGTGCCCGCACCAGACGCAGCTCCTCGCCGATCGCCCGGCTCACCCACCCGGCCGCGTCGGCCCCCTCGTCGAGCCCCACGCAGGCGTCGTCCCAGACGCGCACGTTCGCGGGCGTGCCGCGGAAACTCAGCGGCACCACGAGCGGTGGAAGTCCCGGGAACTCGAGCACCAGGGCATCGTCGCGCACATCCGGCACCAGGCGCGCCAGCTGCGGATGCGTGCGCTGGGTGAGGAACATGCCCCGCGGATTGACGATCATCCATTGCCGGTCCCACTCGAGACCCCGCGGCGTGAGCGGTACGCGCGCGCGCTCGATGCCGTGGGCGGATTTCACGGGGTATACGTGGAGAGCGCTGACCGTCGCCTGCATTGTTACAGACCTTTGCACGCGCCCCATCCGCGGGTGCGCCGGGGGGAAGTCTGCCATATGCTGGCTCCCTCGCCTTGAAGGAGAGCGCATGCCAAGGCCCAGGAAGTCGAAAAAGAAATCCCCGGCTGGCGGTGGCGGCCTCACGGGGCGCGTGATCGCCGCGGCGGTCAGCGCCAGCGTCGTTTTCGGCGGGCCGCAGGCCGGCGCCCGGACCCAGAAGCCCCCGCTCTACGGCCAGCACTGGATGGCGGTCACCGGCAAGCCGATTGCGGCGAGCGCCGGCGCGCAGATTTTCGCCCGCGGCGGCAACGCGGTGGATGCCGCGTGCGCCATGATCGCAGCGACCGCCACCGCCTGGACGACGCTCTCCTGGGGCGGCGAGACGCAGGCGCTCATCTACAACCCGCACACCGGCAAGGTGATCGCCATCAACGGCCTGGGGGTCGCGCCCGCAGGGGCCACGCCCGGGTACTTCCACAAGCTCGGCATGCGCTACCCACCTGAGTACGGCCCGCTCGCGGCCGTCACCCCGGGAACCCCGGGCGGCCTCATGACCATGCTGGCCGAGTACGGCACCAAGAGCTTAGGAGAAGTGCTCGCGCCCGCGATCGAGATGGCCGACGGCTTCCCGATGGACCAGATGCTCGCGGGCACCATCGAGCATTACAAGGACAAGCTCAAGGAGTGGCCGGACTCGCGGCGCGTCATGCTGCCGCACCTGGGAGCCGCGCACGAGGGTCCGCAGCCCGGCGAGATGTTCCGCCAGCCCGATCTCGCCGCGACGCTCCGTAAGCTGGTCGAGGCCGAGCGCGATGCGCTCAAGGCCGGCAAGGACCGCAAGGCAGCGATCTATGCCGCCTATGACCGCTTCTACAAGGGCGATATCGCGCGCGATCTGGTGCGCTCGGTGCGCGAGCTCGGCGGGCTCTTCACCGCGCAGGACCTCGCCAACTGGAAGGTGAAGATCGAGGAGCCGGTGCACACCCGCTACAAGGGGATCGACGTGTACAAGCTCCAGCCCTGGGTGCAGGGGCCGGTGATGCTGCAGGCGCTCAACATCCTCGAGAATTTCGATTTGAAGTCGATGGGCTACGACAGCGCCCGCTACATCCACACCATCTACCAGGCGATGAACCTCGCCTACGCCGACCGCGACTTCTACTACGGCGATCCGAGCTATACGCCGGCACCGCCCATCGAGGGGCTCCTCTCCAAGGACTACGCCCGCGAGCGCGCCAAGCTCGTGCGCCCCGACAAGAACGATCCCGACATCCGCCCGGGCGATCCCTATCCGTACGAGGGCGGCAGGAATCCATACCTCAAGTACCTGGCGGACTGGCATTCGAAGCTGCCCGCGCAGCTGCCGGTATCGATGGAGGAGTTCGACCGCACGTTCCGCCTGGGCACCACCAGCGTGCAGGCGGCGGACGAGAAAGGCTGGGCCGTGTCGGTGACGCCTTCCGGCGGCTGGACGCCCGCGGTGATCGCCGGCCACACCGGTATCGGTCTCTCGCAGCGCATGCAGAGCTTTGTGCTCGATCCGCGCGACAATCCCTACAACGTACTCGAGCCCGGCAAGCGCCCGCGCGCGACGCTCACCCCGTCGATGGCGCTCAAGGACGGCAAGCCCTGGCTCGTTTTCTCGGTGCAGGGCGGGGATACCCAGGATCAGAACCTGCTGCAGTTCTTCCTGAACGTGGTCGAGTTCGACATGACGATCCAGGAGGCGGCCGAGGCCGCCAACATCACGAGCTACCAGATGCGCGACTCCTTCGGCCAGCACGAATCCTTCCCCGGCCGGGTGACGCTCAACGACTCGACGCCCTCCTGGGTGCGCAACGAGCTCGTGCGCATGGGCTACAAGCCCGAATACGAGGAGCGCACCTCCGGACCCATCACCGCGATCATGGTCGATCGCGAGCACGGCACGCTCTGGGGCGCGGCGAGCAATTTCGGACAGGATTACGGCATCGGCTGGTGAGCCGCGTGAGCCTCAGGGTGCGCGGCCGACCACCTCGTAGTGCACGACCTCGGGCTCGAACTCGAGGAGATAGCCGGTGTCCTCGGGGTAGAACTTCGACTTGAGGAGATCGTCGCCCGCGTAGCCGCGAACCGCCTCTGCGTTCACCCAGCGGCTCACCGTGAGGAAATGGGTGATCTCACCCTCGTCGCGCCGGTAAACCGCGGCCTCGAGATTGCCGGCCGCAGCCCGATAGTCGGGAATTGCGCGGCGCGCGAGGAACGCAGCGTACTCATCCGCAACGCCTCGCGGCGTGCGGCCATGCCAGATTCGAACGATCATGCAAGCTCCCCGTGCTGCACGCACGGTGCGACCGGGGCGATTGTCGCATTGGCGCGCGCCCGATAGTGAACATCCGTCCAACAAGGGAAGGCGGGGCGCCATGAGGATGCGACGACCCGTGGCCGGGGACGACGAGAGCGGCCGCTGCAGGCCGACCCCCTGAGTCCGGTTAAATCCCTATGTGATTCCCTCCACAGTTCGTGCAGGCTGAGGCTGTGGTGCGCTGTCCTGGGCCGTTATAGGGAGGTACGGGGAAGTGCTACTATTTCATTGCAAGGGATTTTCCTTATGACCGACCCATACCACTCCAAGCCCGGCCCGCGGCCCGGCGGTGGTGGGCCCGCGAAGCCGGCATCAGGGAGCACGAGTCCGGCCGCACCCGCTGGTAAACCCGACCCGCAGAGCTCGGGCGGCCGCGTCGTGCACGACGCGCGCGGCAATGCCGTGTGGCAGTGGGCCAAGGACGCCGCGCGCGTGTGCATCGAGAGCACCTCGATGCTCCTGAAGAAGCTCGAGGTGCCCGAGCTCAAGGTCGAGGATCACAAGGAAGACAACGAGCTGCGCCTCGAGGAAGAGGTCGACAAGGGCGGCGGCTACGACCCCTACGGAACGCGGGTCGGCTCGCGCAAGCCCGCGCCGCCTGCGCTCAAAAAGAAATAATGCGCTGCGCGGCGCACCCGCCGCATCCCGCAAGTGTCGTTGCTCAGTGCTTCGCCAGGAAGCCGAGCGCGCGGAGTCTCTGGGTGTCGCCGGTCGGCCGGCGGATCCGCACCTCGCGCCACTCCTGCGGCGAGAGCGGCAGCGCGAGGATCGCGCGGCGCGCCTCGGCCACGCGGTGCTTCAGCAGCGGCTTCAAGGACTCCTGCGCGAGGCATGCCTGCCGCTCTTCGACGGTCTCGGCGAGCTCGACGTCGCAGAAGGCCTCGAAGTACTCCGTATACCACTCCTCGTAGAGTGACAGCGGCTCGTCCAGCGCCGGGTCGCGCATCAGGTGCTCGCCCAGGTGCTGCGTGCAGAGGTAGCTCGAGCTCGAGCGCACGTAGTTGCCGTGCTCGACCAGCACCGCGTTGGTGTAGTCGGCGCAGCCGTAGAAAACCGCGAGCAGCCGCCGGCGCTTGAGCTCCGGCACCTGGTGCGTGCGCAGGTACTCGAACAGCGCCCGGCGATGCACCAGGGTGAAGGCCGTCGAGCGCAGCGCCACCATCTGCTCGCTCAAGCGCCCGTGCACCGAGACCGCCCGCATCAGCTGATCGTGATGCGCCGCCCAGCGGGTGAACTCCGCCGGGCGATCGAGAATTCTCTGGCATACGAGCAGATCTGCCGGCGATTGCGAAGTCGCCGCCATCTCGACGCGCGACTCGGATTCCTCCATGAGTCGCGCGTGCTTGTAAGCCTGGAGAAGCACGTGATCCCCCCTGCCGGCACGTTCCGGTGCGGCGCCCTGCCGCTGTTATGTCTTCCTCGGCGGGAGTCTCCGCCATTAGCGCCCGAGGTGCAATTTCGGCAAGTTCGGATGGTTTCAGGCAGACGCCGCGCCGGCGGGGTGCTGCTGCCGGAAGACGTTCCAGTCGGTCGACGGAGCCTTGAGCGGCACCTGGTGCAGGAGGCCCGCGACGAAGCCGCGGTGATAGGTCGAGTGGTTGACGATGTGCTCGAGGATCTCGGCGCGGCTCATCGTCCCGGCCTTGCCCGAGAGGAGCTTGAAGTGCACCGGCTCGCGCAGCGTTGCATCCGACTGCGCCGCCGCCCAGGCGCGGAGCCAGCCGTCGGCCTCCGTCTGCGCCGCGGCGAGGGCATCGATCTGCGGGTGAACGATGACGTTGCGCGCCGTGAAGCCGTGCGGCCGCCCTTCGAGATGCGCCTCCCAGATGAGGTCGACGACGTACATGTGGTTCAGCGTGCCGATGAGACTGTTGTGAGGAGTGGTCCGCTCGCGCGCGGCTTCCCCGGGCGGGAGACCGGCCACGGCGGCGAGGGTGAGCCCGTCGGCCCAGGTCTTGTATTCGGTCAGCGCCTGTGCGCCTTCACGGGTCAGCATGGCAAGGGCTGCCCGGGCATCGTTTTCGACTGGTTGAGCGCCACGGCAGCGCGGATCAGCGCCATGAGCGCCGGCTCGTCGATGGCTTCGCCCTCGCGGAAGTCGATGGCGCGCCGCACCTTTCCGTCGAGACTCGAGTTGAAGAGCCGGGCGGGATCCTGGAGCGCGGCGCCTCTGGCGAAGGTCATCTTCACGACGCTCTTGTAGGTCTCACCCGTGCAGATCAACCCGTCGTGCGACCACACCGGAATGCTCCACTTCCACTCCTCGACGACCGCGGGGTCGGCTGCCTTGACCAGAGCACGCAGGCGCGCCAGCAGCTGCGACTGCCACGCGGGCAGCTCGCGGATGCGGGCCTCGATCAGCGCGGCGGCTGGCTGCTGCGCGCCGGTCTTCTTCGCCTTGGGCTTCTTCGCCTTGGGCTTCCTGGCTCCGGTCTTCTTCATGGCTCGCGCGCTCCCACTCCCGTCCATCGATAGTGTCCGCCGAAAGACGCCGGAGCGAAACACATGATCGGGCGTGCAGACCCGGCGCTGGACGTCGCCGGACGGCGAGCCCTGGAGGGAGAACGCGGTTGCGCACTGCCGCATCGACACGATGCCGTGCCGGGAACGACGGACGATGACCCGGTCAGCCGGCGAGGCCGACTCCGCCGAATTGCCGTGATAAAGTCGGCCGACGAAGCGCCCTGCGCCGCAAAGATAGGCGGGTGCCCATCAAGACCGAGAGTCAGAACTGACGATCGACGCAACAGCCAGGCGGGGCGCGTGGGCGGCTCTGGCCGGCGTCACGGCGACGCAGGCGGCGGTGCTGTGGTGGTTTTTTCACGGACTTCCCCGCGCGCGCGTTGAGGCGTATCTCTTCGCGCCCCCAGGTAGCGCGACGGCCTGGATTGCGGCCCTGGCGTTCGCGGCGCTGTACGCCGGCTACACCCTGCATGGCCTGAGCTTCGTGGGCACTTACGCGCTCAGTCCCTCGCGCTGGCGCGAAGCTCCCGGGTTGAAGCTGTTCGCGCTGCCGATGGCGCTGGTGACGGGGATTTTCGAGGAAGCTTTTTTCCGCCGCTACCTGATGGATGCGGTTTGGCACACCGGTGGGACGGGCACGGTACAGGTACTCGTGTCGGCCATAGTCTTCGGCCTTGCACACGGAGTCTGGGCACTCTTCGGCGGACTCGCAGCGGGAATCGGCGCGACCGTCTCGACCACGGTGCTGGGCGCGATGCTGGCGGTGGTGTACCTCCTGGGAGGGCGCGCGCTGCTGCCGTGCATCGCATCCCACACACTCATCAATCTGGTGATCGAGCCCTGGCTGATACTGGCGGCCACGAGCCGCAGCTGGGGCCGACGCTAAAGGGCGCTAAAGGCCGAAGCCCCGGAAGTCCTGGACCTCGCGAGCTCGAGGGCACAGCGACCGCGAAGCGGCCGACCCTCGTCTCAGCCCGGCCGCACGCTGAATCGCATGGCGTGAAAGTCGAGCGTGACGATGCTGTGCGCGAACAGCGCGTTACCCACCGTCGCCTCGAACAGCCCGTCCGGCTCGTGCACCGGATTTGCGCCCGTGCCCGGGAAGTAGACGATCGCCGGACGCGGTGCGAGCACATAAGCTCCGAAGGCGATCGCCTCAGCGCTGGCCTCGTTCATGTCGACGCCACCGTCGGTGTAGGGAAAATACCTCGGCCGGCCCTGGCCCGCGGCACGCTCGAGGCCGAGCTGCGCGATGGCCTGGGTGTAGACCAGCAGCGTGCCGGTGTAGCAGGTGTCGATCTGCGCGCTCACCGGCTTGCCGTCGACGCTGAATCCGCGGCCCACGACGATCGGCGGCCCCTGCTTGCCGAAGGTGATCAGGCTGAGCTCGCCGCCACGTTCCGCGGCGCCCGGCGGGCGCGCGGCGAGTATCCGCAGCGTGAGATGCGGGTAGTCGATCTGCACAACCTGGTCCTTGAAGAGGGTGTAAGCCAGGGCGCCCTCGACACCCGCGGGAAGCTCACCCGCCTGCTCGCGTTCGAGCGCCAGAAACCTGCCCGTGAACGTCCGTGCCTGCAAAGAGACGCTCTGCGCGCCGAGACGGAATAGGCCGGGCAGCGATTTGCCGCCCTGCTCGATCGGCTCGAGCTTGAGTCCGAGAGCGCGGGCAGTCCCGGCAGTCAGCCAGCTGTTGACGTTGCCGGTGTCGAGGAGCAGCACGTGATTCCTGCCGTCGGCGAGCGTCACCGGGATGCAGATCATTCCGCCGCAGGGCGCGTAGGCCAGGGTAACGGCGGCGGGATCGGCGCAAGCCGCGCGCGCCGCCAGCAGCAGAAGCATCGCGCCGAGGGCTGCGGTCAGTCGAAGCATGGTCACCTGCCCCCATCTTGCGGGGGTAGCGCCGCAGTCTACGGCGCCGGCGCCGGGACGTTGCGGCAGCTCGCCGTCGCCGGCCAACCCTTCGGCGCGGCAGTCCAAGAAAAAGCCCCTGAGACCTTTCGATCTCAGGGGCTTTCCTGTTTGAAGCCTGGCGGTGACCTACTCTGGCATGCCTGAAAGGCACACTACCATCGGCGCAGAGCGTTTTCACTTCCGAGTTCGGAATGGGATCGGGTGGTTCCCGCTCGCTATGGCCGCCAGGCAAACTGTTTGAGACTGATGGGCCGGGGCTTGCGCCCCGGCTCACCCGCCTCCAATCCGGTTGCTTCCAACACAACGGACTTTCGCCCGCTGCGATGAAAGCGTTTTGTTTCTGACGCTTGTCGCGTTCAACAAATGGATCGCTC
>JAGWMP010000145.1 GCA_028871705.1 Gammaproteobacteria bacterium
CCGGCCGCGACCAACCCGGTGCAGCGGCGGCCGGCGCGCCCCGAGGGACGCGTGTGGATCGAGAATCCGGACGCCTTCGCGACCGTGGACCTCGCCAACGCCTGCTACGCCCTCATGCTGCGCCTGCTCAGCTACTCCTACGCGGTGCGCGGGCCCGGCGCGGAGAAGTCGCTCGCGGTCGATCTTGCGATCGGCCTGATGCAGGCGCTGGCGCCGCTCGCCGAGCGTGCGGCACGGCTGCCCGCCGGGCCCTCCAACCCGCAGTGCAATGCCGGCATGTCGTTCATCGCCCCGCGCGATTCGAGCGCGTTGCCGCCGGGAGCCGCGGCACGGCGCTGGTTCAGCGAGCGCTTCGCGCAGCTCGCCGAGACCGCAACGCTCCTGTCAGCCGGCGGCGATTCCCGCGCACTCGCCGCCGCCGCGCAGCTCGGCGCGCTCTCGAGGCGCGCGCAACGCGATTTCGCTCTCGCCGCGCCCGCCGTCGCAGTCCCCGCGGCCACGGTGGCCGCGCCGCGAGCCGCCGCCGCCGCGGCCGCGGTTGCCGCGGCTGCCGCACCCGTGGCACCGGCGGTCGATGGCGTCGAACGGGTGCGCGGCGCGCAGCTCGAGGTCGAGTTCGAGGCGCGCCGCTGCATTCACTCGCGTTTCTGCGTCACCTGGGCGCCGCAGGTGTTCCTCGCCAACGTCCAGGGCGCGTGGATCCACCCGGATGCGATGCCGGTGGAGCGGCTGGTCGAGGTGGCGCACGCCTGTCCGTCGGGCGCGATCCGCTACCGCCGACTCGACGGGCAGCCGGATGAGGCGCCGCCGCCGGTCAATCTCGCCACGGTGCGCGAGGCGGGGCCGTATGCGTTTCGCGCCGAGCTTGCGATCGATGGTGCGCCCGCCGGGTACCGCGCCACGCTCTGCCGCTGTGGGGCCTCGAAGCACAAGCCCTACTGCGACGGCTCGCATCACGCCATCGGCTTCGATGCGAGCGGCGAGCCGCCGGCCGGGAAGACCGACATGCTGCCGGTGCGCGACGGCGTGCTCGCGATCGACCCCCAGACCGACGGGCCGCTGCGGGTGCGCGGTAATCTCGAGATCGTGAGCGGTACGGGCAGGGCGGTGGCGCGCGTCGCGTCGGCGTACCTGTGCCGCTGCGGCGGCAGCGCGACCAAGCCCTTCTGCGACGGCACGCACACGAAGATCGGCTTCAAGTCCTCCTGATCAGCCTGGGGCGGCGGCGACCCGCAGCCGCCGGACCGCGCGTGCGAACGCCTCGGCCTCGCGGGCGCGCGTGGCCGGATCCCCCGCGCCGTAGCGCAGCCGCGCATAGAGCGCGAGCAGCGCCTGCGCCTCACCGGGCAGCGCGGGATGCGCCGCCGCGAGAGCCGCGCCGTAGTCGAGCGGTCCCTGGTGCGGGGCGCGCGCCGTACCGGTGCGCGCAAGCTTGCGGCAGAGCCGCGCGTAGGCGCGTGCCACCGGATCGGGACGCTGGCCGCGGCCGGCACCGCCTTGCATCTGCCAGGCGATGAGTGCCAGCCAGCCGAGGAGCGCGGCGACGAAGGCCCAGCCGAGCGCCCAGGCATCCGCCGAGCGCAACCCGAGATGCTCGAGCAGGTTGATCTGCGTGCCGTAGTCGAACTTCACCACGCGCTCGTTCCACCACGCGTTGGCGGCGTCCCAGCGCTGCAGCAGGCCGAGCAGCCACGGTGCGCCGCGCAGCAGCCGCGTCGGCGCCGACATCACCTCGGGCATGAGGTCGAGGAGTCCGCGCGTCAGCCGCTCGGGAGCGACCACCGCGGTCGGATCGACGCGCCGCCAGCCGCTGCCGGGGAGCCACACCTCGACCCAGGCGTGCGCGTCCGACTGGCGCACGACCAGGTAGCCGCCGACCGGATTCCACTCCCCGCCGAGATAGCCCGTCACCACGCGTGCCGGCACGCCGCCGGCGCGCATCAGCACCGTGAACGCCGAAGCGTAGTGGCCGCAGAATCCGGTGCGCGTGCGGAACAGGAAGTCGTCGATCTGCTCGGGTCCGAGCTTTTCCGGCTCGAGCGAGTACACGAAGCCGCCGCTGCGCAGGAACCCGAGCACGGAGGCCACGAAGGCGGCATCGCTGCCGGCACCCGTGCGCAGCGCGTGCGCCAGGGCGAGGGAGCGTGGGTTGCGCCCGCGCGGCAGGGCGGTGTTCTCGAGGCGGTCCCAGTCCGAGAGCGGCTCGGCGGTGCGTGCGCCGGTGTACGACAGCGCCTCGTAGCCCGTCGGGTCGGTGACCGGCCGTGCCGCCATCAGCTCGTAGTCATGGGTGAGGAGTACGCCGGGATCGGGAGACTGCGCGGGGATGTCGAGCGCGAACCACCAGCGGTGACGACTCGGCTCGAGGGCGACGTGATAACGGTAGCGGCGTCCGCTGAGCTCCCACGGTGCGGCGCGTCCGCCCACGCCGCGCCTCCAGGTGGCGCCGTCGAAGTCGTGCAGCACGGGGCCGCGCCAGTAGCGCTGCTCGGGCGGCGGCAGCGCGCCCTCGAAACGCGCCCGGAAGGCGATGTCGTAGGAGGTCGTGAGCTCGCCGATGCTGCCCGGACTCATGGTGTCGGAGAGTCCGGTCCGCGCCTCCTCGCCGCGCGGCAGCGACCAGAACGAGCCCGTGAGGCGCGGGAAGAACACGAACAGCAGGACGGCGAGCGGCAGCGCATAGAGGAGCGTGCGCCCCGCGAGCGCGAATGCCGCGCGTCCGGGGAAGCCGTCGGTGGCGACGACCGCGAGCGCGGCGCAGCACAACCACGCCTCGGCGAGATAGAGTGGCGCGCGCAGCAGGCTCTGCCGGTCGAGGCAGGCGGCGAGCAGCAGGAACAGGCCCGCCGCCACCAGCACCATGCGGTCACGGCGGCGCCAGGTCTCGAGCAGCTTCAGCGACGCCATGAGGATCAGCAGCGCAGTTCCGGCCGCGAGCCCGTTGAGGGTGTGGAAGCGCAGCAGTACCGCGACCGCGACCAGCATGGCGAGCAGCACCCGCGCGATGGTGCCCGGCAGTCTTACCCGGGCGCGCGCCGCCGCGAGCCGCCACGCGAGGAGCACGAGTGCCGCGGCCGAGACCCATGCCGGCACGCGGTCGACGTGCAGCAACATGCCGCCGCCGAGCGCGGCGGCCGCCCAGCCGAGCGCCCGGTCGTCCTCACGCCCGGGCATGGAGCGGCCTCGTTCCCGCGTACGGCGCGCTCGCGGGCGCGGGGGCGTCGATTCCGTAGAGTGCGAGCGCCGCGAGGCAGCGGTGCCGATGCTCGGGCCCGCGGTTGGGCGCGAGCTCGGTGCCGGGGAGCGTGAGTCCATAGCGCTCGCCGCCTGCCTCGGCGTCGAGCACCCAGCGGGCGAGCTGCGCGAGGCGCGCCTCCGGGTCGGGCAGCGGCACTTGCGCGAAGTCGAACAGGCACAGGTCCGAGCCGGTCGGTACGTATTCCTTGACCAGGAGCGGCGCGCCGCGCGCGTAGGCCTTCCAGGCGACCTGGCGCGGTGAGTCGCCGTCGCGGAAGGGCTTCAGTCCCAGCCACTCATCGCCGCCGAGCGTGCCGTGCGGGTGCGCGCCGGGATGGGAGCCGCTCGCGATGGGCCGCGACAGCGACCCGGCAGGTTGCGGATACACCAGCACCTCGACGTTGAGGTGCACCCACGTCCAGGTGCGGAAGAGGCCGAAGGGGTGCGTGCTCGTCAGGCGCAGCCGCCCGATGCGCAGGATGCCGCGGCGTGCGGCGGTGAGGGGCAGCGTGAGCCGTGCCCGGCCGCGCGCCGGTACGTCGACGCTGCCGGGCGGGCCGTCATCGAGCGCCGCCTGCACGGCGGGGCGTGCCGCGCGCGTCGTGTTCTCGAAGGTGAGCGCGAGCGCGCCCGCGCCGCGGGCGAACAGCGGCGGCGAGCTCACCGCGACGAGCGTCGTGCCGAGGAGGTTGCGGTGGCACTCGTGCATTGCCACCAGCGCGAAACCCGCCAGCAGGAAGGTGAGGAAGAGCGCGAGACTGTTGCCGTAGTTGAGGCCCGCGAGCAGCATCATCAGCCACAGGAGGCCGAAGGCGAGGCCGGCGCGGGTCGGCAGAATATACAGGCGCCGGCGCGCGAGAGTCACCGGCAGCACATCCTCCCCCTGGCGGCGCCGCACCCACGCCGCCATGCGGGCCCGGGCCGCCGCGACCAGGGGCACTCTCACGGGCGCCTTTCCCTAAAGAGGCACGGGCACGCCGCGGATGATCTCCGCGGCGAGCGCGTTACCGTCCCCGCCCGGCTCGCGCCGCTCGAGACGGTGTGCCACCACGGCCGGCAGCACCGCCTGGACGTCCTCCGGCAACACCGCCACACGCCCGTCGAGACAGGCCCACGACTGCGCCGCGCGCAGCAGACCCTGGCCGGCGCGCGGCGAGAGACCGAGCTTCAAATCCGCGCGCTCGCGGGTCGAGGCGATGAGCGCCTGCACGTAGCCGAGGAGGGCATCCGAGACGTGCACCGCGCGCACCTGCTGCTGCACGCGCAGCACGCCGGCGGGGTTCAGCACCGCCGGCATCTGCGGCAGCAGATCGCGGCGGTCGCCGCCGCGCAGCAGCTCCCGCTCGTGCCCGGCGTCCGGATAGCCGAGGGTCACCCGCATCAGGAAGCGGTCGAGCTGCGATTCGGGCAGGGCGAAGGTGCCGAGCTGCTCGTGCGGGTTCTGCGTCGCGACCACGAAGAACACGTCGGGGAGGCGATAGGTGGTGCCGTCGGCGCTCACCTGCCGCTCCTCCATCGCCTCGAGCAGCGCGCTCTGGGTGCGCGGGCTCGCGCGGTTGACCTCATCCGCGAGCAGCAGCTGCGTGAAGATCGGCCCGCGGCGGAAGTCGAAGCGCTGATGCGCGCGGTCGAAGATCGAGACCCCGATGATGTCCGCGGGCAGCAGGTCGCTCGTGAACTGCACGCGCTGCCAGGCGAGCCCGAGGAGGTGGGCGAGCGCGTGGGCGAGGGTCGTCTTGCCGACGCCCGGGACGTCCTCGATGAGCAGGTGCCCCCGCGCCATGAGGCACGCGAGGCACAGGCGAATCTGCCGCGGCTTGCCGAGGATCACGGTCTCTAGCGCGGCGAGCACCGCGCGCACCGCCGCCGCGTCCGCCTCGGGCTCCCCGCCGCCGCTCATGGGGGCAGCAGCCCCTGCACGCGCTCGAGTTGCGCACGCAGGCCGCTCACCGTGCGCTCGAGCTCGGCGAGCCGCTCGCGGTCGGCGGCGACCACCGCGGGCGGCGCATTGGCGACGAAGTTCTGATTGGCGAGGCGGCCGCGCACGCCGGTGAGCTCCTTGTCGGATTTGGCGATGAGCTTGCCGAGGCGCTCGGCCTCGGCCGGCGCGTCGATGAGGCCCGCCATCGGCACCAGCAGCGCGAGCTTGCCGACGAGGGCGATCGCCGCTTGCGGCGCCTCCGCCCCGGGGGCGAGCACCGTCAGGCTCTCGAGCCCGGCGAGGCGCTCGAGATAGGGACGATGACGCGTGGCCCGGTCACGGTCCGCCGCGCTCGCATCGCGCAGCAGCAGCGGGATGCGCCGCGCGGGGCTGATGTTCATCTCGCCGCGGATCTGCCGCACGCCGAGGATCACCGCCTGGATCCAGGCAGCCTCGCGCTCGGCCGTCTCATCGCCCGGGAACTCGCTCGCGGCGGGGTAGGGCTGCAGCATCACCGTCTCGCCGCTGACGCCGGCGAGCGGCGCGGCGCGTTGCCAGATCTCCTCGGTGATGAACGGCATGAAGGGGTGGAGCGCGCGCTGCAGCGCCTCGAGCAGCGCCGCCAGCGTGCGCCGTGTGCCCTCGCGGGCGGCGGGGGTCGATTCCGCCGACTGCAGCACGGGCTTGGTGAGCTCGAGGTACCAGTCGCAGAAGTCCTTCCAGGCGAAGTCGTAGAGCGCGCTCGCCGCGAAGTCGAAACGGTAGTCGGCGAGCGCCGCCTCGACGGCCGCGAGCGTGCGGCCGAAGCGCGCGCGGATCCAGCGATCGGCGACCGAGAGCTCGGCGTCGGCGTCGGCGCCGGGCGGCGCGGGGGGCTGCTCGCCGATCGCGAGCATGACGAAGCGTGCGGCGTTCCACAGCTTGTTGCAGAAGTTGCGGTAGCCGCCGACTCTCCCCAGGTCGAAGCGCAGGTCGCGGCTCGGCGAGGCGAGCGCGGCGAAGGTGAAGCGCAGCGCGTCCGTGCCGTGCGGCGCGATCCCCTCGGGATACTGGCGGCGGGTGGCTTTTTCGATGGCGCCGGAGAGCTTCGGCTGCATCAGCCCGCTGGTGCGCTTGGCGAGCAGCGCGTCCAGCGTGATGCCGTCGACGATGTCGAGCGGGTCGATGACGTTGCCCTTGGACTTGGACATCTTGTCGCCGTGCTCGTCGCGGATCAGACCCGTGATGTAGACGTCGCGGAACGGCACGTCGCCCATGAACTTCAGTCCCATCATCATCATGCGCGCGACCCAGAAGAAGATGATGTCGAAGCCCGTGACCAGCACGCTCCCCGGGTAGAAGCGCGCCAGCGCTTCGGTCTTCTGCGGCCAGCCGAGCGTCGAGAACGGCCACAGGGCGGAAGAGAACCAGGTGTCGAGCACGTCCTCGTCCTGGCGCAGCGCGACCTGCGCCTCGAGCCGGTGGCGTGCGCGCACCTCGGCCTCGTCGCGCCCCACGTAGACCCTCCCGGCGTCGTCGTACCAGGCGGGGATGCGGTGGCCCCACCACAGCTGGCGGCTCACGCACCAGTCCTTGATGTTGCGCATCCACTCGAAGTAGGTGCCCGCCCAGGCCTCGGGCACGAAGCGCGTACGGCCTGCCTCGACCGCGGCGAGCGCCGGGGCGGCGAGCGGGGCGATCTTCACGTACCACTGGTCGGTGAGCCAGGGCTCGAGCACCGCGCCGCTCCTGTCGCCGCGCGGAATGACGAGCTTGTGCTTCTCGACGCGCTTCACCAGTCCCGCGGACTCGAGCTCGGCGATGACGCGCTTGCGCGCCTCGAAGCGGTCGAGGCCGCGGAAGCGCTCGGGCACGGAGTCATTGAGCGCGGCGCGCTCGGTGAAGATGTTGATGAGCGGCAGCGCGTGGCGCTGGCCGATCTCGTAGTCGTTGAAGTCGTGCGCCGGCGTGATCTTCACGCAGCCGGAGCCGAAATTCGGGTCGACGTAGAGGTCGGCGATGATCGGAATGACGCGCTTGGCGAGCGGCAGCACCACGCCGCGGCCGATCAGGTGCCGGTAGCGCTCATCGTCGGGATGCACTGCCACGGCGGTATCGCCCAGCATGGTCTCCGGCCGCGTGGTCGCGACCACCACCTGTCCGCTGCCGTCCTCGAGCGGATAGCGCAGGTGCCACAGCTCCCCTGCCTCCTCCTCGGATTGCACCTCGAGATCGGAGAGCGCGGTGAGCAGCACCGGGTCCCAGTTGACCAGGCGCTTGCCGCGGTAGATGAGGCCGTCTTCGTACAGCCGTACGAACACCTCGATGACGGCGCGCGTCAGGCCGGGATCCATGGTGAAGCGGTCGCGCGACCAGTCGACCGAGTCGCCAAGACGGCGCATCTGCTGGCTGATGGTGCCGCCGGACTGCGCCCGCCACTGCCATACGCGCTCGATGAAGGCCTCGCGGCCGAGATCGGTGCGGTGCTGCCCGGCGGCGTTCAGCTGCCGCTCCACCACCATCTGGGTGGCGATGCCGGCATGGTCGGTTCCGGGCTGCCACAGGGTGTCGGCGCCGCGCATGCGGTGGTAGCGCGTGAGCGCGTCCATGAGCGTGTGCTGGAACGCGTGCCCCATGTGCAGCGTCCCGGTGACGTTCGGCGGCGGGATCATGATGCAGTAGGGCGCACCCTGGCCGCGCGGCGCGAACCAGCCGTGCGACTCCCAGCGCTCGTAGATGCGCCGCTCGATGTCCTGCGGCGCGTACACCTTGTCCATTGAATGCAACGGCAACCGAAAAAGTCGCTGGATTATAGCCGCGCGCACGCGCGCAGCCGCGCTACGGACCGCGGGCGCCGCGGCGCCTCAGCGCTCGGCGCGGCGGATGAGGAAGTCGGCGAGCAGTGGCGTCGGCCGCCCGGTGCTGCCCTTGCCGGCGCCCCCCTGGTAGGCGGTGCCGGCCACGTCCAGGTGAGCCCACGCGAGGCCGTGGGTGAACTTGCCGAGGTAGGTCCCGGCCGTGATCGCCCCGCCGTCGCGGCCGCCGACGTTGGCGAAATCGGCGAAATTGCTCTTGAGCTGCTCGGCG
>JAGWMP010000146.1 GCA_028871705.1 Gammaproteobacteria bacterium
GCTGGCGACCCTCAACGTGGCGGCGCAACTCGCGCTGCCCGAATGGGTGCGCGGGCGGGGACTTGCGGTCTACGCCACGGTGTTCTTCGGCACCATGAGCCTCGGCAGTGCGCTGTGGGGCTTCGCCGCTACGCGCGTCGGCCTCTCAGCCGCGCATCTCGCCGCCGCGGCCGTCGCGCTGCTCGCCATCCCGCTCACCCGGCGCTGGCGGCTGCAGGGGGTCGGCGAGCTCGATCTGGCGCCGTCGGCCCACTGGCCCGCGCCGGTGCTGGCGCAGCCCGTGGACGCGGATGCGGGGCCGGTGCTGGTGAGCATCGAGTACCGCATCGACCCGAAGGACCGCGTGGCGTTCCTCGCCGCTCTCACCCGCCTCGCACGCACGCGGCGGCGTGATGGCGCCTATTCCTGGGGCGTGTTCGAGGACACGGCGCATCGGGGCCGCATGCTCGAGACGTACCTGGTGGATTCCTGGCTCGAGCACCTGCGCCAGCACGAGCGCACCACGCGCGCCGACCGCGTGCTCGAGGACCGGGTACGCGCGTTCACGCACGAACCGGCGCGCATCACACACTACATCAGCGCTGCGAACTGAAGCGGCGGCCGCGCGGCCTCAGGCCTTGCTGCCCTTGAAGAATTTCGTCACGCGCTGCAACGCGTCCGGCGCCAAACCCTCGTTCTTGAAGAGGTTGAGCGCATGAGCATCGTGCAGCGTCAACCGGTCGCTCTCGAGCAGCGCGCGTTTGTCGACCTGGTTCGAATACCAGGAGTTGGCGAGGATGTCGGCGGTGAGCGCCGCGAGCCCGCGCTCGAACTCCGCGTCCGGGTAGCAGAAGTTCACCAGGTGCATGTCGTGCGCCTCGCGCCCGGAGTAGCTGCGGCAGGTGAACATCATCTCGGCCGCCTTGGCCGTGCCGATGCGGTGCGGCAGCCGCAGGCTCAGGCCCCAGATCGGCGTGAGCCCCCAGCGCGCGTAGGCATCGCAGAACTGCGCCGACTCGGCGGCCACGATCAGGTCGCCCGCGAGGGCCAGCTCCAGCGCCCCGGTCGAGCAGTGGCCCTCGACGGCCGAGATCACCGGTTGCGGCAGATTGGCGACCTTGTCGATGACCTCGACGTAGTGGTGCGGCTTGGCGTGCGCCTTGATCTGCGCGAGCACCTCGCTCATGTCGTGGCCGGCGGAGAAGTTGCCGCCCGCGCCGCGCAGCACCACGAGCCCAATGCTCTTGGTCTCCCGCGCGATCGCATCCACGTGCTCCTCGAGACACTCGATCAGCTCCTTGGAGAGCGCGTTGAGCTTATCCGGGCGGTTGAGCGTCAGGACCGTCATCCCGTCGTGATTCTCCCGCAGCACCAGGGTGTTCATTTGAAGGAGGCCTCGGAGCGATTCCACCAGCCCCCGCCGAGGGCCTGAAACAAACCGGCGGTGTCCGCATATCGGTTGGCGCGCGCCTGCACCAGCACGAGCTCGGCCTGACGGTAGCTCTGCTCGGCATTGAGCAGCGCCACCTGGCTCACCGTGCCGAGCTCGAACTGCTGCCGCGCGAGCTCGAAGGTCCTGCGCCCCGCCTCCTCGGCCGCGGCATCCGCCGCGAGCGCGTCGGCGTCCGCGCGCAACGCGCGCAGCGTGTCGGCAACATTCTGACACGCGAGGATGACGGCGGCGCGGTACTCGGCCGCGGCCTCATCGAGGGCCGCAGCGGCGGCTTTCTTGCGGTAGATGAGCGCGCCGGCATCGAACAACGTCTGGGTGAGCGAGGCGCCGGCGTCCCAGAAGCCGGTGTAGGGGGTAAAGAGCCTGTTGATCGCGAGCGCCGCGGAGCCGGTATCGGCACTGATGGTGAACTGCGGCAGCATGTCGGCAAGCGCCACGCCCACCTGCGCCGAGGCGGCGTGCAGATTCTCCTCGGCCGCCCGCACGTCCGGGCGCTGCTCGATCAGCTTCGCGGGCAGGCTGAGCGGCAGCTCCGCGGGGAGCGTGAGATCCGCGAGCTCGAAGGTCTCGGCCGGCTCCTCCGCGGGCAGCCGGCCGAGGAGCGCCGTGAGCGCATCGCGCGTCTGCCCGAGCTGCTTCGCGAGCGGCGGCAGCAACGCCGCGGTCTGGGCCTCCACCGACTGCTGCGCCAGCAGATCGAGATCGCTCGCCGTGCCGAGCGCGCGCTGCCGGCGCACCGTGTCGGTGAGCTCGTGCTCGAGCTCGAGGAGCCGCTGCGTGGCGCCGATCTGCCCGCGCAGCGATCCCTCCCCGATCGCCGTCACCACGACGTTGCTGGTCAGCGTCAGGTAGGTGGCGATCAGCTGGAAACGGGTTCCCGCCACCCCGGCGCGCGCCGCCTCGAGCGAGCGGCGCATGCCACCGAACACGTCCGGCGAGTAGCTGAGGGTGAGCTGCGCGGTGAAGAGGTTGTAGTAGGGATTGACCTGCGGGAGATTGGTGGGATTGGCGAGCGTGTCGACCGCATTCCTGGCGCGCTGCGCGTCGAACCCGCCCTGAATCGCCGGCAGGAAGCTCGCGCGCTGCGCCTTGTAGAGATCCTGTGCCTGGCGCAGTGCCGCCTGCGCCGCCTCGAGATTCGGATTGCCCTCGAGCGAGCGCTCGATGAGCGCATCGAGCTTCGGCGACCTGAAGAGCGTCCACCACTCGCCCGGAATGTCGGCGTTCGCCTGGAACACCTGGCTCCCGCCGCCCGGGCCCTGTGCGGCGGCGTTCGCGGCCGCTGCGGACGCCGTGCCGTAATCCGTCGCCTGGGGCGGCGGCGGGCGATGATAGTTGGGACCGACCGCGCAGCCGGCGAGCGCGGCCGCGAGCCCGGCGGCCGCTGCCGCCGCCCTGGCCCCCGCCGCCACGGGCGCACCGCGCCTCATGCCCATCGCGCCTCCCCGTGGCGGCGCTCGGCCCAGTGCTCGACCACGTGGTACATCGAAGGCAGCACGAACAGTGTCAACACCGTGGAGATCGCGAGTCCGCCGACCACCACGGTGGCGATGCCGCGCTGCACGTCGCTCCCGACGCCGGTATGGATCGCCGCCGGCAGCATCCCGAGCGTCGCCACGGTCGCGGTCATCAGCACCGGCCGCAGCCGCTCGGTCGCGCCCTGGAGGATCGCCTCGTGCAGCTCGAGGCCTGCACTGCGCATGCGGTTCAAGTTCGCCACCATGATGATGCCGTTCTGCACCGCGACGCCGAACAGCGCGATGAAGCCGACGCCCGAGGCGACGTTGAGCGTCTGCCCGGTGAGATGCAGCGAGACGAGTCCGCCGAGCGTGGCGAGCGGCACGACGCCCAGAATCAGCCCCGCCTGGCGCACCGACTTCGTGCCGATGGTGAGGAAGATGAGCATCATGCCCAGCACCAGCCCCAGGATCACCAGCAGCCGCGCCTCGGCGCGGCGCTGGTTCTCGAACTGCCCGCCCCACTCCAGGTGCACCCGGGCCGGGTCGTAGTGCACGCGCGCGGCGATCTTGCGCTGCGCCTCCTCGAGGTAGCTGGTGAGGTCGCGGTCGCGGTTGTCGATGCGGATGGTGAGATTGCGCTGGCCGTTCTCGCGCGTGATGGTGCTTTCGCCCGATTGCACGCGCACGTCGGCCACTTGCGCGAGCGGGATCTGCGCGCCGCTCGCGGTGCGCACCGGCAGCCGTGCGAGCGAGTCGGGCGAGTCGCGGCTCGTGGCGGTGAAGCGCACCGTGAGGTTGTAGACCCGCTCGCCGACGTAGACGGTCGACACCGGCGCCTGCCCGACACCGGTCTGGATGACATTCTGCACATCGGCGACGCTGACGCCGTAGCGCGCCGCCTTGTCCCGGTCGACGGTGATGTTGATCTGCGGGATCGGTGGTTCCTGGAAGATGGAGGCGCTGGAGGTGCCCTGGATGGTATAGAGCACGTCGACCATCTGCTGGCTCACCCGGCGCAGCATCGCGAGGTCGTCGCCGTACACCTTGATCACGAGCGGGCTGTGCGCTCCGCCGATCATGTCGTTGACGCCGTCGAT
Source organism: Gammaproteobacteria bacterium (assembly GCA_028871705.1). GTDB lineage: Bacteria > Pseudomonadota > Gammaproteobacteria > Steroidobacterales > Steroidobacteraceae > 13-2-20CM-66-19. Next base: position 3,990 of record JAGWMP010000146.1, read on the forward strand.
GATCGGCTGGCTGATGCCGACGTCGTAGCCGGGCAGATCGTGCGCCAGAGTCCGGGCGAGCTTGTCGAGGAACTGCCGCTTGCTCTCGCCGCCCGGCCAGCTGTCGTAGGGAGTGAGACCGACCGGCGCCTCGATGTGCGACATGGTCCAGGGGTCGGTCCCGTCGTCGTTGCGTCCGGTCTGGGTGACGACGTAGGAAACCTCGGGGAATTTGCGCAGCTCGCGCCGCAGATCGCTCGCCATGTCGCTCGCCTTGTCGAGCGAGAGCCCGGTCGGCATCTGCACCTGCAGCCACAGGGCGCCCTCGTCGAGATCGGGCAGGAAATCCCGCCCCACCGTGGCACCGAGCCCGACCACGGCGAGCAGCGCGAAAATCGTGATGCCGTAGATGATGCGCGGCTGCTCGATGCAGGCGGAGAGAACGCGCTCGTAGCGCTCCGTCAGCCACTCGAGCCAGCGGTTGTGGTAGACGGGGCCGGGCTTGCGGAAGGCGAAATAGGCGAGCCCCGGCACGAGTGCCAGCGTCGTCAGCAGCGCCCCGAAGAGCGCGTACGCCATGGTGTAGGCCATCGGCGTGAAGAGCTTCGCCTCGGCGCGCTCGAATGAGAAGAGCGGCAGGTAAGCGGTGATGATGATGAGGCTCGCGAAGAAGATCGGCCGCGTCACCTGCACGGCTGCCGCCTTCACCTCGCTCTCCGACAGCTCCTCCGCCGGCATCGCCTCGCGGCGGCGCAGGATCGCCTCGGTCACGACGATCGCCCCGTCCACGAGGATCCCGAAGTCGATGGCGCCGAGCGACAGCAGGTTGGCCGAGACGTGGGTGAGATTCAGCAGCGAGAACACCGCCACCAGCGCGAGCGGAATCGAGACGCCGGCAACCAGGGCGCTGCGCGGGCTGCCGAGGAACAGGACGAGGATCAGGAACACCAGGCTGATGCCTTCGAGAATGGTGCGCCCGACCTTGTGGACCGTGGCGCGCACCAGCTCGTCGCGGTCGATGTAGGGAACGATGCGCACGTCCTCGCCGGCCAGGCGCCGGTTGAGCTCCGCGACCTTGGCGTGAATGCCCTCGAGGGTCTGCGACGGATTCTGATACTTCAGCATCAGCACGATGCCTTCGATCGTGTCCGGATTGCCGTCCTTGCCGAGAATGCCCTCGCGCTCCTGGTGGCTCAGGGTGGTGCGCCCGAGGTCGCGCACCAGCACCGGCGCGCCGTTCACCTGCCTCACCACGGTGGCGCCGATGTCGGCGAGGCTCCTCATCAGGCCGGCGCCGCGGATGACGTAGCTCTGGTCGCCGCGCGAGACGCGCCCGCCGGCGGCATTGGCGTTGTTGCTGTTGATGGCGTTGACGACGTCGCCGATGCCGAGCCCGTAGTGCTCGAGCTGCCGCGGATCGAGGTCGAGCTGGTAGTCGGTGGTGATGCCGCCGAAGTTGGTGTCATCGACCACGCCGGGAACGGATTTGAGCGCGGGGATCACCGTCCAGCGCTGGATCTCGGAGAGCTCCTGGAGATTCTTGCTGCCGGACTCGAGCGTATAGCGATAGATCTCCCCGCCGGGACCGGCGACCGGGTCGAGCGTCGGCGCCGCTGCGGCGGGCAGCGTCACCTGGTTGATGCGCTCGGTCAGCCGCTGCCGCACCCAGTAGTCCTCGTAGCCGTCGCGGAACAGCACGGTGATGAGCGACAGCCCGAAGGTGCTCTCCGAGCGCATGAGCAGCAGGCCCGGCGTGCCGTTGATCTCGCGCTCGAGCGGCACGGTGATGAGCTGCTCGACCTCCTCCGCCGCGAGCCCCGGCACCTGGGTGGTCACCTGCGCGGCGACGTCGCCGAGCTCGGGGTACGCCTCGACGCTGAGCGTCTCCCAGGCATACACGCCGAAGAGGCTGAGCAGCACCGCGATCACGATGACCGCGATGCGCCGGCGCAGGCAGAAGTCGACGAAGGCGTCAATCATTGAGAAGGATTCCGCCCCGGACGACCACCTGTTCGCCCGGCGCGACACCCGACTCGATCGCGACCTCGCTGCCCTCCGCGAGCTGCGGCTGCACGCTGCGGCGCTCGAAGGTCCAGGGCGCGACGGCGACGAACACGCTGGTGCGGTCGTTGTTCATGAGCAGCGCCGAGCTCGGCAACACCACCCGCCGCAGCGGCGCGCCGTGCAGCTTCACGGTTGCGAACATGTTGGGCTTGAGGAACGCATCGGGGTTCTGGAAGGCGATGCGGGTCTTGTCGCGCCGCGAGTCGGCCTCGATGACGTCGGCGACGAACAGCACCTTGCCGTGCAGCGTCCTGCCGGGATAGGCATCGACCGTGACCTCGGCTTCCTGGCCGCGGGCGATGCCGGCCACGTCGCGCTCGGCGATCAGGGCCGTCACCCACACGACCGAGAGGTCCGCGAGCGTCATGATCGGCTGCGTGTCGTCGTTGATGGTGGCGCCGGGCGCGAGCGCCAGCGCCGTGATGGTGCCGGGGGCGGGCGCGCGCACCGCCAGCAGCCTTCCCAAGCCGCGGGCGGCGGCGTCGGCGCCCATGGCGCGCAGGCGCGCGCGCGTGCGGTCGTACTCGGCGGCCGCCTGCGCGTCCTCGCTACGCGCCGACTCCAGGTCGCGCTGCGCGGCGGCACCGATGCGCAACTGCGCCTCCTGGTAGCCGAGGTTCTTCGCCGCGAGCGCCGCCGCGGCCGCCGCCTGGTCGTTGTCGGCGTACGCCTGCGCCAGGTCCGGCGAATCGATGAGCGCCAGCAGCTGACCGCGCCGTACCCGGTCGCCGAGTCCGACCCTGACTTCGCGCACCCGGCCGGCGCCCGGGGGCAGGATGTTGACGGTGCGCGCCGGGTCCGACTCCACCACGCCCGGCGCCGTGACGATCGTGCCACGCTCCTCGGCCGTGGCGGCGGCCACCGTCAGGCGCGCGCGCAGCGGCGAGCTCTCCGGAACGAAGATACGCTCGCCCTGGTGCACCAGCGCGGCGCTCTCCTGCGCCCCGCCACCCCGGCCGGCCCACAGTCCGAAGCCATGGGTGAGCAGCAACACCACCAGCAGCGCCCCGCCGCCGAGACCGCCCCAGAAGAACGTGCGGCCGCGCCGGTTCGGCTCGTGGTCGTGCAGGTGGGCGTGCCCGGGCGCTCCCGCCGAGTCGTCGTGCGTTTCCATGGCTTCGGTTGTATGACTCTTGTGTGACAGGCAATCGGGCGCTGGGGCGCGGCGGGCGCACACGGCGGCGGCCCGCCCCGGCATCGCCGGCGCGATTGTTGGTCCCGGTCAGCCCAAAGTCAAACTGATTTACCATACCCCCCCACCCTATGTGGGCGGGCGAGAGGCGGTGCATGGCCGGACCGCGGGGCGGGCCTGCAGGCCGCGGCCCCTACTGGCTGAGGATACGGATCTCGCGCTGCGGGAACGGCATGACGACGCCGCGGGTGCGCAACGCCGCGAGCACCGCCCCGCACACCTCCCCGCTCGCGCTACCGAGATCCTGCACGAGGACCCAGGGGCGCACCGCGATGGCCACCGCCGAGTCGCCGAGCTCGACCGGCTGCACCACCGCCGGCGGATCGCGCAGCACGCTCGGGTTGGCGGCGAGTACCTCGCGGATCAGCGCCAGCGCCGCGGGCAGGTCGGTGTCGTAGGCGACCCCGACCGTGAGGTCTACCTGGCGGATGCGGCCGTAGTTGTGGAGGATCTCCCCGACGATCTTGCGGTTCGGGATCACCACCAGCGAGCGGTCGGCATGGGTCAGCGTGGTGCTGAAGAGAGTGATGGTCGTGACCGCCCCTTCGACGCCGGCGATCGCGATGTATTCACCGACCTTGAAGGGCTTGGCGAAGATGATCGAGAGCCCCGCGACCACGTTGCTCAGCACTCCCTGGGTGGCGAGGGCCACGCCGGCCCCGGCCACCCCGAGGCCGGCGACCAGCGGCAGGAGCTCCACACCCAGGTTCTGCAGCGCCATGATGGCGAACAGCAGCACGCACAGGGCCCAGACGATGCGCGTGAACAGCGCCCGGATCGGTGGCTCGAGCTCGCGCCGCGCGAGCACCCCGCCGAACCAGCCGCTCACCCATCTGCCGGCGATGAAGCCGGCGACCAGGATCAGGATCGCGGTGGCGAGGCGCGGACCGAAGCGCA
>JAGWMP010000147.1 GCA_028871705.1 Gammaproteobacteria bacterium
AACCTTCCCTGGCCTTTTTTGGGGGCCGCCACCATACAGGAAAGTCCCGCACACGCAACCGCAGGCGCCATTGGGGTATGCTGGGTGCGTAAACCTGAAGGGGGCGACCGGTTTCGACGTGGGTTACGAACCTCCAGGGGCGTACCGAGGCGCAGTGCCCTCGTTAAAAATGCTGCAACTCATAGTTGCCAACGACGACAACTACGCTCTGGCTGCCTAACCGCAGCTGACCTCCGAACGGCTCGTGCCTGTGCGACCGTCTCGGGGGACGCGTTCACAGGATCGCGCTCCGGCGTTGCGAGCAGGCCGGTGCGTTAAGAGTCACTGATCGCTGGCGCGGCGTCTTCCCTGCTCCTCGGGTAGCGCAGCGCGAGAAATAAAGAGCGAGCTACGTACGTAGATCCTGAAGTCTAGGACTTGCGGACGGGGGTTCGATCGAGGGTCGCATCAGTCCGCGAGGACTGAGTGAAAACGGAGCTCACATCGGTGAAACCTGACGGCGCCCTTTCAGGGCGGCATGGCAACGCCGAGGGGTAGGAAGAGGGCCAACCTCAGGCCTGCCCTGTAGAGACTCATAGATCCGCCGAAGGCTCGTTGCCCGGGCGGACACTAGGATCCAGCGGGACATCACCGCCGGATAACACGCTCCGCATCCACACGTGCCTCGGCACGCGCGGATGAAGGCATAGTCCGGCCCGTGGCGAAAGCCACGGACGTGCTGTCCCCCCGCCTCCACCAACCGAGGACTCCGGCCGCAAGGCCGGAGTCCGGTTCGGTACACACTCCCCGGCGCTGGATGCATGTCGCCCGACGTCACCGGCGGGTATGCTGTGAAGAGCGTGCGGTCAGGGAAGGACGTCAGATGCGCTCAATCAATCATTTATCGAAGAGCGAAGCCGCCTATGTCGCCGGCATCATCGACGGCGAAGGTACAGTCACGCTGACGAGAACGCACCGCGGCGAGAATCGCCGGCCAATCGTCAGCATCAGCAGCACGGAGCTGCCCCTGCTTCTATACGTCCGTCGCGTCGTCGGTGCCGGACGCATCACCCGAAAGGCGCGTGCCCGGACACACCACTCACCGAGCTTTGCGTACTGTCTGTCGAGCCGACAGGCGCTGTCCCTTCTCGGTCAGGTATCGTGCTATCTACGGACTTACAAGTCACAGCGCGCGGATCTGCTGCTGGCTGAGTACCTGCGGGTAACCCCGCGAAACGGTCGGTACACCGAGCGGCAACGCCTCGAGAGAGCGTCTTTCGAGGCCCGGTTCTTTGCCCTCTCGATCCGAGGCAAAGCGCCTGGGTGACCGTCAGGCCTTCGGCGCCAGCGAGGTGAGCGCGCCGTAGAGGTCCGGCCGCCGGTCGCGAAACACGAACCAGTTGTCGCGCAGCTCGCGCGTCGCCTCGAGGTCGAATTTCTGCACCAGCACCGCATCGCCCTCCTCGGGCGCCTCGGCCACCTTGGCGCCGAGGGGATCGGCGATGAACGACGAGCCGTAGAAGCGGATGTAGAGCCCCTCGGGGTCCTGCAGCGAGCGCTCGAGGCCGTAGCGGTTGGCGGCAATCAGCGGCGTCAGGTTCGCGGCCGCGTGTCCCTGCTGCGTGCGCTGCCAGTGGTCGCGCGAGTTCACCGGCAGTGCCGGCGGCGGCTCGGTGCCGATGGCGGTCGGAAATAACAGGAGCTCAGCGCCCATGAGCGCCATGGAGCGCGCCGTCTCCGGAAACCACTGATCCCAGCAGATGCCGACGCCGATCCGCGCGAAGCGCGTGTCCCACACCTTGAAGCCCGTATCGCCGGGGGAGAAGTAGTTCTTCTCCTGGTACCCGGGGCCGTTCGGGATATGCGACTTGCGATAGACACCGAGGTTGCGGCCGTCGGCATCGAGAATCGCGACGGAGTTGAAATAGGCGGGGCCCGCGCGCTCGAAGAAGCTGATGGGGAGCACCACGCCGAGCTCGCGCGCCACGGGGCCGAAGTGCCGCACCGCCGGGTCCTGATCCACGGTGTGCGCAAGCCCCAGGTGCCGCGCGTCCTGCTCGATGCAGAAGTACGGCGTCTCGAACAGCTCCGGCAGCAGGATGATCTGCGCGCCCTGGGCGGCGGCCGTGCGCACCAGCGCTTCCGCATGCGCGATGTTCGCCCGGGTATCCCAGCTGCACGACATCTGCAGCGCCGCGACCGTCACCGGCCGCGGCGCGCGGCGGAAATGCTCGGGTGCCTGTGACATTTGCGCCGATTCTACTCGGTCGCGCCCCTCGGGCTGGAGGGCGCCGAGGATCTCTTGCGCGCACCGAGCGAGGCTTCGACGAGCTCGGTGATGCGCGTGGCGGTCTCGAGGGCGGTGAGTCCGGCCTCCCCGGTCACCACCGGCGGCTTGCCGCTGCGGATGCAGTCGAGGAAGGAGTCGATCTCGGCCTTGAGCGCATCGCCCTGCTCGAGGTTCTGCTCCTCGATGCTGACCGGCAGCGGGCCGGGTCCGTCCTGCGCGGTGCGCTTGCGGATGACGGTCAGGATCTTCTGCTGCAGGTCGAGCGAGAGATAGGCGTCATCCTCGAAGACGCGCAGCTTCCGCTCGGTCTTGAGGCTCACGCGCGAGGCGGTGGCGTTGGCGACGCAGCCGTTGGCGAAACGGATGCGCGCGTTGGCGATATCGATCTCCTCCGAGAACACCGGCGTGCCGATCGCATCGATGGCGCTGATGGGGGAGCCGACGATGGTCTGCACGATGTCGATGTCGTGGATCATCAGGTCGAGCACCACGTTCACGTCGGTACCGCGCTCGCGATAGGGCGCGAGGCGGTGGCATTCCACGAAGCGCGGCGCGTTGAGGTAGGGCATCGCCGCCAGGATCGCCGCGTTGAAGCGCTCCAGGTGCCCGACCTGGAGGATGCGCCGGGCGCGCGCGGCGGCGGCGATCAGCTCGCGCGCCTCGGCGGCGGTCTCGGTGATCGGCTTTTCCACCAGCACGTGCGCGCCGCGCTCGAGGAACTCGCGCGCGATGGGGAAGTGCGCCGGCGTCGGCGTCACGACGCTCACCGCATCCACCGCGCCGAGGAGCTCGCGATGCCCGGCCAGCGCGCGGGTCTTGAGCTCCGCGGCCACCTGCTCGCGGGCCTCCGGGCGTGAATCCACCACCGCCACCAGCTCACAGCCCGCGGCCTGGGCGTACTTCTGGGCGTGAAACCGGCCGAGGTAGCCGACCCCGATGACCGCGGCTCTGATTTTCTGCATGACAACGTTATTATGCCCGCCCTCATGGCCAGCACGCCCCCGAACCCGGAACCCGCACGCGAGGAGCGCCCCCCTGGCTCCCGGCTGTCACTCGGCGCGCTGGCCGCGCTGTCGCCGCTGCGGCGCGAGCTGATCGCCGTCGGGGCGGCGCTGGCATTCGGGATCCTGGTGATGCCCTTTCTCATCTGGTTCGGAGGCAACCGGGTGCTCGGGCCCTATACCCACGGCGATGACCTGAAGGCCGGCCCCGGGGCGCTGTTCGCCGATTATGTCGTCGCCCTGGTACACGGCTCGGCCGTGTTCTGGGGGGTGGCGCTCGGGCCCCTGGTGCTGCTCCTGCTGGTGCAGGGCTTCCTGACGCTCCTCAGGACCGTTCCCCAGCTGCGCCGGGGGTCACCGCCGGCCTCCCCGCCGCGCCCTGAGCGGCCGCCCCAGCGGCCTCAAGTCGGCCAGTAGAGCCACACGGCGAGCGCGAGTACGGCCACGGTCGAGCCGTGTGCCGCCAGCCGCCAGCGCCGCTCGCGCGCCTGGCCGTAAAAGCTCGCAAACGAGACCGCCGCGAACAGGGTGAACACCACGATCGCCCGGACCAGGTGCGAGTGCTCGGGTGCGAAACGCTGCTCGTTCTGCGGCAGCAGCAGGATCACGATCCAGGTCATGATGAGCCCGGAGGCCAGGGCAATGGCCGAGCCGGCCAGAATCGCGAGCAATGCCGTCAAAGGCTTCATGCTGTGAGCACCGCACTTGCTAAAGGCGAACTGTACGCTCTAGCCTTGCTCTAATGGACTTTACCGAAGCTGTGGGCTGATCCGATGACCGAATCGCTGCGCCGTTCTTCCGGATGGATTACCGCGTGCCTGGTGGCGCTGGCAGCGCTGGCGCTCGCCGGCTCGGCGCAGGTTCCGGCGAGCACCGTGTTGCTGCCGCCCGGGGCGGTCGCGCCCACCGACGCGCAGCGCGCCACCGCCCGCAAGATCGGCCGCATCCTCGAGGAGGCGCATTACAGTCACGCCCCGATCGACCGCAAGATGTCGGACCTGGTGTTCCAGCGCTACCTCGAGTTCCTCGACCCGCAGCGCAGCTACCTCCTCGCCTCCGACATCAACGACTTCTCGGCCTACCGGTACCAGTTCGACGACATGATCCGTACCGGCAACGTCGAGCCGGCGTACCTGATGTTCGCGCGCTTCCAGCAGCGCAACCGCGAGCGCATCCAGTACGCGCTCGCGCAGCTGAAGACCGAGCCCGACTGGACGGTGGACGAGTCGTTCGATTTCGACCGCACCAAGGCCCCCTGGCCGGCCGATGCGGCGCAGATCGACGACCTGTGGCGGCGGCGCGTGAAGAACGACGCGCTCTCGCTGCTCCTCGCCGGCAAGCAGTGGCCGGAGGCCGTCGACATCCTGCGCAAGCGCTATGAGCGCGTGCTGAAGCGCATCGACCAGGTGACGAGCGAGGACGTGTTCGAGAACCTGATGAACGCCTACGCGCGCGCCTTCGATCCGCACTCGAGCTACTTCTCGCCGCGCAGCTCCGAGGAATACCGCATCCAGATGAGCCTCAACTACGACGGCATCGGCGCCACGCTGCAGGTGGTCGACGACTACGTCACCATCATCAACGTCATCGAGGGCGGTCCCGCCGCGGTCGCCGGCACGCTCAAGACCAACGACCGGATCACCGGCGTCGGCCAGGGACACGACGGCGCGGTCACCGACGTCATCGGCTGGCGGCTCGATGACGTCGTGCAGCTGATCCGCGGCAAGGCGGGCACCGGCGTGCGGCTGCAGATCCTCCCCGGGGGCGCCGCTCCCGGCAGCCCCGAGAAGACGCTCGAGTTCGTGCGCAACAAGATCACGCTCGAGGCCCAGGCCGCGCACAAGGAGGTCAAGACCGTCGCGCGCAACGGCCGCACCTACAAGATCGGCGTCATCACCGTGCCGGGCTTCTACCAGGACGTCGCCGCGCAGAACGCCGGAGACGAGAACTACCGCAGCACCACGCGCGACGTGGCCAAGCTGCTGCGCGAGCTCAAGAGCGAGAACGTCGACGGCCTGGTGCTCGATCTGCGCGGCGACGGCGGCGGCTACCTGCCCGAGGCGACCGCGCTCACCGGACTCTTCATCGATCACGGTCCGGTGGTGCAGGTGCGCGACACCTCCGGCCGGCTCGAGGTGCTCGACGACCCCGAGCCCGCCCCCGCCTACGACGGACCGCTCGCCGTGCTGGTGGACCGCATGAGCGCCTCGGCGTCCGAGATCTTCGCCGGCGCGATCCAGGACTATCACCGCGGGCTGATCCTCGGCCAGACCACCTTCGGCAAGGGCACGGTGCAGAACCTGGTGCCGCTCGATCGCTGGAGCAAGGATCCGGTGAACGGCCAGCTGACGGTGACCATCGGCAAGTTCTACCGCGTGACGGGTGAGAGCACCCAGCATCGCGGCGTCGAGCCCGACATTCCGCTCGCTTCGCCACTCGATACCAAGGAGCTCGGCGAGAGCGCGCTCGAGTCCTCGCTCCCCTGGGACCGGATCGCCGGTGTGCCCTTCAAGACCAGCCCCGTGACCACCAACGAGCTGGCATTGCCGACGCTCGCCGCCGCCGAGGACGCGCGCGCCCAGCACGACCCCGACTATCGCTGGCTGGTCTCCGACATCGCCGCCATCGACACGCTGCGCGCGGAGAAGAGCGTGTCGCTCAACCTCAAGGTGCGGCGCGAGGAACGGGCCCACGAGGACAAGGAACGGCTCGAGCGGGAGAACAGCCGCCGTATCGCCAAGAATCTGCCGCCGCTGAAGAGCGTCGCCGACCTCGACAAGGCCAAGGTCGACGAGCCGGATGTGATGCTCGACCAGGCGGCGCAGATCATGACCGACGTCGTCACCGGGGTGCGCGTCGCGCCGGCGCAGAAGACCGCGCGGGCCGGCTGATCGGGCAAAATCGCCTGCGGCGAGGGCCTGGGCGGCAGGTCACCTCAGCAGTACGCGGAACAGGTCCCAGGTGTCCTCGGCCAGCACGTTCGGTACGTGCGCCGTGCCCTCGGGAGCCGCACCCACCGAATCACTCGTAGGACAGGTGTCGGCGGCGCCGCGATAGGCGATCGCCGGCTTCAGTCTCTCGGTATGCCCGCGGATCTCCTCGCCGAGCGCCACCTTGCTCGCCAGCAGCCGCTGGGCGCGGCCGATCTGGCCCATGAGCAGCACGCACTCCTTCGGGCCGCCGTAGACATCCGCCGCGCTGCGCCGCCCGGTGGCCTCGCGCGCCATCGACAGCAGCGGCTGCTCGATGACCGCGAGCCGCTTGCATAGCACCTCGGCGTAGGCGATCGCGGCGAGGTTGATGGCACGGCGTGCCTCGAGGGAGAGCCCGGGGAACTCCGGCAGCGCCTCGGCGTTCACCGCCTCGAGCCGGGACTGTGCCTCGATGAGCGCGGCGCTCGCGGCGGCCGCGGCCGCCTGTGCCGCGTGGATGCGCTTCTCGAGCGAGCGGCGCTTGAAGTAGTGCCACAAGCGGGTGAGCTTGCCGTGCTCGGCCTCGAGCTGCCCGACCAGGGCGCCGGCCTCCTCGCTGAGCTGCCGCGCGCTGGCGAGTTGCGCCTCGCCGGCCTGGCGGCGCGCGAACTGCTCGCGATTGTGCAGCGCCAGGTGCGACTTGCGCTCGCGCTCATCCTGCTGGCGGGCGAGGTCGGCGACGAACTGCGCGATCAGCTCACGGCCCGACTGCCACAGCCGCCGCAGCTGGTAGAAGGCGAGCGTCGAGTAGGCGGTATCGTTCGAGCCGAGGCGCGCTTCGAGCTCGTTCAGCATGTCCTGGACGCGCGCCGTAGCGGCTTCCTGCTGCTTGACGAGGTCCTTGAGGCGGTAGGTCTCCTCCTGCAGCCCGCCGTAGGCCTTCTTGAGCTCGGCGCGGTTGCGGAACAGCTCGATCACACGATGCTCGTGATCGGCCTCGCGACCTTCGGGGCGCAGGTTGAGCTTGAGGAATCCGAGTTGTCGCAACGCATTCATGAGAAGTCGGGCGGGCGACCGCCCCTTCTCATGCGCCGGCGGTGAGCCTTGTGCGGGATGAGAAGCGATGACCTCGCTCCACACAATATTCCAGCCATTTGTTTAACATTACGTTGCGCGCCCAACGCTGATCCAGTTCACGCTCCGCGCGGGTGCGCAGCGCCTTGAGCACCGGCTGCGCGTGAACCGTGGCCCATTGCTGCGCCTCGACGAGATGCGCGTCATGGTAGATACGCAGGCGCATGTCCGGGTAACGGGCGGCGCCCTGCGCCTCGGGCAGGAGGTAGCTGAGGGCGACCGTACTGGTGTAGGGGGAGCGCTCGGTCACGGTGAGAACGAGATCACAATCCCCCTCGACCACCGAGCGGTGCGACCCGGCGAGCGAGGCGAGGGTTCCGGCGAGCCAGCCGAAGCGGATGAAGTTGCTCTCGTACAGTCCCATGAGCGCGACGAAGCTGCGCGGCCTGGCGCGCCATGAAACCCGGGTCAGTGTGTCGTTCGCGAGCACGTCCCGACTATAGCGCGTGAATGCCGCTGCGCAAGCCGATGAGTGCGCGTTTTGTCGCCGCGCCGCGACCCGCGGCCGCTTGCAAATTCCGTGCGACGTGCGCGCGCGCACGTCTCAAGGACGCAAACGCCGCTCGATTCCGGTAGTGTTGAGAATCCGGCTGGCGATTTCCTCGATCGAGCACTCGGTGGTGTCGAGCGAGGGCAGACCGAAGCGCGTGTAGAGCGCCTCCGCCGCGCGCAGCTCGTACTGCACCTGGGCCCGCGAGGCGTAGCGGCTCTCCGGG
>JAGWMP010000148.1 GCA_028871705.1 Gammaproteobacteria bacterium
CGTTTGCGCCGCTCGCTCGAGAAGATCGCCTGGGGACTGCCGCCGGAGCGCTTCGGGGAGGCGGACTGGCACGGTCTGCTCGACGGCTATCGCCAGTCGTCGGGGACTCCCGGTCCCGAGCCGGCCGCGGCCGAAGGCTGACGGCTTGCGCTTGCTCTACCTTCTCGCCGTATACCTGAGCGCTCCGATCATTTCCGTCGTGTTCCTGTGGCGCGGCCTGCGCGACCGGGGCTACCGCGAGCACTTGCGCGAGCGTTGGGGATTCGGCGCCCGCGTGGCGCCGCAGGGCGTGTGGCTGCATGCGGTGTCGGTCGGCGAGGTGCAGGCGTGCGCGCCGCTCGTCGGGGCGCTCAGGCGCAGCCACCCGCAGCTGCCGCTCACCGTCACCACCTTCACACCGACCGGCGCGGCGCGCGCGCGGGCGCTGTTCGGCGACGTCGCCGAGGTGCGCTACGTGCCCTTCGATCTGCCGGGTGCGGTGCGGCGCTTCCTCAGGCGCGTCGAGCCGCGGCTCGCGGTCATCTTCGAGACGGAGCTGTGGCCGAATCTCTATCGCGAGTGCCGCCGGCGGCGCGTGCCGCTGGTGCTGGCGAGCGCGCGCATTTCGGCGCGCTCCCTCGGCCGCTACCGGCGTCTCGGGGCGCTCTTCACCGACGCCGTCTCGAGCGCCGCGATCGTCGCGGCGCAGGGCGAGGGCGATGCCGCGCGCTTCAAGGCGCTCGGCGCAGCCGCGGCGAGTACCCACGTCACGGGCAATCTCAAGTTCGACTTCGAGCTTCCGGCGGGGCTCGCCGAGCGCGGCCGCCGCCTGCGGGGCGTATATGCCGGGCAGCGTCCGCTGTGGGTGGCGGGCAGCACCCACGAGGGCGAGGAGGCGGCGGTGCTCGAGGCACAGCGCCTGGTGCGCGGCCGCCACCCGCGGGCGCTGGTCGTGATCGCGCCGCGCCATCCGCCGCGCTTCGGCGCGGTCGCCGATGCGCTCACCACCGCGGGAGTCGCCTTCGTGCGCCGCTCGGACGGGGAGGACGCAGCCGGCGCCGCCGAGGCCGAAGTGCTGCTGCTCGACTCGCTCGGCGAGCTGCTCGAGTTCTACGCGGCGGCGGATGTGGCCTTCGTCGGCGGGAGCCTGGTGCCGGTCGGCGGCCACAACCTGCTCGAGCCCGCCGCGCTCGGGGTGCCGGTTCTCACCGGGCCCAACAATTTCAACGGCGCGGAAGTGGCGCGGCTGCTGACGGCCCGCGGCGCCGCGCTCCTCGTCGAGAGCGGCGCCGAGCTCGGAGCGCGCGTCAGCACGCTGCTCGAGGACCCGGGTGAGCGCGAGCGCATCGGCGCGCTGGGGCGCGACTGCGTGGCGGCGAGCCGCGGCGCACTGGCGCGCCTGCTGGAACTCATCGAGCCGCTGCTGTAGCCGGGTTCAGGCAGGTTCTGCGCAGCCGGCGAAACTCACACGTTTCGCCGGCGGCACCCGGAGTAATGTCCGCCGCAATCGCTGTTGCGATTTCGGCCAGATAGAACTACGGCTTCGGGGCGTCCGCCGGCGGCACGGTCGGGGCGAGCGTCTCGGGCGTCGGTACCGCGGGCGAGGTCGGGGCGGAGCTCGTCAGCCAGTTGTTGACCGAGACGAGCTCGGGCCTGTCGAGCGTGCCGGCCGCGAGGCGCAGCGTCAGCACGCTGACGATGTAATCGTAACGAGCCACGGCGAAGTTGGTCTGCGCCTGCACCAGATTCTTACGCGCATTGAGCAGGTCGACCGAGGTGCGCGTGCCGACCTCGTAGCCGGCCTCGGTGGCCTTGAGCGCCGTCTGATTGGAGGCGAGCGCCTGGCGCAGGGCCTGTACACGCGCGATACCGCTGATGACGCCGAGGTAGGCATCGCGCGCCTGGCGCTCGGTGGCGCGCGAGCTCTGCACCACGCCCTCCCTGGCGGCGATCCACAGGTATTGCGCCTGGCGCACCTTGGACTGAGTCAGGCCGCCGGTAAACAGCGGCATGGTCAGCTGCAGGCCGATCTGGCGGTCGTTGAAATAGGTACCGTAGGCGAGGGATTGCTCGGGGAAGCTCTCGGAGGGGATGCCGGCGAGTCTCTCGGAGAGGTCCTGGCTCTGGTAGGAGCGCCCGGCCACGATATCGAGCGTCGGCAGATGGCCGCCGATAGCGACGCGCACGTTGTCGCGGGCGATGTCCGCCGCCAGACGGCTCGAGACGAGCGTCGGGTTCTGCTCGAGGGAGATCCCGACCCAGCGGCTCTCGTCGGCGGGCTCGGGATTGAGCAGCGGCATGTCGACGCCGGGCTTGGCGAGCCGGTCGTACTTCTCCCCGGTGATCTCCTGCAGCTGATCCTCGGAGGTCGCGAGCGTGCGCTTGTCGGCGATCACCGTGGCGGCGGCGGTGTCGCGCGCCGCCTTGGCATCCTCGACGTCGGTGATGGCGATGAGGCCGACGTCGAAGCGCGTCGTCGCCTGATCGAGCTGCCGGGAGATGGCCTCGAGCGCCGCCTGGTCCGCCTCGAGCGTGTCGTCGGCCGTGAGTACGTTGAAGTAGGCCTGCGCGACCCGCAGGATCAGCTGCTGCTCGGCGGCCTGGTAGGTCGCTTCCGCCTGGGCGACCTGGGAGCTTGCGGCCTTGAGCGTCATCCAGTTCGACCACGAGAACACGTTCTGCCTGAGGTTCAGACCCCAGGCTCTCGTCGTGGTGTCTGCGCTCACGGAGTCGGGGACGATGCCGTTACCGAAAAAGAACGGCTGCGTGCCGACGTTGTTGTCACGGGACACGCTGGCGGTGCCGTTCAGCTGCGGCAGCAGCGCGGACCACGCCTGCGGGCGTGACTCACGCGCGGCGAGGCGATTGGCGTCCGCCTGACGGATCACGGGGTCGCTCTTCAGCGCGTCCTCGAACACGCCGACCAGGTCCTTGGAGTGCGCGCCGGCGGTGAAACCGCCGAGCAGGCAGGCGAGCAGTACGGTGCGTCTCACGGCGGCGATTCCCCGGCGTGTGCGGTCAAAAGCTGAAGCGCGCCGGCCGCGGGGCGTTCACCAGCGGATCGATCACGGTCTCGAACAGGCTCTCGGTCGCCCAGGCGTTCTCGCTGATGCGGCGCACCAGGCGCGCGTCCATGACCGGCGCCTCGCCGACCACCACGAACAGACGCCCGCCCACCTCGAGCTGCCGCTCGAAGCGCGCGTCGTACACCGGGAGCGATGCGGTTACGGCGATCAGCCCGTAGCGTTCGCCGCTCTCGGCGCCGAGCGCATCGGCGTTCACCACCTCGACGTCACTCATGCCGAAGGCGGCGAGGTTGCGCGCCGCGAGGGCGGCGAGCTCGGCATACAGCTCGAGGCTGCGCACCCGGGCACCGGCGGCGCGCAGGCAGGCCGCGACGAATCCCGAGCCGGTGCCGACCTCGAGCGCCCGCGTGCCCGCGGCCGGCTCGAGCGCCTGCAGCAACCGTCCGACCACGCTCGGCCGCAGCATGTGCTGCCCCTGCGGCAGGGGCACCTCGGCGTCCACGTAGGCGCGGTAGCGCTGTGCCGGGGGCACGAAGGCCGCGCGGGGCACCCGGCGCAGGGTCCCGAGAACGCGCTCGTCCAGCACGTCCCAGGCGCGCACCTGCTGTTCGATCATCTGCTCCTGGGGCTCGGCCGATTGCATGCCTGAAAGACTCCGCTACTTCACTTAATCAATGCCGGAAAAGCCCGCAGAAAGTTACGGGTTTTCGCCCCTCCTGCCAAGCGGCAATGCGACGAGATATGGTGAAATCCCGACGGGGCGTGCGGAGGGCGCGTTATGCTTCAGTGCGCCCACGGCCCCAGGCACGAGAAGTCAAATCAGAGTGCTTTCGAGGGGTGTGTGCCCAACCCAAGCGGAAGGGCTTGAGAAGTATTCCAGATGTCGATCCTCGGGCTGTTGTGCCTTTTCTGCGCGCTCATCGCGGCTCTGTTCCTGGTGCTTTATGGCCTGCAGCGGCGCGACCTGAAGAGCGTGGAGCAGCTGTCCCGGCAGCTGCAGCGCATCGCCATTGGCGGGCGGCTGCCCGGCCGGGTCGAGATCGACAGCGACAAGGCTGAGCTTGCCGCCCTGGTCACCGCGGTGAACCACCTGCTCACCCGCTCGGGAACCGGCGAGAACGACGTGGCGCAGGCGCCGCGGCTGTTTGCCGACCTGGGCGAGCGCATCCACGAGGCGGTGCTGGTGCACCGCGAAGTGATCCTGTACGCCAACCGGCAGTTTGCCAGCTTCGTGGGCGTCGACCGCGTGGAGCTCATCGGCCGGCGGCTCGGGGACCTGGTGCCGCCCGAGTATTCGGACCTGGTCACCGAGAACATCCGCCGGCGGCTCGCCGGAGAGTCCGCCGCCGAGCGCTACGAGATCGACATGGTGGGGCTGCAGGGGCAGATGAGCCGCCTCGAGATCGCCTCCACCGTGGTCGACTACGACAAGGGCAACGCGCTCCTCATCACCGGGGTCGAAATCATCCCGACGCAGACCACGCCGGCGCTGCGTCTCGCCGGGGAGAGCGCGGCGACGCCCCAGCAGCTGGCGCTCAACTCCCTCGCCGAGGCCGTCATCGCCACCGACGACCGCGGCCGCATCACCTATATGAACCCGGCCGCCGAGCGGCTGACGGGCGCCGAGGTCCTGACGGCCGCGGGCAAGCTCCTCGAGGAGATCGTCAGCCTGGTCGATGAGTCCGACCGGCGGCTGCTGTCCGACCCGGTGCACCAGGCGCTCGTGAGCGGCGCCCCCGTGACGCTCGGCCGCCGGGCGCTGCTGCTCTCGCGCAGCAATGCCAGCGAGCGCTCGATCGAGCTGTCCGCCTCGCCGGTACGCAACGAGGCCAAGGAGATCGTCGGCGCGGCGCTGCTGCTGCACGACGTGACGGAGCTGCGTGGCCTCGCACGGCAGATGTCCTACCAGGCGACGCACGATGCGCTCACCGGGCTCGTCAACCGCCGCGAATTCGAGCGGCGGCTGGAGGAGGCGATCGACAGCGGTCATCGCGGCGACGGCCAGCACGTGCTCTGCTACCTCGATCTCGATCGCTTCAAGCTGGTCAACGACACCAGCGGCCACCTGGCCGGCGACAGCATGCTGCGCGAGGTGGCGAAGCTGCTGCGCGATGCGGTGCGCGACAGCGACACGGTGGCGCGGCTCGGAGGCGATGAGTTCGGCATGCTGCTCATCGGCTGCCCGCTGGAGAAGGCGCGGCAGATCGCCGACGACGTGTGCCGCTCGGTGGGCGACTACCGCTTCGTATGGAAGGAGCGGATCTTCAACATCGGCGTGTCGGTCGGGCTGGTGGAGATCTCGCGCGAGAGCGGTACGCTGGAGGAGCTCATGGCCGCGGCCGATACCGCCTGCTACGTCGCCAAGAAGCAGGGCACGGGGCGCGTCGCGGTGTACTCGGCGCGCGACGAGGCCCTGGCACGTCATACCGGCGAGATCCAGTGGCTGCAGCGGCTGCAGGGCGCACTCAAGGAGAACCGCTTCCGGCTCTATCACCAGGTCATCGTGCCGGCCCACGGCACCGACGGGGGACCGGCGATGGAGGTGCTGATACGCCTGCGCGACGAGAACGGCCAGGAGCTCGCGCCCGCGGAGTTCATGCGCGCGGCCGAGCGCTACCGGCTCATGGGACTGGTGGACCGCTGGGTGGTACAGACGACGCTCGCCGCGCTCGGGCGCGGCGCCATCCCGGTGCAGCCGGACAGGAGCGTCGCCATCAACATCTCCGGCCAGACGCTCGGCGACGTGCAGTTCCTCGAGTTCGTGGTCGAGTGCCTCGACAGCACCGGGGTCGCCCCCGCACAGATCTGCTTCGAGATCACCGAGAGCGCGGTGGTCGCCAACCTCGAGCACGCGCGCCGCTTCGTCGGCGTGCTGCACGGCATGGGGTGCCAGTTCGCCCTCGACGACTTCGGCTCGGGCGTCGGCTCCTTCTCCAATCTCAAGAACCTGCCGCTCGATTATCTGAAGATCGACGGCTCCTTCATCCGCAACCTGGCGCGCGATACGGTGAACCAGGCGATGGTGACCGCCATGATCAAGCTGGCGCGCACGCTCAACTTCAAGGTGATCGCCGAGCAGGTGGAGGACACGGCCGCGGTCGAGGCGGCGCGCCGCATGGGCGTCGATTACCTGCAGGGTTACGCCATCGGCCGGCCGCAGCCGCTGCAGTTAGCCGCGTAGCGTCCCTGCTGAGCAGCCGGCAGAAGCCACGCCTTTTGCCGGCGGTCGACGGAGTGACGTCCGCCGAAATCGCTTCCTGCGATTTCGGCCAGTTAAAGCAACGGCACTAAGAGCAGCGCCACGATGTTGATGATCTTGATCAGCGGGTTGATCGCGGGACCGGCGGTGTCCTTGTAGGGATCGCCGACCGTGTCGCCGGTGACGGCGGCCTTGTGGGCCTCCGAGCCCTTGCCGCCGAAGTTGCCTTCCTCGATGTACTTCTTGGCGTTATCCCAGGCCCCGCCGCCGGTGGTCATGGAGATGGCGACGAAGATGCCCGTGACGATGGTGCCGATGAGGAGTCCGCCGAGCGCACGCACGCCGGCGCCGCCGCCCATGAGCGTGTTCATCACCAGCACCAGCACGATCGGTACCAGGATCGGCAGCAGCGAGGGCAGGATCATTTCGCGGATCGCGGCCCGTGTCAGCAGGTCGACCGCGCGCGAGTAGTCCGGCTTCGCGGTGCCGGCCATGAGCCCCGCGATCTCGCGGAACTGGCGCCGCACCTCGTTCACCACCGAGCCGGCGGCGCGGCCGACGGCCTCCATGGCCATGGCGCCGAAGAGATAAGGCACCATGCCGCCGATGAACAGGCCAATGATCACCGCCGGATCCGACAGCGAGAAGCTCGCGGCCTTGCCGGCCATCTCGAGGTTGCGGGTGTAGTCGGCGAACAGCACCAGAGCCGCGAGCGCGGCCGAGCCGATCGCGTAGCCCTTGGTGACCGCCTTGGTGGTGTTGCCGACGGCATCGAGCGGGTCGGTGATGTTGCGCACTTCCTTCGGCAGGCCGGCCATCTCGGCGATGCCGCCGGCGTTGTCGGTGATCGGGCCGTAGGCATCGAGCGCGACGATCATGCCGGTCATCGACAGCATGGCGGTCGCGGCGATCGCGATGCCGTACAGGCCGCTCAGCGTGTACGCGCCCCAGATCGCCAGGCACACCGCCACCACCGGCAGCGCCGTCGACTTCATCGACACGCCGAGGCCGGCGATGATGTTGGTGGCGTGGCCGGTCTGCGAGGCGGACGCCACCTTGCGCACCGGGCTGTATTCGGTCGCGGTGTAGTACTCGGTGATCATGATCATGGCCGCCGTGAGGCCGAGACCGATCAGCGTGCAGCCGTAGAGCGGCGCGGCGCTCCCCGGCATGATCTTCTGGGTGATGAAGTAGAACGCCACCGCGGACACCACCGCGGACACGATCACGCCCTTGTAGAGCGCGTTCATGATCTTGCCGCCTTCGCGCGTCGAGACGAAGAACGTCCCGATGATCGAGGCGACGATCGAGGCGGCGCCGAGTGCGAGCGGATAGATCACCGCCGCGTAGGCCGCATCGGGCCCGCGCCGGGTGAACAGCAGGCCGCCGAGCAGCATGGTCGCGACGATGGTCACCGCGTAGGTCTCGAACAGGTCCGCGGCCATGCCGGCGCAGTCGCCGACGTTGTCGCCGACGTTGTCGGCGATCACCGCCGGGTTACGCGGGTCGTCCTCGGGAATCCCGGCCTCGACCTTGCCGACGAGGTCGGCACCGACATCGGCACCCTTGGTGAAAATGCCGCCGCCGAGGCGCGCGAAGATGGAGATGAGCGAGCCGCCGAAGGCGAGCCCGACCAGCGCATGCAGCGCTTCCTCGCCGCCGACGCCGGCCTGCCGCAGCACCGTGTAGTAGCCGGCGACGCCGAGGAGCGCCAGGCCGACGACCAGCATGCCGGTGATGGCGCCGCCGCGGAACGCGACGGTGAGCGCGGCGTTCAGGCCGCCGGTGGCGGCCTGCGCGGTGCGC
>JAGWMP010000149.1 GCA_028871705.1 Gammaproteobacteria bacterium
CGCACCTGTATTGCGGTCCGGTGGTGGGGGCGGCCAACATCCAGCTCGCGACCTGCAGCCCGAACTTCCTCATTCTCGAGGGTATCGAGCGCTGGCAGGGCTTCCATGCCGAGATCCTGAAGAAGCCGATCCGCTGGGAGGCGGGCTACGTCATCCCGCCGACCGAGCCCGGACTCGGCATCGAGCTCGACGAAGCCGTCATCGCGCGTCATCCCTATCGCGGCCGCGAGCTGCACCTGGAGATGGCGGGCGAGCCGCATCCGCTCTAGATCCCGAGCTCCGCACGCAGCCGTTCCTCGTACCAGGCGTGGAACATCGCCACCATGTACTCGTTCGCCGCGATCGGCCCCGGCTCGTAGGCGGGACTCGAGACGCCGCGCTGCGTCTCGGCGACGAAATGGGCGTCCTGGCTGTTGGTGGCGTTCCAGACGCTCGTCAGGTTCGCGAGGTCGTAATCGCGGCCCTCCACCGCCTCGGCGTGCACCAGCCAGGTGCTGCGCACCAGGGTGTGGGTGCGATCGATCGGCAGCGTCGCGAAGGTGAGGACGTGGTCGGAGAGGAAGTGAAACCAGGCGTTCGGCTGCGTGTGATAGTGCAGCGTGCCCAGGCGCGCCGCGGTGAGCTCGCCGAGGAGCCGGCGCGAGGCGACGCGGGTGTCGGCGGTCATCGATTCGCCGGCGCCGTCGAGCACCAGGCGCTCGGTGCGAAAGCCGGTGGCCCGCCCATGGAGCTCCTCGATGGGCCGCCACGGCAGACCCGCGCGCTGCCAGATGGCCTGCACCTCGGTGCGCGCTGCCTGGTAGCGGGCGTAATTCGCGCGCTCGGCCGCGCTCAGGTCCGCGACGTCCACCTCGCCGAAGAAATCGAACAGCGAGCACAGGAGCTCCGGATGTCCCGCGCAGTGGAAGCATTCACGGTTGTTCTCGATCGTGAGCTTCCAGTTGCCCTGTTCGAGGATGTCGACCTGCCTGGCGACCTTCGCGTGACTGAGGCCGTGGGGCGCGAGATAGGGTGTCATGCGCGCGGCCATGTCGTCGAAGTCCGCCGGCGGCTCGGCGGCGAGACACACGAAAATGAGCCCCGCGAGGGTCTTCACGTGAATGCGCTTGAGCGGCGGCTGCTCGTGCGGCAGCTCACCGGTCGCGCCGCAGCCGACGACGCGGCCGTCGAGGTCGTAGGTCCAGCGGTGATAGGGGCACTGCAGCGTCGCTCCGGCGATCCCCGAGTCCTGCTGCAGGATGCGCGAGCCGCGGTGCCGGCAGGTGTTGTGAAAGGCGGCGATCGAGCCGTCGTCGCGCCGCAGGATGAAAATCGGCCAGGGCCCGATCGCGAGCGTGCGGTAGTCGCCCGCTTCGGGGACCTCGGGCTCCGTGGCGACGAACAGCCAGTGACGGCCGAAGAGGTACTCGATCTCCGCCTGGTAGAGCGTCTCGTCGGTGAAGCAGCCGCCGGGGAGTGCGCGGCCTGGCCGGCAAAGCGCGAGCAGCCCCGCCACGTGCCGGCGCAGCGCCTCGGGCGCCGCCGTGGGCAGATGCGCGACCGCAGGGGCACCGGCTGCCGGGGCGTCGTGCGCGCGGGCGCTCATCGATACGCCGTCCAGATGGTCTTCAGATCGCAGTACTTGTCGATGGCGTGTGGCGAGCGGTCGCGGCCCGAGCCCGAGAGCTTGAAGCCGCCGAAGGGCGTCGCCATGGTCGAGCGGTCGAAGGCGTTCACCCACACGGTGCCGCCGCGCAGTGCGCTCGAGAGCCGGTGCGCGCGGTTGATGTCGGCGGTCCAGACGGCGGCCGCGAGGCCGTAGGGGGTGTCGTTCGCGAGGCGCAGCGCCTCGGCCTCTTCGGCGAAGGTCATGACCGAGAGCACCGGGCCGAAGATCTCCTCGCGCGCGACCTTCATGTCGTTACGCGCATGATCGAGCACGGTCGCCTCGACGTAGAAGCCGCCGGTTTCCTCGAGCGCCTGCCTGCCGCCGAGCGCGACGCGCGCGCCCTCGGCCAGACCTGAGTCGATGTAGCCGAGTACGCGCTGCATGTGGCCGCGGTCGATGAGCGCGCCCATCTGCGTCGCAGGCTCGAGCGGGTGACCGAGCGTGATGGTGGCGGCGACCTTGCCGATGGCGGCGATGAGCTGATCCTTCACCGCGCGGTGCACGATGAGGCGCGAGCCGGCGTGACAGGTCTGGCCGCTGTTGTAGTAGATGCCCCAGGCGATGCCGTGCGCCGCCTCGCCGAGATCGGCGTCGGCGAACACCACCTGCGGCGTCTTGCCGCCGAGCTCGAGCGCGACGCGCTTGAGATTCGATTCCGCCGCGTAGCGCAGCATCAGCCGCCCGACTTCCGTCGAGCCGGTGAAGGCGATGAGATCCACGTCCGGATGCAGCGCCAGCGCCTTGCCGGCTTCCTCGCCGAAGCCCGGCACTACGTTGAAGACGCCGGGCGGCACGCCGGCCTCGAGGGCGAGCTCGGCGAGGCGGATGCCCGAGAGCGGCGACTGCTCGGCCGGCTTCAGCACCACCGAATTGCCGGTGAGGAGCGCCGGTCCCACTTTCCAGCAGCTGATGATGAGCGGGTAGTTCCACGGCACGATCGCGCCGACGACGCCGAGCGGCTCGCGGCGGATGAGGGCAAGGTCGTCGGGGCCCGTGGGCGCCACCTCGTCATAGAGCTTGTCGGAGAATTCGCCGTAATACTCGATGCAGTCGGCGCAGTTGACGACATCCACCGCGACTGAGTTGACGATCGGCTTGCCGACGTCGCGGGTCTCGAGGAGCGCGAGATTGTCGAGATCGGCGCGAATGGCGGCGGCGAAGCGCTTGAGGATCTTCTTGCGATCGCGCGGCTCCATGCGCCGCCACGGACCGCTCTCGAAGCTCGCGCGCGCCGCGCGCACGGCGGCGTCGACGTCGGCGGCGCCGCAGCGTGCCACCTGGGCGATCACCTGGCCGTCGATCGGCGAGACGTCATCGAAGGTACGCCCGTCGAGCGCAGCGACCGCGCGGCCGGCGATGATGGCGCGGCTGCCGGGCCTCGCCGCCGCGGCGAGCCGTTCCCACGCAGCGCGGTCGCGTTTCAGGGCTGAGGTGCTCATGGGTGTCTCACTCGGGCGTTAATTTCCATGAGGCGTGCGGCGCGTCAAAGCCTAGAAAAGGGATAGCCCCATCTAAAAGAGGCATCGTTGCAGGGCCTGCTGCCAGCCGCCGATCAGGGCGGCGCGGAGCGCCGGGTCCATCGCGGGCGTGAACGCGGCCGCCGCGCTCCAGGTTGCGGCGACTGCGTCGAGGTCGCGCCACACCGAGGTGGCGAGCCCCGCGAGGAAGGCCGCCCCGAGCGCCGTGGTCTCGAGCTGCCCGGGGCGCTCCACCCGCGCATCGAGGATGTCGGCGAGGAACTGGCAGAACCAGTCGTTCGCCGCTACGCCGCCGTCGACCCGGATGGCCGCGGCGCGCTGCGCGCCGTCGCGCGCCATGGCGGTGGTGAGGTCGAGCGTCTGATAGGCGATCGACTCGAGGGCGGCGCGCGCGAGGTGCGCGGCCGTGGCATCCAGCGTCAGTCCGCACAAGAGCCCCCGCGCGCGCGGATTCCAGTGAGGAGCGCCGAGACCGACGAACGCCGGCACCAGGTAGACGCCGTGATCGGCGGGCAGGCTGGCGGCGAGCGCCGCGGTGTCCGCGGCATCGCCGATGACCTCGAGCCCGTTGCGCAGCCACTTGATGGCCGCGCCGGCGACGAAGATCGAGCCCTCCATGGCGTAGGTCATGCGTCCCCCCAGGCGGTAGGCCGGCGTGGTCAGCATGCGGTTGGCGGAGGCGACCGGGGCCTCCCCGGTATTGAGCAACAGGAAGCAGCCCGTGCCGTAGGTGGACTTGGCCATGCCGGGCGCGAAGCACGCCTGGCCGATGAGCGCCGCGTGCTGATCGCCGGCGATCCCGGCGATGGGGAGCGGACGGCCGAAGAGCGCGGGCACGGTGGTGCCGAAGAGCGCGCTGCTGTCGTGCACTTCGGGCAGGAGTGCACGCGGCACGTTGAAGATCGCGAGCAGCTCCTCGTCCCAGCACTGGCGGTGAATGTCGTAGAGCAGGGTGCGCGCGGCATTGGTCACGTCGGTGGCATGCACGCGCCCGCCCGTCAGCCGCCAGAGGAGAAAAGCGTCGATGGTGCCGCAGGCGAGCTCGCCGCACGCGGCGCGGGCGCGGGCGCCGGGGATACGATCGAGCACCCAGGCCAGCTTCGTGGCCGAGAAGTACGGATCGAGCAGCAGCCCCGTCTTGTTCCTCACGGTCTCGGCGGCGCCGCCTGCCTCGAGCGCCGCGCAGCTTTCCGCCGTCCGCCGATCCTGCCAGACGATCGCCCGGTGCAGCGGCTGACCCGTGGCCCGGTCCCAGATCACGGTGGTTTCGCGCTGATTCGTGATGCCGAGCGCGGCGATCCGCGCGCCTTCCGGCCCGCAGCGCTCCATGCATTCGCGCACCACGGCCAGCGTATCGCGCCAGATGTCCTCGGGTTCGTGCTCGACCCAGGCGGGCGCGGGGTAGTGCTGCCGCAGCTCGCGGCGGGCGAGGGCCACGACGCGGGCCTGCGCATCGAAGACGATGGCACGGGTCGAGGTGGTCCCCTGATCGATCGCGAGTACGAGCGGCCCCGCCATAGTGCCGCCATTCTCACGCAGGCAGGTCCTTCCTGCGCGTCCCGAGGACTGATGCGTCGGCGCAACATATCCTCCAGGGAGCGCCGGCCCGGCCTCAACGCTTCGCGGCAGGGGCCGGACCTGGCACCGTTCGCGCAGGCCGTGCGCGTCGATTCCTTTTTGAGATACGACTATTCGATTTCTAGTCTTTTTACTGTCACGGAGGTATGAAAGGCTAGCGAAGTCCGCACCAGGGCCGCTTGCGCGACTTGGATGAGGGGGGACATGAGCGGCTGCGTGACGTCCTGATGACGTGTTTATTCAAGCGCCTTTGTGGCGAATGGTATAAACGTGTGTCTTGGGAGCCGCCCGGGATGGCGGAATGCGTTCGAGTGGGGAATACACAACCAAACCCTCGGGGAGCAACGCGATGAAGGTTAATCCGAAGATTTCTGCTGCGGTGGCGGCCATCCTGGGCGCACCCGCGGTGGCGCTGGCCGCGCCATCCGACCTCGACACGGGCGCCGATCAGGCGGCGTCCACGGCGGAGTCGTCGGCCGGCCTCACTGAAGTCGTCGTGACGGCCGAGCGCCGCAGCGAGCGACTGCAGGACGTACCGATCACCGTGCAGGCGATTACCGGCGACCAGCTGGCGCAACTCAACGTCACCAACTTCGACGACCTGCTGAAGTACACGCCGAACGTGACTTTCAGCGGCAACGGCCCGGGCACCGGCAACATCTTCATCCGCGGCCTGGGAGGCATCGGCTCGGGCAACCAGTCGCAGTCGACGACCGCGGCCTTCCCGAACGTCGCGCTGTATCTCGACGACCAGTCGATGACCTTCCCGGCGCGCAACAACGACGTCTACGTCGTCGACATGGAGCGCATCGAGGTGCTGGAGGGCCCGCAGGGAACGCTCTTCGGCGGCGGCGCCCAGGCCGGCGCGATCCGCTACATCACCAACAAGCCGAACCTGACTTCCACCTCCGGCGAGTTCAATGCCGGCTACGGGACCACGGCCGGCGGCGACCCGAACAGCAAGCTGAGCGCGGTACTCAACCTGCCGATCATCGACGGCGTCTTCGGTGTGCGCGCGGTGGTGTTCTCCGAGCACCAGGGCGGCTACATCAGCAACGTCCCCTCGACCATCGGCTTCCAGACGGGCTCGGTCGCCGCTTCCACCGGAGTCACCGGCAGCAACGCCGGCCTCATCGGCAACAACCTCAACACCGTCGACTACCAGGGCTTCCGCCTGTCGGCGCTGTGGAAGATGAACGACGACTGGAACCTGCTGCTGCAGCAGAACTACCAGGACATGAACGCGACCGGGTACTGGTACACGTACCCCCAGGACTCGAACGGCACGCAACTCGGCCAGTACCAGATCGCGGCGTTCACGCCGGCCTGGAACAAGGACAAGTACGAGAGCACGTCCTGGACCCTGAACGGCAAGCTGCCCGGGAAGCTGGATCTCGTTTATACGGGCAGCTACCTGGACCGTAACATCGACGGCCAGCAGGACTACTCGAACTACATGCGCAGCACCACGGGCTCGTACTACGCCTGTATCGGCCCGGGCGCATCCTACTTCAATCCTGGCAACTTCCCGGCGCTCACGGGTCACAAGCTGCAGTGCTATCCGCCGGTCGGCAGCTGGCGCGACCAGGTCCACAACACGCACCAGAGCCACGAGCTGCGTATCAGCACCGATCCCGAGCAGCGCATCCGCGGCCTGGCCGGCTTCTACTGGGAGAAGTTCGTCATCGACGACCAGATGGACTTCAACTACCTGGGGATTCCGCAGTGCGCCACCGCCGCCCAGGCCGCCGCGGGTCTTGCCGGCACGGGGCCGGACTGTCTCTCGGCCGTCGGCCCGGTGCCCGGCTCATTCGCCAGCGCTCCGGGCCTGCGTACGGGGACCGGCACCGCGTTCGGCGAGGACGACCAGCGCGGCTACAAGCAGCGCGCCTTCTTCGCGTCTGTGGACTTCGACCTGGTTCCGAAAGTGCTGACGGCGACCGTCGGCGGCCGTCTCTACCACTACGACGAGTGGGAGCACGGCTCGGAGTTCTACAGCGAGAGCACCTCGGGCGCATCCGCGGGCGGCGTCGCGCCGGGAACCGGCCTGATTCTCGATCACGTCAACGGCACCTGCATCAACACGCCGGGGTACTGCGGCTTCCCGATCGCACTCGACAAGAGCGAGTCGGGCTCGCGCTGGCGCGGCAATCTGACGTGGCACATTACGCCGGACGTCATGGCGTACTACACGTTCTCGCAGGGTTTCCGTCCGGGCAGCTTCAATCGCACCGATTCGTCCAATGGGCAGGTGTTCCTGAAGCAGGAGATCCCGTATTGCACATATCCCGGCGGAGTCAAGACCTGCGTCGCCAACAGCTACCAGTACGAGAAGCCCGCGGGCGTCAATTCCGACAACCTGATCAACAACGAGGTCGGCTTCAAGAGCGAGTTCTTCGAGCACCGGCTGCTGTTCGACGTCTCGGCGTACTACATGAAATGGAAGGACGAGCAGCTGTCGCTGTTTGAGCCGGCGTTCCTGGGCAACACGACGTTCAACGTGCAGGGACCGGACTTCACGATCAAAGGCTTCGAGATTCAGTTCAACGCGCGCATAACGGATGGCCTGAGCATCCAGGGATCGAGCTCGCTCAACCAGTCGACGCAGACGAACGCGCCGTGCCTCGAGTCGGTGGGTGTCGATCCGAACAACCCCAAGACGGCCAACAACCCCACCCCCAAGGGATCCTGCGTGGTGATCAACAGCGCCGCGGGACCGATCCCGAACGCGCTCGGCGCGCAGGGCACAGCGCCGGCGTTCTCGCCCCCGTGGATGTTCAACCTGCGGGCGCGCTACGACTGGAACACCGACTCAGGCTACAAGCCTTTCGCCTGGCTGGGTGCGAGCCACATCGGCCCGATGACCAACGAGCCGCGCAACTACGATAACGGCAACAACCCCGCTTTCGGCAGTCCGCCGATCACGACCCTGCTGCTCTACGACATACCGTCGTACACGACTTACGACGCTGCCATCGGTGTGGTCAAGGACAGCTGGACGGTGCAGCTCATGGGCGCCAACCTGACGGATCAGTTCGGACCTACCAACGTGACGTCCGGCCAGTTCATCAAGGCGGAAGTGCCGCTGCGTCCGCGCACCCTGACGCTGCTGATGTCCTACAGGTTCTAAGCCTGTAGTGAGTAGAATCGAGGGTGGACCCGCGCGGGTCCACCCTCAGTTTTTTTGAGCCTTGATGGAAGCCAGCGACGCGCAAGCGGACGATGCCGCGACCACCGCCGAAATGGCGCGGATCCACGGCCTGCTCAGGGCGCAC
>JAGWMP010000150.1 GCA_028871705.1 Gammaproteobacteria bacterium
GGCGCCGGCGGCGGCCCCGGCCCGGCCCGCCCCCGCGCCGCTGCAGCTCGCTCCCGGGGTGTCGCTGGCGCAGGCGCGCTTCACGCTGGCGGATTTCTGCCTCGATCAGTTCGGCGCCGGCAGCCAGGCTCTGGTGGATGCCATCAATGCGGGCGGCGACGTACGCGCGCTCCAGGCGGCGCTCAACCGCATCGCCACCGAGGTGAAGGAACAGCGCCGCGACGCCCTCGAGAAGCTCCTCGAGTGCGTGCGGGAGATCAACGCGACCGGCGAGTAGCGCCGCCGCCTCAGGAGGCCGAGAGCTTGAAACGCCCGATCGACTTCTCGAGCAGCGCGAGCGTACGGCTGATGCCCTTGGTCTGCTTCAGCAGCTCCTGCGAGGCGGCATCGTCGCGCCCGCGCTGGAAGGCATCGTAGGCGGTCTCGAACTTGCGCGACTGCGCATTGACCTCGGCGGCGCCGCCGGAGACCGCCGCCACCAGGTTCTTGAGTTTCAGCTGCATCACCTTGAGGGAGGACATCAGGCTGTCCTCGCGCTTGCCGGCGACGCCGATGTCGATCGCGAGGTCCCCCTCGGCGATCTTCTTCATGTATTCCGCGGCCAGGCGCGGCTCGCCGCCGAGCAGCTGCAGCACCTTGCGATCGAGCAGCAGGAACAGCGTCAGGGAGATCGCCGCGCCGATCAAGAGGCCCACGAGCCCGACACCGTAGCCGATCGAGCGGCTCACCGCGTGCAACTCGCCGACCGGGTAGGCGGAGACGATGGTGAGTCCCCACTCCGGCAGCGGCGTGCGCTCGACGATCCAGGAGCCGTCCTTGCTGTCGAGGTGCTGCTGCACCTGCTCCTTCGTGGTCCAGGACGGCAGATAGCGCACCGACTTGTCGTCGACCACGGCCACGAAGCCGCTCGAGAGCACGCGGGCGCGATCGAGCGCCGCCTCGAGCACGGGCAGCTCCGCCTTGTAGCCCATGTAAGTGATGCCGATGTATTCGCCGCTCTTGGAATACAGCGGCTCGTAGCCGGTGATGTAGGGGCTGCCGAGGATGTCGACGACGCCGTAGAAGGCGACACCCTGACTCAGGGCCGCATAGGCCCTGGTGGTGTTGTTGAGCTCGGTGCCGACGGCCCGCCGGCCGTTGTCCTTCATCACGTTGGTGGTGATGCGCACGAAACGGTCGCCGTCCTTGGAGAAGATGGTCGCCGTGCCCTTGAGCATGCGCGTCACGTAGTCGACGATCTCGAAGTTGCCGGCGGCGCTCTTGCCGCCCACCAGGATGTCGGGGACCGTCTTGTCGGCGACCGTCACGGGTGGACCCTTCTCGGCTCCGCCGCGCGCGGCGATCTGCTCCTTGAGGAGGTTCATGCCGCCGTGCGTGCGCTCTTCCATCAGCGTCTCGGTGGCGACGAAGGCCGCCTGGATCGCGGTGACGTTGTCCGCGACCTGCTGCCGTACCACGAGCTCCTCGTGGTGGGTGGCCCAGAGGGAGAAGCCGATGGCCCCGCCGCTGACCAGCAGCAGCGCGACGATGGCCACGGGAAGAACGACCTGGAAACGGAATCCACGGAACACGGCGCGACCTCCTGACCCTGAGCGCAACCGCAATAATGTGCTCGCTGCGGCGCCGCCGCCGATGTCTACGGCGTCGCAGAAATCGCCGATTTCACCCCGCCGGCGTGCGCCGGCGCGGGGCAAACTGCGCGCTGGCGCACGCTGCGGCCGGGGGCGCCGGGACGCCGTCACCGGCTTGTAATACGGCGCGGCCTGCCTACACTCGGCGACCGCAGGGCCCGGCAGAGGCCCGCTCCGGAGATCCCATGCGCACCACCGCCCTCGCCGCCCCCCTCGCCGCCGCCGCACTCGGCGCGCTCAGCCTCACCGCCGTCGCCCGGGCCGACACCCTCGTGGTGACCGCCGCGCGCATGGTCGACGTGCTGGCCGGCCGCGAGGTCGAGCGCCCCCAGATCCTCATCACCGACGGCCGCATCGCGGGCGTCGGCCGCCAGGGAGATGCCGTGCCTGGTGAGGCGCGGCGGCTCGACTTCGGCGACCGCACGCTCCTGCCGGGCCTCATCGACATGCACGTGCATCTCACCTCCGACCCGACGCTGAGCGGCTACCGGCGGCTCGAGTACACCGACGCCTTCTGGATGACGGTCGGCGCCGCCAACGCGCGCCGCACGCTGCAGGCGGGCTTCACCACCGTGCGCAACGTCGGCTCGAGCGGCTACCAGGACGTCGGGCTCATGCAGGGCATCAGCAAGGGCTACATCGAGGGCCCGCGGATCGTGCCGGCGACCTACGCGATCGGCTCGACCGGCGGCCACTGCGACGCGACGCAATTCCCGCCCTCGATCACGACGCCCACGACGCAGATCGCCAACTCGCCGGACGAATACCGGGCGCTGGTACGCAAGCTCCACAAGTACGGCGCGCAGGTGATCAAGGTATGCATGACCGGCGGCGTGCTCTCCAAGGGCGACAGCGTCGGCGCCCAGCAGGTGTCGCTGGAAGAGATCAGGGCGGTGGTCGAGGAAGCGCACCGGCTCGGCCTGCGCGTGGCGGTACACGCGCACGGAACCGACGGCATCAACGACGCGCTGCGCGCCGGCGTCGACACCGTCGAGCACGCAAGCCTCGCGGACGCCGAGAGCTTCAGACTCGCGAAGCAACACGGCGCCTGGTTCGACATGGACATCTACAACGACGATTACATCCTCGCCGAGGGAGCGAAGAACGGCGTGTTCCCCGAGAGCCTCGAGAAGGAGCGCATGATCGGCCTCAAGCAGCGGCAGACGTTCCGCGCCGCGCATGCCGCCGGGGTGAAGATGCTCTTCGGCACCGACGGCGGCGTTTACCCCAACGGCGACAATGCACGGCAGTTCGCCAGGATGGTCGAGTGGGGCATGACGCCGATGGAGGCCATTCAGGCGGCCACCCGCAGCGCCGCGGAGGCGCTCGACAAGACCGCGGACGTGGGCGCGATCGCGCCCGGGCGTTATGCGGATCTGATCGCCGTCGACGGCGACCCGCTCAAGGACATCCGTGTGCTCGAGAAGGTCGCGATCGTCATGAAGGGCGGCGCGCTCGTGAAGGGCGCGCCCTGAGGCGCGCGCCCGGCGGCGCTGCGCCGCGCGCTCACCAGATGCCGCCGAGCGCCACCGTCACCGCCTCGCCGTTGACGCCGCCGGCGGCGTCGCTGCAGAGAAAGGCGATGACTTCGGCGACCTCGCGCGGCTCGAGCACGCGGTTGCGCGGGTAGATGGCCGCGCGCTCGCGCCAGACCTGATCGGTCGAGATGCCGCGGCGCGCCGCCTCGGTCGTTGCCGATCGCTCGGCCATCGCGGTGCGCACCCACCCGGGCAACACGGCATTCGAGGTCACGCCGCAGGGGCCCGCGTCCTGCGCAACCGCGCGCGCGAGCCCGATGAGGCCGTGCTTGGAAGCGGTGTAGGCGCTGCCGGAACGCTCCGCCTTCTCGCCCGCGGTGGAAGCGGTGAACACCAGCCGGCCGAAGCCGCGCTGGCACATGCCGCCGACCGTGAGCCGCGCGAGCTCGAACGGGCCGTCGAGGTTGATGCGCATGGTCTCGCGCCACACCTGCGGGTCCTGCTCCCACACCAGCCGCTCGTGCGCCGAGCCGATGCCGTGATTGACCACCAGCACGTCGATCGGGCCGAGGCGCCGGGCGGTCTCGGCCACGGCGAGCGCACAGCCCGCGGCGGTGCCGAGGTCCGCGGCGACGTACTCGAGTCCGACGGCGGCGAGCTCATCCGCGGTGCGCGCGGTGATCATGACGCGCGCGCCGGCCGCTGCCAGCAGGAGCGCCGCCTCGCGCCCGATGCCGCGCCCGCCGCCGGTCACGAGTGCCACGCGACCTTTCATGGCTGCCCCGGCTGCCCCGGCTGCCCCGCCACGCGATGCCGCAGCCGCCGGTCGAACCAGAAGAGCGCGCCGATCAAGAGCGCCATCGGCACGAGGCCGAGCGAGAAGGCGGTGCGGCCGTCGGTGGCGGCGAAGATCCGCCCGGTGATGAAGGAGCCCGAGGTCCCGCCGAGCGCCGAAAAAACCACGATCAAGCCGGTCATCGCCGCGTGCTTCTCGAGCGGCAGCGAGCTGAGCATGGTCGAGCAGATCGTCGGGTAGATGGGCGCGAGGAACAGTCCGAGCACGGCGGGGAAATAGGCCGCCAGCGGCAGGCTCGCCCAGTCGCTGGCACCGCCGGCACTCGCGCGCACCGACAGCACCAGCATCACGGCCGCCGCCACCAGGCACCCCACGAGCAGATTGCGCCAGTAGATGTGGCGCAGCGCGACGCTGGCGCCCAGGCGCCCGAATGCGAGCGCACCGGAATACAGGCTCGCGAGCTGCACGCTCAGGGTCACAGGGAGCTTGAGCTCCTCGCGATTGAAGGTCGGCAGCCAGGTCTGTACCTGCTGCTCGATGAGCACGTAGAGAAACGCGGCCGCGAGGAACACCAGCACCTCCGGCCGCTCGAGGAGTCCGAGCATGCCGCCGAGCGGCGCGCCGGCCGTCACCTCGGCGCCGTGCGCCCCCGACTCATCGAGCCGCGCGCACGCCACCAGCACCGCCGCCGCCGCCGCGATGCCCGCCATCAACCAGTAGACGTGCAGCCATGCCGGGTCGCCCGGTGCGTTGCGGTTGATGAACAGGCTGAACACCCAGGAGGTCGACAGCACGCCGAGCATGAACAGGCCCTCGAGCAGGCTCGTCAGGCTCGCGTGGCGGCTCGGCTGCGGCGACAGGAGACCGATCGAGGAGTACACCGCGACCTTGATGAGGGCGAAGCCGGCGCCGACCGCGACGAACATGAGACGCGTCGTGAGGAAGCCCGGCACGAGCGGCATCGCCATGCAGGCGAGCGCGACGAAGCCGAGGCCGAGGATCATCGCGCGCCGATAACCGAGCCGCGGCAGGTACGCCGCGACGCACAGCGAGGTGATGGCGATCGGCAGGTCCTTGCACGCGTCGAGCGTCGAAGTGGCGATCTTGTCGACGCCGAAGGTCAGCATCGACTGCAGGATCACCGGGGCGACGCTGTTGAGCAGCATCGCGAACACGAAGTACGTGGCGGCGAGCGCGACGATCATGAGCAGGCGGTTCATGCGGTCGTGCGGAACTCGTAAAGCCTTGATTTTCTGGACGCTCGGCGCAGCAAGAATACCCATCCGGGCGCTGAGTGGGAACAGCGGGGTCCGCGCTGATGTAAGGTTGGCGTCCTTTGCGAGGACGCCCAAGGGGAGCAACGCCGATGCGAACGAGAACACTGCGTTACGGGCTCACGTCGATGCTGGCGATCGCCGCGGTGGCCGCCGCCGCCACTGCGCCGCCCGCACCGCCCGCGCCGGCTGCGGCGCCGGCCGCGGCGGCCGAGCCCGAGCGCCCCGGCAACTTCAAATTCCGCTTCGTCGGCCCGCGCATCGGCAACCGCATCGCCGCGATCGCCGGTGTACCGGGCGATCCCGCCGTGTACTACGCCGGCGCGGCCTCCGGAGGCGTCTGGAAATCGAGCGACGGCGGCAACCGCTGGGTCCCGATTTTCGACAAGCAGAACGTCGCGGCGATCGGCGCGCTCGCGGTGGCGCCGTCGGCGAGCAGCACCGTGTGGGCGGGGACCGGCGAGGCCTGGGTGATCCGCGACAGCGACGTGATGGGCAACGGCATCTACAAATCCACCGACGCGGGCCGCACCTGGGCCTTCAAGGGACTGCCCGAGTCCGGGCGCATCGGCCGCATCATCGTGCATCCGACCGATGCCGATATCGTCTACGCCTGCGTGCTCGGGCGCACCACCGGGCCGCAGCAGCAGCGCGGCGTGTACCGCACCACCGACGGCGGCGAGCACTGGACGCGGGTGCTGTTCGTGGACGAGAAGGTCGGCTGCTCGGGATTGTCGCTCGATGCGCACGACCCGCGCACCCTGCTCGCCGGCATGTGGCAGGTCGAGATGCACACCTGGGGTGAATTGAGCGGCGGCCCCGGCAGCGGCCTCTACCTCACGCACGACGGCGGCGACACCTGGCAGCACCTGGAGAAGCACGGCCTGCCCGAGTCGCCGCTCGGCAAGATCGACGTCGCCATCGCGCCGACCAATTCCAAGCGTCTGTACGCGCTCATCCAGACGCGCGACCAGGGCTCGGTGTGGCGCTCGGATAACGCCGGGCGCGCGTGGCGGCGCGTCAATTCGCAGCGCGCGCTCATCGGCCGCGCCGGCTATTACATCCGCATGGCGGTCTCGAGCGGCAGCGACGCCGAGGTGCTGGTCGCCAACAGCTCGTTCTGGCAGTCGCTCGATGGCGGGGAGAACTTCCACGAGGTGCGCTGGGGCGGCGACACCCACGACATCTGGATCGACCCCGCGAATCCCGACCGCTTCGTCATCACCGACGACGGCGGCCTGATCATCACCACCGTGCACGGGCGCGGCTTCCACCGCGTGCAGCTGCCGATCGGCCAGATGTACCACGTCGCGGTCGACGAGCAGATTCCCTACGACTTCTACAGCAACATGCAGGACGACGGGAACATGCGCGGCCCGAGCGTCTCGCGCGGCGGCGAGGAAGGCTGGGACCGCCACATGGGAGGCTGCGAGTCCGGCTTCACGATTCCGGACGTGGTGGACCCGAACGTGGTGTGGGCGACCTGCTACGGCGACACGGTGACGCGCTGGGATGCGCGTTACCACGAGGCGCACTCGGTGAGCCCGTGGAAGCACACGCTCGATTACCCGCCCGACGCCGTCAAGTACCGCTGCCACTGGACGCCGCCGCTCGCGGTGGATCCCTTCGATCACAACACCGTGTACTACGGCTGCCAGGTGATCTTCCGCACCACCGATGCCGGCCACAGCTGGACGGTGGTATCGCCGGATCTGTCCACCCGGGACCCGGCGCACATCGCCCCCTCCGGCGGCATCGTCGGCGACAACCTCGGCCAGTTCTACGGCGAGGTGGTGTTCGCGATCGCACCCTCGAAGGTGCAGAAGGGGCTCATCTGGGCCGGCACCAACGACGGGCAGGTGTGGTACACCAGGGACGGCGCGGCCAACTGGGTCAACGTGACGCCCCGCGTGGCGGGCATACCGGCCGGCGGCATCGTCACCAGCATCGCGCCCTCGAGCTTCGACGCCGCGACCGCCTACGTGAGCGTCGATCTGCACCTCAACGACAATCGCGATCCCTTCATCCTCAGGACCGGCGACTTCGGGCGGACCTGGAAGCGCATCAGCGGCGATCTGCCGCGGCACGAGCTCTCCTACGTGCGCACCGTCACCGACGACCCGAATGCGCGGGGACTGCTGTTCGCCGGCACCGGCAACGCACTCTTCTACTCGCTCGACGACGGCGGCCACTGGACGCAGCTCAAGAACGGGCTGCCGCCCTCGCCCGTGACCTGGGCGGTGGTGCAGAAGCAGTTCCACGACCTCGTGATCTCGACCTACGGGCGCGGGCTCTACATCCTCGATGACATCACGCCGCTCGAGCAGCAGGCGCGCCAGCGCAGCACCGCGCCGGTGGTGCTCTACGAGCCGCGCCAGGCGTACCGCTTCGTCGCCGACGCCTCCGCACCTGTCAATTTCTCGCTCGCGGCGAAACCCAAAGACCCGGTGCGGCTCGACATCCTCGACGCCGGCGGCAACGTGATCCGCCACCTCGAGTCGCAGGACCCGATCGTCGGCATCAACCGCATCACCTGGGATCTGCGCTACGAGTCGCCGCGCCTGGTGGCGCTGCGCACGGTCGCCCCCGACAACCCGCGCATCTGGGACGAGCCGCGCTTCCGCGACGAGGACGCGCGACCCATCACGCACTGGGGCTCGCGCCCGGCGGAAGTCGGACCGATCGCGGCGCCGGGCAGCTACTCGGTACGGCTCGACGTCGACGGCACGACCCTCGCGGCGCCGCTCACGGTGCTGGCCGACCCGCGCGCCCCGGGATCGGCGGCCGATATCG
>JAGWMP010000151.1 GCA_028871705.1 Gammaproteobacteria bacterium
ATCGAGCGCTGGGAATGGCCGGCCGGTCACGCCGCAGCGCGCCGCAGCGGACCCGACGGCTGCGAGATCGGTTACACCTGGCTCGCGGCCTCCGCCATCCGCACCGCCGCCAACACCGAGGCCAAGCTCCTCATGCTCGAGCACGCGTTCGAGCGCTGGCGGGTGCACCGGGTGTGCTTCCACACCGACATGCGCAACGAGCGTTCCCGCAATGCGCTCGAGCGCCTCGGGGCGGTGTTCGAGGGGGCGCTGCGGGCCCATCGGCTGGCGAGCGACGCCATCCCGCGCGACTCGGCGCGCTTCTCGATCATCGCCGCCGAGTGGCCGGGCATCCGGCAGCGCCTCGAGCAGCGGCTCGCCGCCTGAAGCGCCTCCCCGGCGCGGCGTAGCGCCGCTGCGGTGCGGCGGAACGATGGAGATGCGGCGCACGCTCCTGCTAGAGTGGCGCGCCTTTCGGACCAACCACCATGTGGAGGCGATCCATGGAACGCGCAGTGATTCTGGCCGCGGCCCTGCTGACCCTGGGTGCGGCAACGGAGGGCGCCTATGCGGCCCGCCACGGCTCGATCCCCAAGTACGTCACCGCGGCGGTCGCCGACAAGGCACGTCCCGCGTCCGATACCGAAAAGGATGCCAACCGCAAGCCCGCCGAGACGCTGGCCTTCGCGGGCGTCAAGCCCGGCGACTGGGTGCTCGAGCTCGCCCCGGGGCGCGGCTACTACAGCCGCATGCTGAGCGCCGTCGTCGGCGCCAGGGGTCAGGTGTCCGTCTATGCCATCGCCACGCCGAAGCCGGGCGCGGCGGCGCCGCCGATCGTCGCGCTCGCGGCCGACCCCCATTACGGCAATGTGAAAGTGACGCTCGACCGGCTGGTCGACGTGAAGCCGACGGACAGCTTCGATGTCGTGTGGACCACGCAGAACTATCACGACTTTCATAACCTCTCGGATCCGCAGGTCGCGACGCTCAACAGGGCGATCTTCGCGGCGCTCAAGCCCGGCGGCGTCTACTTCGTGCTCGACCACGCCGCCGAGGCCGGCTCCGGCGCGCGCGATACCAACACGCTCCATCGGATCGACGAGGAGACGGTGAAGCAGGAGCTCAAGGCCGCGGGCTTCGAGCTCGTGGGCGAGAGCGACATCCTGCGCAACAAGAGCGACCCGCACACCGCCAAGGTCTTCGAGGGTGCCATCCAGGGGCACACCGACCAGTTCCTGCTGAAGTTCAGGAAGCCGAAGAAA
This sequence comes from Gammaproteobacteria bacterium, assembly GCA_028871705.1. Classification (GTDB taxonomy): domain Bacteria; phylum Pseudomonadota; class Gammaproteobacteria; order Steroidobacterales; family Steroidobacteraceae; genus 13-2-20CM-66-19. The sequence goes on from JAGWMP010000151.1 coordinate 1,242, forward strand.
TAGGCCGCGAGGCCTGGCGAGCGCCGGCCATGCGGCCGGCGCTCACGCCTTGACCAGCAGCTCGAGCGTGCGCGGATCGGGCTCGCCGCGGTCGCGCTGAGACCCAGGCTCGGGCTCAGCCGTCCTTGCGGAACACCAGCACGAAGCGGTCGGTCTTGCCCACCATCGCGCCCTTGTAGCTGATGGCATCGCGGGCATCGTCCGTGCGGCGCAGGAGGTCGCTGGTGCGCACGAGCTTGAAGCCGTGCTGCTCGAACTCCCGCCGCGTGTAGGCCTCGTCGATCCGGTGCAGCGAGGTCGCGTCCGCGGTACCGGTGCCGGGCCTGGCGGAGTGATCGATGAGCAGCAGCGTGCCGCCGGGCTTGAGCATCCTCGCCACTGAGGAAACCACGCGCGCCACGTCAAAGCGCGGCCACTTGGCCTGCGGGTCGTCGTCGATCGCGTAGAAGTCGTGGTACGCCTTGATGAGGAGCACGGCGTCCTGCGAGCCATCGGGGACATCGATGTGCTCGGCGTCGATGGTGCGGTGCTCGACGTTAGGCAGCCGGCCGGCGATGCGCTCCTTCCAGTGGTTGCCGCTCCAGTAGTCCCAGGTGGGGTTGTTGAGGAGCAGCACGTGGCCCTTCGGTCCCACGACGTAGCTCGCGAGCTCGCTGTAGTAGCCGTCGGCGGCCATGAAGTCGGCGACCTGCATGCCGGGCTTCAAGCCGGCGAGCCGCAGCATGTCCGCCGGGCGGTCGATGGGATCGCGCCTGAGGTCCTCGGCGCTGCGCCCGGGGTGGGCGACGGCGTCGTCGTAGATGTCCGCCAGCGCGCCCGCCGCGGCGAGCGCGCCGAAACCGAGCAGCGCCATCGCAGCGAAGTGCAGGCGGCGTCGCGAATGAGGCACCTGTGCCATGGGAGCTCCCTCACGCGGTGAGAAAGGCCGCGCGTGCTCAGGCAGTATGCGCCGCGGCGCGGCCGCGGGGACCCGGCGTTGCGATGAGGCGAGGGGCTCGAGCGCCGCGTCGCGCCGCGCGGACTCCCTCAGGTGCGGCGGGCCCCCGGCAGCGCCTTGCCGAAGAGCCCGTAACCGTCGCGCGCCAGGTAGCCGCGCCGCGCGTAGAAAGCGCGGGCCGTCTCATTCGCCACCCCGAGCTCGAGCTGCAGCCGCACGCAGCCGCGGGCCGCGAGCGCGCCTTCCGCCGCGGCGAGCAGCTGCGCCCCGAGTCCGCGCCCGCGCGCCTCCGGCACCACGAAGAGCTCGTCCACCTCCGCCATGAGTCCGCCGTGCTCGAGGCTCAGCACCAGGACCGCGACCAGGTAGCCGCGCAGCTGGCCGTGCTCCTCGGCGACCCAGGCGGCGCCGAGGTGCGGATTCGCGACGAGCTGCGTGAGGGTGAGCTCCACGCGCAGCGCCTCGAACCCCTCGATCCGCTCGAACTCCCAGTAGCGGCGCACTAGAGCGAGGAGCTGGGGGATGTCGGCCGGCAAGGCGCCGCGGATGTTCACGGATCTGCCCGCGCCGAGGGTCGTCAGGCCGCGTGCGAGGCGGCCAGCTGCACCTGGTTGCGCCCGGAGCGCTTGGCGGCGTACTGCGCCGAGTCGGCGTGCGCGATCAGGTGCTGGCCCCACACCCCGAGCGCATCGCTCCCGGCGACGCCGATGCTGCAGGTGAGGCGGATCGGCGTACCGAATCCTTCCACGCGCACCTCCGCGACGCGCTTGCAGATGCGCTCGGCGACCGGCGTCGCGGCGGCCGAGTCGGCGCCCGTCAGCACCACCACGAACTCCTCACCTCCGTAGCGGCCGAGGATGTCCGACTGGCGCAGCTCCGCCTGGATCGGCGCGACCACCGCCGCGAGGCAGGCATCGCCGGCGGCGTGCCCGTAGGAGTCGTTGATCTGCTTGAAGTGATCGAGATCGATGAAGAGGACCGACACCGGCATCCCGCGCGGCTGCAGCCGCATGCACAGCGAGTCGAGCCGCTCGATGAGCGTCGCGCGGTTGAGGAGTCCGGTGAGTGCGTCCGTCTGCGCGCGCCGCTCCGCCTCGGTGAGCGCGGCGTGCTGCGCGCGCATGCGGTCGGAAACCCCGAGCGCGATCAGCACCGCCGCGGCGACCATGGATGGCGCGAGCCCGTAATAGAGGAGTCTCTCGGCGTTGTCGGCGCGCCCGTAGAGCAGCCATACGGTGGTCGCGATCTGGAAGGTGCACAGCAATGCCCAGGCGATGAGGAGCCAGCCCGCGGCGCGGTTGCCGTGGCGCCACGCGAGGAAAGACACCGTCAGGGTGAAGATCGCGCTGCCGAGGAACATGACGTTGCCGACGTTCGCGACCAGCGGCGCGAGTCCGAACGGCCGCAGCAGGTTGGAGGCGGCGAGCGCCAGGAACGCGATCGCGAGGTAGCCGAAGATGCGGTACACGCGCTGGGAGAACAGCCGCAGGTGCGCGAACTCGCGCACGAACAGCGCCGCCGCCGCGCCACTCACCGCGATCGGGACGTTCCAGGCGTAGCTGCCAAGGGGGCGCCCGAAGAAGCCGAGGATCGGCCAGCGAAAGCCCTCACCGGAGAAATAGGCGAGATAGAGCGCCTGGAGCGAGAACAGCATCCCGTAGAGCGGATAGAGCCGGTCGCTCAGCAGGAAGCGCACCAGCGCCGCGCACAGCGCCATCGCGATGAGCGCGCCGAAGGCCTGGGCGATGATGCGGGCGTGGGCCGCCGCCCGGCCGAGCATGTACTCGAGCGTCGAGGTGCCGAATTGCAGGTCGGTCGCGGCGGGCCCGGTGCGCGTGACGCGGGCGTAGACGGGAGCGCCCGCATCGAGCGGAGGACTCGGGGCGAACACGGTGTCCTGCGCCCCGCCGAACTTCGGCACGACGGTCGTCACCGCGAGGGCGACGACGGCGCCTCCCCGGCGGCCGAAGAGCTCGACCGGCTGGCCGGTCCCGGAACGGGCCCAGAGCACCGGGGTGCCGGAACCGGCCGCAAAAGCCGGCGGCGGCAGGCGGATCCACAGGGTCGAGGTGATGAAGTGCGAGCCGCGCGACTTGAAGGGCTTGAAGCGGGAGTCGAGGGTCCCGCCCGTCACGGCCTCGACGGTCGGGCTTATGTCCGTGGTGTCGAGCACCTCGGCGGCGACCGGGCCGCCGGGAGAGGGCCCGAGGGGCGCCGGGAGCGTAGCCGTGGCGGCCTGGGCCGAGCCCGACAGGCACAGCGCCACCCCGCAAAGCCAGCTGAAAACCCTGCCGCGCACTCAGGTCCCCTGACGAGCCGCCCGGATGAACGGGCCCGAATCCTTTGGTATTGGGGCGGGGCGCTGGGCGAGCGTCCGCGGCCCGTTTGTCCCTATCGTAATGCCCCCCCGGGACAAAGCAATCGCAAAGCAGCAACCCGGCTCCGGGTGGCGGTTGACACTCCCCAAGGCCCTACCTAGAATCGCCGGCCTTTGTCGGGCCGGCCCCTCACTAGCACGCCGGGCACCGGAAACAGCGACTTAGAAGCACCGGGCCGCCTGACAGGCGGCCCGGTGCTTCTGGGCCGCTTCATCGTGCGAGTAACCACCCCCGCACCTAGAGCTTGGAGACGAGAGTAACGATGGCGACCACGGGTCAGCTCATCCGGCAACCGCGCCGGCTGGGGAAAGAGAAAACCAAAGTACCGGCGCTCGGGGCTTCGCCCCAGAAGCGCGGCGTCTGCACGCGCGTCTACACCACGACGCCGAAGAAGCCGAACTCGGCGCTGCGCAAGGTGTGCCGCGTGCGCCTCACCAACGGCTACGAGGTCACGAGCTACATCGGTGGCGAGGGCCACAACCTCCAGGAGCACTCGGTGGTGCTCATCCGCGGCGGCCGCGTCAAGGATCTGCCCGGCGTGCGCTACCACACCGTGCGCGGCACGCTCGACTGTGCCGGAGTCGGCGAGCGCAAGCAGGGGCGCTCCAAGTACGGCGCCAAGCGCCCGAAGAAGTAAGGGGATTTAAGCCATGTCGCGTCGTGCCCAGGCACCGGTCCGCAGCATCCTGCCGGACCCGAAGTTCAACAACGAGATGCTCGCCAAGTTCATGAACGTCATCATGAAGAGCGGCAAGAAGTCCGCCGCCGAGCGCATCATTTACGGTGCCCTCGACCGCATTGCCGAGAAGACCGGCAAGCAGGGCGGGGAGGCGATCGAGGTGCTTTCGAGCGCGCTCGACAACGTCAAGCCCGTGGTCGAAGTGAAGTCGCGCCGCGTCGGCGGCGCCACCTATCAGGTGCCGGTGGAAGTGCGTGCCACGCGCCGTCAGACGCTCGCCATGCGCTGGGTCATCGAGGCCGCGCGCGACCGCAGCGAGAAGTCGATGGCGTTCCGCCTGGCGCACGAGCTGATGGACGCGTCCGAGAACCGCGGCGCCGCGGTCCGCAAGCGCGAGGACACGCACCGCATGGCCGAGGCCAACAAGGCCTTCGCCCATTACCGCTGGTAAGGCTCAAAGGAACTGACCGTGGCACGCGCGACGCCCATCGAGCGCTATCGCAATATCGGGATCTCCGCCCACATCGATGCGGGCAAGACCACGACGACCGAGCGCATCCTTTTCTATACCGGTGTCTCGCACAAGATCGGCGAGGTGCACGACGGCGCGGCCGTCATGGACTACATGGAACAGGAGCAGGAGCGCGGCATCACCATCACCGCCGCCGCCACCACGTGTTTCTGGAAGGGGATGGAGAACACCTATCCCGAGCACCGCATCAACATCCTCGACACCCCGGGGCACGTCGATTTCACCATCGAAGTCGAGCGCTCGCTGCGCGTGCTCGACTCGGCGGTCGCCCTCTTCGACTCGGTCGCGGGCGTGCAGCCGCAGTCCGAGACCGTTTGGCGGCAGATGAACAAGTACCGCGTGCCGCGCATCGCCTTCGTCAACAAGATGGACCGCGCCGGCGCCAACTTCCTGCGCGTGGTCGAGATGATCCGCGCGCGCCTGCGCGCCAATCCGGTCGTGATCCAGCTGCCGATCGGCGCCGAGGAGAACTTCGAGGGCGTCATCGATCTCATCCGCATGAAGGCCATCTACTGGGACATGGAGACCCAGGGGATGAAGTTCGAGTACCGCGAGATCCCGGCGGAGCTGCAGGCGCAGGCCGAGGAGTACCGCGGCAAGATGATCGAGGCGGCCGCCGAAGCCAACGACACGCTGATGCACAAGTACCTCGAGCACGAGCAGCTCACCGACGCCGAGATCCGCGCCGGGCTGCGCGAGCGCTCGCTGCGCAACGAGGTCGTGCTCGCCATGTGCGGCTCGGCCTTCAAGAACAAGGGCGTGCAGGCCCTCCTCGATGCGGTCATCGAGTTCATGCCCTCGCCCGTCGACATGCCGGACGTCAAGGGCATCGACGATCGCGATCAGCCGGCCACCCGCAAGGCGAGCGACAGCGAGCCGTTCGCGGCGCTTGCCTTCAAGATCCTCAACGACCCCTTCGTCGGCAATCTGACGTTCTTCCGCGTGTACTCGGGCGTGCTCAACTCCGGCGACACCGTGTTCGTGCCGACCAAGTCCCGCAAGGAGCGCATCGGGCGTCTGCTGCAGATGCACGCCAGCGAGCGTACCGAGATCAAGGAAGTGCTCGCCGGCGACATCGCCGCGGCGGTGGGATTGAAGGACGTCATCACCGGCGACACGCTCTGCGACCTCGAGAAGGTCATCACGCTCGAGAAGATGGAATTCCCGGCGCCCGTCATTTCGGTGGCGGTGGAGCCGAAGACCAAGGCCGACCAGGAGAAGATGGGCCTGGCGCTGCAGCGGCTCGCCAAGGAAGACCCCTCGTTCCGCGTCAGCACCGACCAGGAGTCGGGGCAGACCATCATCTCGGGGATGGGCGAGCTGCACCTCGAGATCATCGTCGACCGCATGAAGCGCGAGTTCAAGGTCGAGGCCAACGTCGGCAAGCCGCAGGTCGCCTATCGCGAGACCATCCGCGGCACGGTCGAGAGCGAAGGCAAGTTCATCCGCCAGTCGGGCGGCCGCGGCCAGTACGGCCACGTGTGGCTGAAGATCGAGCCGAACGAGTCCGGCAAGGGCAACGAATTCATCAACGGCGTGGTCGGCGGCTCGGTGCCGCGCGAGTACGTGCCGGCGGTGGACAAGGGCATTCGCGAGGCCGAGGACACCGGTGTCATCGCCGGCTATCCGGTGGTGGACGTCAAGGTGACGCTGTTCGATGGCTCCTACCACGACGTCGACTCGAACGAGATGGCCTTCAAGATCGCCGGCTCCATGGGCTTCAAGGACGGCTTCCGCCGCGCCCGCCCCGTGCTGCTCGAGCCGATCATGAAGGTCGAGGTCGTGACGCCGGAGGAATACTCCGGGGACGTGATCGGCGACCTGAACCGCCGGCGCGGCCAGATCACCGGGATGGACGAGACTCCGGCGGGCAAGGCCATCACGGCCGACGTGCCGCTGTCGGAGATGTTCGGCTACGCGACCACGGTGCGCTCCATGAGCCAGGGCCGCGCGACCTTCACCATGGAGTTCGCCAAGTACATCGAAGTGCCGCCGAACATCGCCGACGGCATCATCAAGAAGTAACTGCTGAGGGATCTACGCCATGTCCAAAGAGAAATTCGAGCGTAACAAGCCGCACGTGAACGTGGGGACGATTGGTCACGTGGACCATGGGAAGACGACGTTGACGGCGGCGCTGACGAAGGTGATGGCCGAGACGAACGGCGGACAGTTCGTGGCGTACGACCAG
>JAGWMP010000152.1 GCA_028871705.1 Gammaproteobacteria bacterium
CTCAAGCATGCGTGTCCTCCCGCGTCGCGGCCAGCGCCGCGGCGATCGATTCCGGATCCTCGAGCGCCAGGAACTCGAGTCCGGCGCGCCGCTCGATGCGGCGATTCAGGCCCGTGAGCACCCGCCCCGGGCCACATTCGACGATCTCCTCGACGCCGCTTTCGATCAGTGCGCGCACGGTGTCGGTCCAGCGCACCGGGCTCGACAGCTGCCGCACCAGCAGATCGCGGATCTCGGCGGGCTCGGCGTGGGCGGTCGCGTCCACTGCGCTCACGTAGCGCAGGCGCGGCGTCTTGAGAGTCAACCCCGAGAGCCGTCCGCGCAGCCGCTCCGCCGCCCCGCGCATCAGGCTGCTGTGCGAGGGCACGCTCACCGGCAACGCCACCGCCCGCTTGGCGCCGCGCGCCTTGGCGGCGGCGATGGCGCGCTCGACGGCGGCGGCCTCGCCGGCGATCACGACCTGCCCGGGGGAGTTGAAATTGGCCGGCTCGACGATGCCGCCGCCGGCGGCGGCGGCCTCGCGGCAGGCCGCTTCGATCTGCGCGTCCTCGAGACCGAGGATCGCGGCCATGGCGCCGGTGCCGGCCGGCACGGCCTCCTGCATCACCTCGCCGCGGTAGCGCACCAGTCCGACGGCCGCGCGGAACTCGAGCGCCTCGGCGCATACCAGCGCCGTGAACTCCCCGAGGCTGTGTCCGCAGACGACCGCCGGTTCCGCGCCGCCGCGCGCGCGCCATGCGCGCCAGGTGGCGACCCCGGCGGCGAGCAGCGCCGGCTGGGTCCGCGCGGTCGCGTTGAGCTCGGCCTCCGGGCCTTCACTCACGAGCTTCCACAGATCGTAGCCGAGCACCCCGGACGCCTCCTCGAAGGTCGCGCGCACGCTGGCATCGGCGGCGGCGAGCGCGCCCAGCATGCCGACCGACTGTGAGCCCTGACCGGGGAAAACGAACGCGAACGACATGAGCACCTCGCTCCACGCGTGAAGGCGAAAATTATAGCGGCTGGGACCGGTGTCTCAGGAACGCCGCGGCCACGAGTCCACCCGCCACCCCGTAGAGGTGGGCGTCCACGACCACCGGATCGCTCCCGGAGAGCGGCAGCGGTCCGACCCCCTGCTCCCAGGCGAGCTTGCCGGCCAGAAAGGCCGCGAGCACCCAGCCCTCGGTCTCGCCGCGGCGCAGCCGCGCCACGGTGCCGGCGGCCATGAAGCCGTGCAGCACGCCCGAGGAACCGACGTACCAGCGGACAGTCGAATCCCACAGCCACAGGCCCGCATCGATCGCCGCCATCGCGGCGAGCGTTACGATCAGCCACTGGCGGGGCCGGTAGTCGCGGGCAAACAGCGCCCACATCAGCACGAGTCCCAGGCAGTTGAGGAGCGCGTGGTGCAGATCGAGGTGAACGAGGTGCGCCGAGAACAGCCGCCAGAGCTGCCCGGCGGCGAGCGCCGCACGGTCGTAACGCAGCAGCGCACGGCCGGCATCGCCGGTCGCCGTCATGGCGAGCAGCAGCGCGCACGAGGCGAGCAGCGCCCGGCCGTAGCCCGCGTCGCCATTGAGCGACCGCAGCAACTCCCGCACGCGCTTCACAGGTCCGGGTACCCCCATTTGTTATGATCGGCGGCCTCATCCGCCCGCGAGCGCCACGCATGCACTACAACGTCCACGAGGTTATCAGACGCCGCCACGGCGGGTACCGCCGCGCGCGCGGCTTCACCCTCATCGAGATCATGGTGGTGGTGATCATTATCGGCCTGCTCGCCGCGGTGATCGTCCCGAGCGTGATGAAGCGGGTCGACGACGCCAAGGTGGCCAAGGCCAAGGAGGACATCCAGAGCCTGGAGACGGCGCTCACCATGTATTACATGGACAACTCCAAGTACCCGACCAACGACCAGGGGCTCGCCGCACTCAGCACGCAGCCGACCGATCCCTCGATCAAGAACTGGAAACAGGGCGGCTACATCGAGCGCATCAGCAAGGACCCCTGGGGTAACGATTACGTCTTCACGTACCCCGGCACGCACGGCAAGGCGTACGACCTGTGCACCCTCGGCGCCGACGGCCAGCCCGGCGGCGACGGCATCAATGCGGATATCTGTAACTGGAATCTCAACCAGTAGTCCGCCGGCGCGCCGGCGGCAGCGTTGCGGCCGACCCGACGCGGGGTTCACGCTGATCGAGATACTGATCGTGGTGCTGATCATCGGACTGATCTCGGCCGGGATCCTGCTGAGCGTGAGCCTGACCGGCCGCGACCGCGATCTGGAGCGCGAAAGTGACCGCCTTTACAGTCTCATCAACTACGCGCGCGAGCAGGGCGAGCTGCAGACGCGCGAGTACGGCATCCTCTTCCAGGAGGACGGCTACGAGTTCCTGGTCTACGACGCACTGCTCAACACCTGGCGCGATCCGACCGAGGACGACGCCTTCCAGGCGCGCAAGCTCCCCGACGGGCTCGGGGTGCAGCTCGTCGTCGAGACCCGTCCCGTGGTGCTGCGCCGTCCCGCCGACGCGCACGACAAGACCCCGCAGGTCATGATCTATTCAGACGGAGATCTGACTTCCTTCGCGGTCACGCTGCAGCGCGACGGCGGCGTACGCAGCGTCACCGTGACCGAGGACGACAAGGGCGCGCTCGTCGAGCAGCCGATGGTGGTGGCGGCGGCCCGATGAGCCCGCGCGGTGCATCGCGGCGCGGCTTCACGCTCATCGAGGTTCTGGTGGCGCTCGCGATCGTGGCCATCGGCATGGCCGCCGTGCTCGGCACCCTCACCTCCTCCGCCGATACGGTGGCGTACCTGCGCGACAAGACCTTCGCGAATTGGGTCGCGCTCAACCAGATCGCGCAGCTGCGCCTGAGCGGCCAGGCACCCGCCGCCGGCAAGAACGACGGCGACGCTGAGCTCGCCGGACGCAAGTGGCACTGGCAGCAGGAGGTGAGCGCCACCCAGGTCCCCGGCATGCTGCGCATCGACGTGAGCGTGCGGCCCACGGACGTCCCGGTGAGCGACGAGAGCAAAGGCTGGTACAGCACGGTGAGCGGCATGTGGGGCGATGCGGTCGGGCAGCCGCGCGGCGACCTGCCCGACTGGGGCAGCCAGCTGCTCACGCCCGGAGCCGCTGGCGCCGGCGGCACACCGGCGCCGGGCACGCCCGCCGTACCGGGCGTGACGCCGCAGACGCCCGCGAACCCAACGCCGCCGAAGACCAACACACTGGGGGGCGGGTGAGCCGCCCGGCCGCGCCGCGCACCGCCCTGCGCGGCTTCACGCTGCTCGAGCTGCTGGTGGCGATCTTCATCGCGGCACTCATGTTCGCCATGGGCTACGGCACCCTCAGGCAGGCGGCCACTACCCGCGGCGCGCTGCTCGAGAAGCAGGCGCGGCTGCTGGAGCTGCAGACCGCCATACGCGTCCTCGAGCAGGACTTCGTTGAGCTCACCCCCCGCCCGGTGCGCCAGCCGATCGGCGATGAGCCCTCGCAGCCGGCGCTGCAGGCGAGCCCGGGCAGTACGCAATCCTCGGGAACGGTGACCTCGCTCGGCGGCACGCCCGGCACGGCGTCCTCCACGCAGGGCACCACCAGCGGCACGCCGCCGCTGGTCGCGCTGACGCGCGCCGGCTGGGCCAATCCCAACGGCCTGCAGCGTCCCGCGGAACAGCGCGTCGCTTACTACCTCGAGAACGGCACGCTGCGGCGCGAGTACTGGTACGTGCTCGACCCGACGCTCTCGAGCACCACCGCACGGCGCGAGCTGTTGAAGAAGGTGAAGTCGGTGACCATCCAGTACATGGATCTCACCCATACCTGGCAGCCGCAGTGGCCGCCGGCGACCGTCGCCGGCACGGCGGCGCTCGAAAGCAGCCTGCGCATCCGGCCGATCGCCGTGCAGGTGACGATCGATACCGAGGACTTCGGGCAGGTCATGCGGATCTTCGAGGTCGCCGGCTGATGCGCGCGGCCGCGCGCGGCACCCCACGGATTCCCGCCGGCCGCCCGCCACGGGCGCAGCGCGGCATCGCACTCCTCGTGGCTATCCTCCTGGTCGCCCTCGGCACCATCCTCGCCGCGGCCATCGCCTACGAGAACGCCATGACGTTCCGCCGCGGCGCGGCCACCTACGCCTTCGACCAGGCGCTGCTGGTGCAGCAGGCGGCCGAGGCGCTCGCGGCCTACGGCCTGCGGCTCGCGCAGAAGTCCGATCCGCAGCATACCTACGCGTCCGAGGGCTGGGCGCAGCCGGTCGGACCGGTCGAGGTCGTGCCCGGCGTCATGCTGACCGCGCAGCTCGAGGACCTGCAGGGGCGCTTCAATCTCAACAACCTGGTGCGCGAGGACGGCACCCCCGATCCGGTGCAGGTCCCCGCGTTCCAGCAGCTGCTGGCGATGCTCGGGCTCGAGCCGAAGTGGGCGGGCTACCTGGTCGACTGGATCGACCGGGACATCGTGCCGAGCGTCCCGGATGGGGCCGAGGACAGCGTCTACATGGGCCAGATGCCCCCCTACCGCACACCCAACCGCTACATCACCAGTGCGAGCGAGCTGCTGGCGCTGCCGGGCTTCGGGCACGACCGCTACGTGACGCTCGCGCCCTACGTGACCGCGCTCCCCTATGGCGTCAGCCTCAACATCTGTACCGCCAAGGGACCGGTGCTCGATGCCTACCTCGGGCACGGCGATTTCTCGAGCGATCCCGAAGGGCTCACCAAGAATCGCGCCGCCGCCACCGGGTGCTTCCCCGCGATCAGCGACTTTCAGGCCGCGGCCGAGCCGGCCGTGTGGAAGAACATCGCCGGGAAGCTGCAGATGACCTCGAGTTACTTCCGGCTGACGAGTCTCATCGCTATTGGCAGCTCGGAATTCAACTTGTACAGTCTTCTCCTGCAGGATCCGACGGGGCAGGTGCGACCCATCCTGCGCAGTTACACCCCCGATTGATGGAGCCGCATGGCTGACTGGCTGCTGCTGCGTCTGCCGCGTACGCCGGAGGAGCCGGCCTCGTGGCTCATCGCGAGTCCCGCCGGCGCGCCATTGACGGCGACGCAGAGCGGAACGCTCGCCGAGGCCGCCGCCGCGTCTCCGACCCGGCGCGTGTGCGTCGTGGTGCCGGGAACGGACGTGGCGCTCGCGGAGCCCGAGATCCCGGCGAAGAACGCCGTCAAGGCGCAGCAGCTCGTACCCTATGCGCTCGAGGAACAGCTCGCCGAGGACATCGACGCGCTGCACTTCGCCATCGGCAAACGCGCCCCGGGTGCCACCCGCACGCCGGTCGCCGTGGTGACACGCACGCTGCTGGACGCCTGGCTGGCGCAGCTGCGCGCCGCCGGCATCGAGGCCGAGTGTCTGTACGCCGACAGCGAGCTGCTGCCGGCGAACCCCGGGCAGGCGGTGGCACTCCTCGAGGAGGACGCGGTGTGCGTGCGCGCCCCGGGCGCTCCGCCCGTGTGTCTGCCGATGGACGCACTCGGCGAGGCGCTCACGATCGCGGCCACGCCCGCCGCGAGCGCCGCGGCGCCGGCCGAGTCCGGCGCGACTCCCGCCGAAGGCGCGGCCACACTCGGTCTCATTCTCTACAGCGCCACCGCCGAGTGGCAGCGGCATTCGGCCGAGGTCGAGGCGGCGCGCGAGCACTTCGTCAGCCTCAAGGTCCAGCTCCTCGCCGACGGGCCGCTCGCGCTCCTCGCGCAACAGCTGCCCACCACCGCCGCGATCAATCTGCTGCAGGGCGCCTACGCCACCCAGCGCTCGCGCACGCTCGGGCTCTCGGCCTGGCGCGTGGCGGCGCTGCTGCTGCTCGCGCTCGTCGCGCTGCACGTCGCCGGCAAGGCGGTGGAGCTCAAGGCCTTGAGGAGCAAGGAGCGCCAGGTGGACGCCTCGATCAGCGAGACCTTCCATGGCGCGATGCCGGGGGAGTCCTCGAGCACCGATGCGCGGCGGCGCATGGAGCAGCGCCTCGCCGCGGTGCGCAACGGCGGCGGCACCAGCGGCCTGCTCGGCGCGCTGCAGGCGGTCGCGGCGGCGCGCGGCGCGGTCCCGGGCACGACCGTGCAGTCGCTCAACTTCCACGACGGGCTCCTCGAGCTGACGCTGAACGCGCCCGATGCGGCGAGCCTCGATCATCTGAGCCAGCGGCTGCGCAGCGACGGCTGGCAGGCGGACCTGGTCGGCGGCAGCACCGTCGGCAGCGCCTATCAGGGACGCGTGCAGATCCACGCGCAGGGTTCCTGAGAGCACCGCCATGAAGCTGTCGCGCGAGTCCTTCTCCTTCGATGCGCTCGAGCAGCGCCTGGCGCAGCTCTCCGCGCGCGAGCGGCGCATCGTGCAGCTCGCCGCGGTGCTCGCCCCGGTGCTGCTCATCTTCGGCGTGCTGCTGCCGCTCGACCATAGCGTCTCGGAGACCCACGCGCGGCTCCAGAAGAAGCGCACCGACCTCGAGTGGATGCAGAGCGTAGCGGGGGAGCTCGCGGTCGCGCCCCGTCCGCCTTCCGGCGGCGGGGAGTCGCTGCTGGTGATCGTCGACCGCTCGGCGCGCGAGTCGGGGCTCGCCGGCGCCCTCGCCGGCAGCGAGCCGGCCGGCCCCGCGGCGATCTCACTGCGGCTGCAGAAGGCGCCGTTCGATGCCCTGGTCAGCTGGCTCGCGCGGCTCTCGCAGCAGAACGGCATCCGCGTCGATTCGGCCACCATCGACGGCGCCGGCGTCCCGGGACTGGTGAACGCGGCCCTCGTGCTGCACGCGGGCTGACGTGCGGCAGCCGCTGCGGATCGCGCTGCTCGCGACGTGCGCCTTCCTCGTCATCCTGCTGGCGCGGCTGCCGGCGAGCTGGGTCGTGCCGCGCAGCGGCACCCTCGCATGCGGGAGCGTCGAGGGCTCGGTGTGGAGCGGCGCGTGCGGCGGACTGACGCTCGCGCGTGCGCCCTGGGGCGATCTGACCTGGGACATCGCACCGCTGCGCCTGCTGACGGGCACGCTGGCCGCGCACGTGGTGCTGCGCAACGGTCCGGTCACCGCAAGCGCCGATCTCGCCCGCGGGCTCGGCGGGAGCCTCGAGGCGCGTAACCTGGTGGCGGACCTGGCGCTCGACCCGCGCAAGCTCCCGCACATGCCCCCGCAGCTGCGCGGCACCCTCCATACGGATCTGGCGCTGGTGCGCCTCGCGCGCGGCGCCATCGTCGAGCTGAAGGGGCGCATCGAGGCACGCGACCTGACGCGCCGCACCGGTCACGTCACACAGCTCGGCAGCTACGCGCTCAGCTTCGCGGGCGGCGCAGGCGCGCCGCTCGGCACCCTGGTCGATCTCGGCGGACCGCTCGCGGTTGCGGGGACGCTGCGCCTCACGAGCCAGCCCGGCTACGTGCTCGAGGGGCAGCTCGCGCCGCGCGCGAGCGCTTCGCCCGAGCTCCTCGGCGACCTCCAGTTCCTCGGCAGCCCCGACGCCGCGGGCCGCCGCTCGTTCAGCGTCGCCGGCACCCTCTGAGGATCCGCGCGCCCTCCCTCAGGGCAGCTCGCGCAGCGCCCCGAGCAACGGGAAGTAGAGCGCCGCGCGCACCGGCTGCGCCCCGAGCGCGCGCGCCAGCTCGCGGTAGGCCTCGAGCTGCGGGCGGTAGCGCTCGAGCTCCTGAGCGAGGAATTCCCCGAGTGCGCCGCCCTCGTGGGCGCTCGTCTTGTAGTCGATCACCCAGCGCGCACCGTCGCCATCGATGAAGCAACGGTCGATGACGACGCTGCGCAGCCGTCCGCCGCTGACGCCCGAGAGCTCCCATTCGCTGTGCGCCTCGCGGTGGCCGGCGTCGAGGATCCAGCGCCCGCGCTCATCGGCGAGCGTGCGCTCGAGCGCGCTGAGCACGCTCTGCACGGCGCGCGCGCGCTCGGC
>JAGWMP010000153.1 GCA_028871705.1 Gammaproteobacteria bacterium
CGCCGTGAGCGTCTTGCCTGTGCCGGGCGCGCCTGCTAACAGCGTGCTGTCTCCGGCAGGGATCCACGGCTCGTCGATCCATTCGCGCTCGGCCACCGGCCGACCTTCGAGCGCGCGCCAGTCGAGTGTCGGGCGCGTTGCGCGGCTCCATGTAAGCCGCTGGCGCACCGGCTCGATGCGCTGCTCGAGCGCTTTCAGCATCCCATGGCCGTCGAGCCCTTTGGCGTCGTTGAGAGACGCGGAGATCGCGGCTTCGATTGCGCACGCATCGGATCGCTCACGCACGACGCGCGCGTAGGCGGCGCAGTTCTCGGCGGTAGGCGTGTTCCGCGCGAGCTCGCTCAGGTAGGCGAGGCCGCCAGCATCCTCAAGCCTTTCAATCAGCCGAAGTCGCTCGCTCACCGTGACCGCATCGAGCGTGGCGCCGGCCACAGCGAGCTGAGACATCGCCGCGAAGATCAGCGCGTGATCGGCCCGGGAGAAGTCCGCCGGACCGAGAATCTCGACGTTGGCCCAAGGCGCGCCGAGCAGCAGTGCGCCAAGCACCGATTGCTCCGCGGCCTTCGCTCGGCGCGCACGCTCGTCGAGCAGCTCGCGTGCCTCGCGCGTCATCAGGAGCCGGTCATGCGAAATAAGGTCGGCGGTCACGCGACCATCCCGAGCACCGCCCGCCCGTTACGGATGCGTGAAAGGTTGAGCACCGAATTTCGGTGTAAGGGGCGCTCCTCCGGAGCCGTCTCAGGTGCGCTGGTCATGACCCGCCGCCGATACGACGACTGACGACAGGCCCCACAGCAAAACCGCGAGTCCGCTCGGATCGGCCGGAATTCGCTGCCGCACTCGACGCACGTCTTTGTGGCGTGGGTCGCCCTTGGGCGAAGGGAATTGTAGAAAGCCGTCGCGCAGGTGGTTGAGCAAAAGGTCCGCCGTCGCGCCGGAGGCGCCGGCTTTCCACAGCGCTCGCACGCCGCGTTACGGCTAATTGAAGGACTGGCGCTCGGGCTAAGGCTTGCGATAAAGCTCGCGCGCCCCGCGACGATCCGCAGTGTCTGTCCGTGGCGTCGGACGAGCCAATCCTTGCTCGGGTCGACTGGCGCAGGATCTCGGCGGGGTGGGTTGCTCGCCCTGAGTTGTGCCATCAGGAGGATATCCGCGCGCGCCGCATCGCCGCGGCATCCCACCAGCGTTCTGCGCCAGCGTGCCTGCCGATCGGGATCGGCCTCGGCCACAAAGAGGCGATCGACCTTCGGCGTTACGCGGCCGCACCGCGGCATCGCTACGGTGGTCACCGCGTGAGAGCAGGTGTCCTTCGATCCTCCCATGAGGCGCGAAAGGCCGTTGCGGGCAATGCTCGCTCTGCGCCAAGCCAGCGCGTTACGGGTAAGCGAATCAGATGAGGCTGACCGAGTCGGCGTTGTTAGAATGCTCATGTTGATCTCCAGCCCGCGGTGATGTCTGCCAGGACGCCGCGGGCTTTTCATTTGGGGACTCCGTCGCCTCGCGCACGAGCTGCTCGACGATGAAGTCGATCAGCGAGTCGTACTTCGCGAGATGGGGCGGGAGCGCCATGGGGTCTTAGGCTGCCGCCATTGCCCGGTGTTTCTGGATATGCGCGCGCAGCTTTTCGACTTCGGCCTGCGTGAATATCCGCCGGCCTGAGCTGTCACGCTCTGCGCGGATGATTCCGACGCGGTCAGCCCGGCGAACGGTCTCCTCGCTGCATGCCGCATACCTGGCCGCGCCGCTCGTGCCGTAGATCTTATCCATCGGTCTTGCCTCTGTAGGTGGTACTTGCCAACTACCCCATAGACTATTAGGATTATGGGAGGACCAGAATCGCACCAGAAAGAGCCGGGACTATGGGAAAGAAGGAGGAGCGCGTTCACCGCCTCATGAACCTCAACGAGCATGGGGTCACTGATAGCGAAGTCGTCCGCGCGCTGGTGGCACTTGGGAACGGTGAGCGTGTCGAGCTGGACACATCGCGCGGCCTCGCGCCGGGTCTCACTGAAGCGGATGGCGAACGATTCCGCAGGCTCATCAGCAAGGCAGCCGAGGACCCGCGCGAGTTCGCGGAAGAATTTTTACCGCCGCCGCTTGGCGGCAGGGCGACCAATGCTGGAGCGCTGAAGGTGCTGAGTCTGCTGAAGCCGCGCCTGGCTCTAGCCGTGGGCGCCGGGCCAACCGCGTCCTCGGGCGGACGATCGGCGACCCCTATGCGCCTCTCGCTGAGTTACTTCCACGACTACCCGGACGTCGAGAGCGTTCTCACGTATGGGCTACTGCTACTTCTCGACTCGAACCGGGAATACGGCAAGAGCCTCTCGCGGTGCCATCTCCCGAGCTGCTCCAAGTTCTATCTGGCGAAACCGAACCCCAAGGGCGGCCCGGCGAATCGCTACTACTGCAAGCCGGCGCATCGTGATGAGGCTCACAATTCGAAGCAGAATCGAAAACCGAGGAGGCCAAAGTGATCTCCCTGGACGACGCGCTTGGGGCTTCGAGGCTGGCCAACAGCTTCACGCGCATCCGGACCGTGGTGCTCTCTCCCGTGTCGCGACCCGACTGGTTCCGGCTACTCGGCAGCGAGTGGTCCGTATGCGACTCGGTATGGAGCGCCCGCGGCGTCATCCGCTCGATGCTGCTGGAAGCCTCGCGCGAGGAGCTTGATCTCATGATGGAGCCCGAGGAGCGTGCCGCCTTGGCGCTTCTGCCGGAACGCTTCACGGTCTACCGCGGGTGCTACGCGGTCAACCGTGCCGGCCTGTCGTGGTCCACCGACCGCAGCATCGCCGAGCGATTTCCTCGGCTGATGCGCTACAACCGCCCCGGCGAGCAGTCGATCCTGCGCACGGGCACGGTCGCCCGCGACCGCGTAGTGCTGAAGCTCGATCGCGACGAGAAAGAGATCATCGCCGCGCGCGTGTACAACATCTGCGAGGAGCCGTTGCTATGAGAGCCGACACGAGAGCAGCCACGTACAGCCGCTTCAGCACCAGCAAGCAGAGCGACGCGAGTATCGAAGACCAAGAGCGCGAATGCGAGCGCGCGGCCCGTGCGGCTGGGCTCGCTGTAGTGGCTCGGTTCCACGACAAAGAGATCTCCGCCGGCACAGCAACGCGTCCCGGCTATCAGGCGCTGCTCGCGGCAGCGAGGAGAGGGGAGTTCGATGTCATCGTCACCGAGGACGTGAGTCGACTCTGGCGCAATCGCGCCGAGTTCGGGCCTCGCTCGGCTGAGCTCGAAGACCTGGGCGTCCACTGCCTGACGTGCGTCGGTGACGACACCCGGCGTGACGGCTGGGGGCTCGTGATGCAGATCAAGCAGGCGGTCGCAGAGCACGCGCGGCGTGAAGCGTCGTACCGCACGCGGCGCGGCCAGGAAGGCCGAGCCAGGGCTGGCAAGAGCGCCGGTGGCCGAGCATACGGTTACATCCCTGCGGCCCTCTCCAAGTCAGCGGAAGTTGAGATCGAACAGCCGCAGGCGGAAGTCGTGCGGCGCATTTTCACCATGTACGCGGAGGGGACGAGCCCGAGGAACATCGCCGCCCGGTTGAACGCTGAAGGCGTCCCGTCGCCAGGCGCGGCGTGGAAGCGCACCGAGCGACGCCGGGATGCGAAGTGGCTGGCGAGCGCGATCCATGGGGATCCCAAACGGGGCAGCGGCATCTTGAACAATCGCCGCTACATCGGAGTCGTGAGCTGGGGTCGCACGGAATGGAGTCGATCCGCGGCTGACAGCTCGGTGCGCCGCGTGAAGGTACTCGACCGCCCGCGCGTCGAGCATACGGATGAGCGACTCCGCATCGTTTCGGATCGGCTGTGGGAGCTGGTGAAGGCCCGCCAGGCTCGAACGGCACACGCGCAGAGCGCGACGACGGTGCGCGGCACGCCGCGCCGTGGCGGTGGCGGCAAGCCCGGCAAGTACCTGTTCACCGGGCTGCTGGCGTGCGATCTCTGCGGGGCGAGCTTCGTGCTCCGCAACCGCGAGTACTACGCCTGCGCCTCGCACTGGCATGGCGGTGCCTGCTCTAACACGATCAACGTGGCGCGCGCGGTCGTGCAGGACGTGATGCTGGTCGGCATCAGCGAGGATCTCGCCGACCCCGCGGTGGTTGACGAGGTCGAGCGCCGGTTCGGGGTGGCGATGCGCCGGGAAAAGAAGCCAGCAGACAACCGGCCGCGTATCGCGCAGCTCGAGCGCGAGATCGAGAACATCACGAACGCGATCGCGCGGGGGCTGGTATCGGACGCCCTGGCGCAGAGACTGCGTGCGGCCGAGGCGGATCTGCGTGCGTTGCGACAGGCGCCGCAGCGAGCCGCTCCGACGCTCCTGCTACCTGACGTGCGCGCGCGCTTCCTTGAAATGGGGAAGGCGCTCGACCAGATCCTGATGCGTGACCCGGAGCGCGGTCGCGAGGAGCTGCGCGGCATCCTCGGAGACAAGATCAGGATGCGACCCGACCTGTCGGGCCGCTTCCTGTGGGCAGATTACTCGCTCGGGTTGGTTGCACTCCTGCCTAAGCAGGGGAATGCGGATACTGTGGTAGCGGGGGCAGGATTTGAACCTGCGACCTTCGGGTTATGAGCCCGACGAGCTGCCAGACTGCTCCACCCCGCACCAGGAGGGCCGCGCATTCTACAAGCGCACCCCCGGGGCGGCAATAGCGGCGCGCGACGCCAAAAAAGCCATGCTGCTCAGTGACTTCGCGGGGGTCCTCAGGGCTGTGGGTCGTGCATGTGATCGAACAGGTCGCCGCGGGCGGGCATCTTGTCGAGCGTGCAGCCCGCGGCGAACGGAATGAAGAGGAAGAGGGCGACCGCGCACTGATCGTTGAGATGGACGATCGTCGCGAGTCCGGGGACGGCTTCGGTGCGATGGGTGCTCGCATAATCCCACTGAAACTCACGGTGTTTCGCCGGCGCGGCGAACAGCGCGCTCTTCGGCGGAGCGAGTGCGTTCGCCTGGCGGGCACGCAGCGCGTCCGCCGCGAGCTCGGCGTTCGCAGCCGCGGCGGCCTCCGCTCCCCAGTCGATGGTGATGGCGGCGGATGAAGCAGCGGGCGGGGCCGTCTCGGCCGGCGCGACTCCCGGTGGCGCGGCGTGCAGCGATCTGACGCGCGGCACGCGTCGCGCGGCGGTGGGCGCGTGCCGGTCCTCGCGCGGCTCGAGCAGCGTCACGATGAGCGGAGTGGCACCGTTCAGGCCCGCGACGAGGCGCGCACGTGTCTCGATCACGAGCAGCAGCAGCACGAGTCCGTGCAGCGCCGCGACGCCCGCGAGGATCAGGACTCGCGGCGAGGCGGCGCGTGCTCCCATCCGCGTTTGGAGCGCCGCGAGGCGCGGAAAGTTTCCCGCTCAGCCGATCGCGGCGGCGATCCTGGCGGCGAGCGCAGCGCCGGCCGGATGGTCGAAGGCGCCGATCGGCCAGCCTACGCCTAAGCCCTCGCGCGCATTGGGCTTGGGGATGATGTGAAAATGCACGTGCGGGATCTCCTGGTGCGCGCCCTTGCCGTTGTTCTCGAGGACGTTGTACTCGCGCACCCCGGTCGCCGCGATCACCGCGCGGCACAGGCGCGGCAGCACCCGCCCGAGCGCCGCCGCCGATTCATCCGAGAGCGCATCGAGCGTCGCCGCGGCCTCCTTGGGGATGACGAGCATGTGACCGGCGCTCAGCGGATTGATGTCGAGGAACGCGAGCACGCGCGCGTCCTCGTAAATTCTGTGGCAGGGGATCTCGCCGCGAATGATCTTGCCGAATACGGTGTCTGCCATGGCTGCCTCGTGCTCGCACGCATTGCTGGAGAGCGTCATTGTCGCTCGGTGATGGCTTTCGCGCAGCAGGCAGGTAAACTCTGCCGCTCGCTGCGCGCCACCAGAGAACGGGGAACTGGCATGAAGACCAAGGCTGCGATTGCGTACGCCGCCGGCAAGCCGCTCGAAGTCGTCACGGTAGAGCTCGCGGGCCCCAGGGCCGGCGAAGTGCTCATCGAGATCCGCGCGAGCGGCGTGTGCCACACCGACGAGTTCACGCGCTCCGGAGCGGACCCCGAAGGGCTCTTCCCGGTCATCTTCGGCCATGAAGGCGCGGGCGTGGTGGTGGACGTGGGTCCCGGGGTGACCTCGGTGAAGAAGGGCGATCACGTGATTCCGCTCTATACGCCCGAGTGCCGCCAGTGCAAGAGCTGCCTGTCGCGCAAGACCAACCTCTGCACCGCCATCCGCGCCACCCAGGGCAAGGGCGTGATGCCCGACGGCACCAGCCGTTTCTCGCTCGGCAGCCAGATGGTGCATCACTACATGGGTTGCTCCACCTTCTCCAACTACACGGTGCTGCCCGAGATTGCCGTGGCGAAGATCCGTGAGGACGCCCCGTTCGAGAAGGTCTGTTACATCGGCTGCGGCGTCACCACCGGCATCGGCGCGGTGATCAACACGGCGAAGGTGGAGGCGGGGGCGAACGCCGTGGTATTCGGCTTAGGGGGCATCGGCCTCAACGTCATCCAGGGGCTGCGGCTCGTCGGCGCGAATAAGATCGTCGGCGTCGACGTCAATCCGCGCCGCAAGGCGCTCGCCGAGCGCTTCGGCATGACGCACTTCGTCAATCCGAAGGAGGTCGGCGGCGACCTGGTGCAGCACCTGGTGAGTCTCACCGACGGCGGCGCCGACTACAGCTTCGAGTGCGTCGGCAACGTCGATCTGATGCGCCAGGCGCTCGAGTGCTGCCACCGCGGCTGGGGCGTGTCGGTCATCATCGGCGTCGCCGGTGCGGGACAGGAAATAAAAACCCGGCCGTTCCAGCTGGTCACGGGACGCGTGTGGAAGGGCACGGCGTTCGGCGGTGCGCGCGGCCGCAGCGACGTACCGAAGATCGTCGACTGGTACATGGACGGGAAGATCAACATCGACGACCTGATCACGCACGTGATGCCGGTCGAGAAGATCAACGACGCTTTCGATCTGATGCACCGGGGCGAGTCGATCCGCTCGGTGGTCACTTTCTGACCGAATCCCGTAGTCAAATCGTTTAGAGAGGGGATGCTCATGGCTATCAAGATCCATCCGGCCGTCGACAACGGCGTCAAACCCGGCAACAGCGATTTCGCCGGCGGTACGTTGACCTGCCTGTGCACCTCGCAGCCGGTGACCGTAAGCTTGAAGGGCAACACCGCCTTCAATCATGTGTGTGGCTGCAGCAAGTGCTGGAAGCCGCAGGGCGCGCTGTTCTCCATGGTGGCGGTGATCCCGCGCGACAAGCTGAGCGTCACCGCCAACGGCAACAAGCTCAAGATCGTCGACGAGAAGGCGCCGATCCAGCGCCATGCCTGCACCGGTTGCGGCGCGCACATGTACGGCCGCATCGAGCTCAAGGCGCACCCGTTCTATGGCTTCGACTTCGTGCACACGGAGCTCTCGAAGGACAGCGGCTGGTCGGCCCCCGACTTCGCCGCCTTCGTTTCTTCGATCATCGAATCGGGATTCCCGCCGGCGAAGATGGGCGAGGTACGGGCGCGTCTCAAGGAGCTGAAGCTCGAGCCGTACGATTGCCTGTCGCCAGCTCTCATGGATCTGATCGCGACACACGCGGCCAAGCAGAGGGGCACGCTCGCGGCCTGACGGGGCGCCCGGTTTCGGCCGGCTTACCTGCGGCTGTTGCGGATCAAAGGCGCGCCGCCACGCGGGCGGCGCCCAGGGAGTATC
>JAGWMP010000154.1 GCA_028871705.1 Gammaproteobacteria bacterium
GAGCAGCTCGCGGGAGAGGCCCGCGCAGTTGAGGTCGACGAAGGGCTCCTCGGCGCGCGCGCCGTGCCGGTGCAGCCACGCGGCCAGCACGCCCTTGCCGGCGCCGGTCTCACCCTGAATCAGCACCGGCCGGTCGCTCGCGGCGATCTTCTCCACTTCAGCACGCAGTGCCGCGATGGCCGCGCTCACTCCGGTGAAGGGATCCGGCGCCGCGCGCGTTGCGCGCGAGCGCGAGGCGAGCTGCACCCGGCGGTTCTTGGCGTTCTCGAAAATGCGCTCGAGCAGCACGCCGAGCGTCGCGAGCGCCACCGGCTTGGTGAGAAAATACTCGGCGCCTTCGCGCATCGTCTGCACCGCCAGATCGATGGTGCCGTGCCCGGTGACCACGATGATGGGAACGCCCTCGTCGAGCTCGCGCAGCCGCGGAATGAGCTCGAGCGCGGTGGCGTCGGGGAGCGAGTAGTCGAGCAGCACCAGGTCCGGGCGCGCGCCCGCGAAGGCCGTGCGCGCGGCCTGTCCCGTGGCCGCCTCGACCACCTCGAAGCCGCGCAGCCGCAGGAACTCGCGCAGCGGCGCGCGGATCATCGGCTCATCGTCCACCAGCAGAATGGTCCTGGCCATGCTCAGGACGCCGCCGCGGCGGCGCGCGCCGGGTATTGATCGAGGGAGCCGCGTACCGCCAAGAGCAGCTGCTGCGAGGAGCACGGCTTCTGGATGAACTCCTGCCCCGGCTGCAGATGGAGTTCGCGTCCGGCCATGTCGGGACTGTAGCCGCTCATGAAGATGATGCGCAGCGCCGCATCGCTGGTGCGCAGCCGCGCCGCCAGCTCGCGGCCGCTCATGCCCTGCGGCATGACGATATCGGTGAGCAGCAGGCGGATCTGCTCGCGGTTCTCCTCCCACAGCCGCAGTGCCTCGTGGCCGTTGCCGGCCTGCAGCACCCGGTAGCCGGCGCGCTCGAGCGTGGTCGTGAGGGCCTGGCACACGATGGGCTCATCCTCGACCAGCAGCACGGTCTCGGTGCCGCGCGGCAATGCGCCGGCGGCGCCGGCCGCCGCGGCCGCGGCGCGCTCGATGGCCGGCAGCAGGATCTCGAACGTGGTGCCGCGGCCGAGCACGCTCTGCACGGTGATCACGCCGCCATGCTGCTTGACGATGCCGAACACGGTCGCGAGCCCGAGGCCGGTGCCCTTGCCGGGCTCCTTGGTGGTGAAGAACGGCTCGAAGATGTGCACCCGGTGCTCGGCGGCGATGCCGCAGCCCGTGTCGGCAACGCGCAGGCACAGGTAGCGTCCGGCGGTGAGGTCCGGTGTCAGGGCGGCCTCCGCCGCGGTGAAGGTTCTCTGCGAGGTCTCGATGGTGAGCGTACCGCCACCGGGCATGGCATCGCGCGCATTCAGCAGCAGGTTCATCAACACCTGGTCGAGCATGCCGGGATCGGCGTGCGTGCGCAGCTCGCCCGCGTGCAGATTGAGCTTCAGCTGCACGTCCTCGCCGATGATCCGCTGCAGCATCCTGGCGGTGCCGACCACCGCTTCGTTGAGATCGAGGTCGTGCGGTTGCATCACCTGCCGGCGGCTGAACAGCAGCAGCTGCCGCGTGAGGTTCGCGGCGCGCTCGGCGAAGCTGCGCAGCTGCCGCAGCTTCTCGTGCGCGGCCTCGGGCAGCCCCTCGATCATCTCGGTGAGCTCGGTCTGCATCAGCATGGCCGCGAGGATGTTGTTGAAATCGTGCGCCACGCCCCCGGCGAGCTGGCCGATGCCCTCCATCTTCTGCGACTGGCGCAGGTGCTCCTCGAGCTGGCGGCGCCCGGTGATGTCCTCCGCCGTGCCGACGATGCGCTGCACTACGCCATCGGTACCACGCACCGGGAAGGCGCGGTCGTGCACCCAGCGTACCGAGCCATCCGGGCGAACGACCCTGAAGGTCTCGTCGTAGCGGCCGGACACCTGCCGGGCGATCGCCTGGCGCACGCGCTCGCGGTCCTCGGCATGGATGGCCTCGATCCAGGTGACCGGCGCGGCGCGCAGGCTGGCGCACGAGCGTCCCCAGATCTGCTCGTAGGCCGGGCTCACGTAGAGCATCTCGCGCTTGTCGACGTCGGTCATCCAGAACACTTCGTCCATGTTCTCGGCCAGCTGCCGGAAGCGCTCCTCGCTCTCGTGCAGATTGGCTTCGGCGTGCCGGCGGGCCGTCTCGCGGCGGTTCACCTCGAGCGCGAGCCCGATGTTGCCGGCCAGCTCCCCGACCACCGCCAGCTCCTCGATGTCGAAGAAATCGGGCTCATTCGCGTAGAGATTGATGATCCCCACCACCCGGCCGTCGACCTTGAGCGGCGCGGCGCCGGAAGCGCGGTAGCCGCGCTTGAGCGCTTCGCGGCGCCACGGAGCAAAGCCCGGGTCGGTCGCGATATCGTTGGAAGTCGTGCACTGGCCGCTCAGGTAGCAGCGGCCGGCGGGCCCGCGGGACTGCACCGCGTCGTCGAGGTCGATGTTGAGGAAATCGAGGTAGCCGTCGATCACTCCGGCGGCGGCGCTCGGCCTGAGCCAGCGCCCGGCGGCGTCGGGCACGCCGATCCAGGCGCCGCGGAACCTGCCCTTCTCGACGGCGATGCGGCAGGCGGCCTCGAACAGGCGCTGCGGATCCTTCTCGCGCAGCATCATGCCGTTGATTTCGCTCAGCATGGCGTACATGCGATTGAGCTGCTGCACGCGCAGCTGCGCCTTGCGGCGCTGCGTGGTGTCGGCGAGCAGCGTGCACAGGTAATCGACGCTGCCGTCGCGCTTGCGGACGCACCCCGTGGCGATGCTCGCCCAGATGACCTCGCCGTCCTTGCGCAGGTAGCGCTTCTCGAGCGTGTAGCTGTCGAGCTCGCCGGCCAGCATGCGCGCGAACTGCACCGTGTTGGCGGCGACATCGTCCGGGTGCGTGAGCTGCTCCCAGGTCATGGCGAGCAGCTCCGCGCGCGAGTAGCCGAGCATCGCGCACAGACGATCGTTGACCGCCAGCCAGCCCTTGTCGGGGGAAGTGATCGCGAAGCCGGTGAGGGGCTGCTCGAAGAAGCTGCGCAGGCGCGCCTCGCTCTCGAGCAGCTTGTCCTGCGCGAGCTTGCGCTCGGTGATGTCGACGATGAAGGCGATGCGCGCCGGCCCGTCCGGCAGCGCGATATCGGCGACGGAGGCCTGCACCGGGAAGCGGCTGCCGTCGCGCCGCTGCGCCACGCCCTCGAAGGTCTCGGGCAGCGGCAGGCCGAGGCGCATGCGCTCGCGGCGCGCCGCGATGACCGGCAACGACTCCGCCGCCCAGTGGTCGGTGAGCGCCGTGCCGATCACCGCCGCCGCATCCGGGTAGCCGTAGATCTCGGCGTAGCGGCGGTTGGCATAGATCACGAGGCCGTCGCGGGTCATGCCGATCGCCTGCGGCGCCTGCTCGATCGCCACACGCAGCCGCGCCTCGCTCGCCCGCAGCGATTCCTCCGCCTGGCGCCGCTCGGTGATGTCCTGCAGGTAGCTGATGAAGAGCGGCTGCCCGTCGGCGCCGCGCGTGAGCACGGTGGAGATGTGCACCCAGACGCTGTGCCCGTCCTTGTGCAGGTAGCGCTTGAGGAAGGCGGCGCTGCGCGCGCCGCCGGCGAGCGCGGCGGGGATGAAGTCCACGCCGATGTGCTGGTCCGCAGCGTGCGTGAGCTCGCGGAAGGTGAGGCGGGTCAGCTCCGCCGCCTCACGCCCGACCATCCGGCACAGCGTCTGGTTGACCTTGAGAAACCTTCCGTCGGTGCCGACCAGCGCCACGCCGGCGGCCGGGTTCTCGAATACGCTCTCGAGCAGCTCCTCGGACGCGCGCCACGCCGGTGCACTGCGGCGCACGCGGCCGGCCCTGGCCGCCCGCGGGCGCGTGCTTCGCTTCGGCTGTGCGGCCTTTTTCCTGCGCATCCCTGTCGTGTGCCCTGGGAACCGCCAGGACATTCTCCTACTCCCGGGACGGACTGTCCCATTTCCGGGACGCCAGCACTGCGGCAGCCGTCACGGACCCAAACGCCGGGCTGGGATAAAAGCTTTGAGCGTCCGGGGGTTGCGGTCTTCCAGGCCAAAGCCCGGGGCCGCTGGAACGATGCTTGCACTCCATGGAAGGAATGGCAGCCCTGACCCCTCAACCTATCGACGCAGCCCTCGAGTCCGCCCGGCAGCGTATCGCGCGGCTGCCGGCGTTGCCGGTGCTCGATCCGCGGCTCATGCAGGTACTCGCCGAACGGGACGTCGACGTTCAGTACCAGCACCTGCGGGAGCTGCTGCGGGTGGACCCGGCGCTCGCCGCCCGCGTGCTCAAGGTCGCGAACTCCGCTTTCTACGGCTCGCGCTCGATTACCTCGATCGATCGATCGCTCACGGTACTCGGCGCGGTAGCGGTAGCCGGCATCGCCATGGTGGCGCGCTTCGACGCCAACCTCGCGCCGCAGAGCCCGAAGTCGGCCGGGTTCAGGGCGCTGCGCCGGCACAGCCTGATGACGGCAGTGGCCGCCAAGGCGCTGGCGGCGCGCGCCGACAGCAGCCTGTGGGACCGCGAGGCCGCCTTCGTCGTCGGCCTGCTGCACGATCTCGGCTGGATCGTCCACGTGCAGCTCGAGCCCGGGCAGGCGCCGCGCGCCGAGGGCGTGGAGACCTTCGACCCCGCGGAGCACTCGCTGCTGAGCGCCGCGCTGTTCGCGCACTGGCAGCTGCCGGCCCAGTTCATCGAGGCGGTGCGCGACCATCACCATCTCGGGGAGTCCGGTCCCGCCTCGGTGGGCCGCGCGCTGCTCGCGGTCGCCGAGCAATGCGCCATGCACGGCGGCGATGAGTTCGGCCAGCAGCTGCGGCCGCAGGACTCGCAGCTGCCCCTCGCCCTGTTTCGCCTCACGGTGCCCGAGCTGCGCGAGCTCGGCCAGCGGTGCGCGGCCGAAGCCGACGCCATCGACACCCTGGTGAACTGACATGGTGGAAACCGATACCCAGATTCTGCGGGTGCTGGATGCCGACTTCGGCGGCGAGCAGCCGCAAGAGGCGCCGGCGGTCCGCGACCGCCTCACCGGCATGCTGAGCCGCGAGGCGCTCCTCGGGCGGCTCGCCCGGACCGTCGAGCGGGCCGCGGCGCAGCCGCGCAACGGCTTCGCGCTGCTCTATCTCGACCTCGACCGCTTCAAGCTCGTCAACCACGCCTACGGACACGAGGCGGGCGATGCGCTGCTGCGCCAGGTCGGTGAGCGGGTGCGCACCACCAGCCGCGCCACGGATGCGGTGCTGGCGGCGACTCCCGGCAATGCGGCCGCGCGGCTCGGGGGCGATGAGTTCGTGGTGCTGCTCGAGCAGCTGTCGCGCCCGGAAGAGGCGCTCGCGGTGGCCGAGCGGCTGCTCGGCGCGCTCGCCGCCGATTACTGGATACAAGGGACCCGTGTGACGCTCTCAGCAAGCATCGGCATCGTGCACAGCGACGGCGGCTATCGCAACGCCAGCGACCTGCTGCGCGACGCCGACACCGCGATGTACGCCGCCAAGGCCGCAGGACGCGGCCGCTTCGCGGTGTTCGATTCCTCGATGACCCAGCGCATTCGCCTGCGCGTCGACACCGAGCGCGAGCTGCGCACCGCCATCGATGCCGAGCAGCTGGCCCTCGTCTATCAGCCGATCGTCAACCTGCAAAGCGGGCTGGTGGTCGGCATCGAGGCCCTGGTGCGCTGGCAGCACCCCGCCAAGGGCATGATGTCCCCGGCCGACTTCCTGCCGATCGCCGTGGAGAGCGGACTCATCAAGCCGCTCGGCGAGTGGGTGACCCGCAAGGCCTGCCGCGACTTCGCGCGCCTCAGGCAGCACATGGGGGCGGCCGCGCCCGAGTTCGTGAGCGTCAACGTCTCGCGCCGCCAGCTAGGCGATGCGGCCCTGCCGCAGAAGATCGCCGCGATGCTGCACGAGGCCGAGCTCGAGCCGCAGCATCTGCACCTGGAGATCACCGAGAGCGAGCTGGTCACCGATTTCGCAGTCGCCAAGCAGACGCTGGAAGCGCTCAAGGCGCTCGGCGTGGCGCTGTCGGTGGACGACTTCGGCACCGGCTACTCCTCGCTCGCGAGCCTGCACGAGTTCCCGATCGACATCTTCAAGCTCGACCGCTCGTTCATGGCCTCCAGCATGCGCAGCGCCCAGGGACCGGCGCTGGTCGCGGTGGCGCACGCGATGATCCTGCTGGCGCGCAACATCAATGTGCGGGTGGTCGCCGAGGGCGTCGAGACCGCCGAGCAGCTCGCGCTGCTGCAGTCCCTGCAGTGCGACATGGCGCAGGGCTACTTCCTCGGCCGCCCGATGCCGATCGAGGCGCTCGCGACGCACCGCGTCCCGATCCAGGTGCAGGGCGAGAACTGAGCGTTCCGCGGCGCCGCATGCGCCGACCGCGGCGCGTCGGCCGGGGCGGCCGGGGCGGCCGGCGCGCCTCAGCTGCCGGAGCGCAGCCGCTCGAGCGCCTGCTCGAAGATGCGGATGTTCTCGGGTGAGTCCTCGGCCGCTTCGGCCTTCTCCGAGGAGATCTTCGTCAGCATCGCCAGCTTGATGCGGCCGGCGAGCCCGAATTCCCGGGCCGCCTGCTGATAAAACTCGTTGAGTTTGGCTGCCATGATCGTGCCTCCCGGGCTCTTCACGCCTGTCCGGCGGCGCGGGCCAGCCGGGACAGCTCCTCGATGGCGGCATGAACTCCCTTCATGCTCTCGCCGAATTGCCCGATCTCATCGGGCCCTGAGATATCGACCGATAGCCCCTCGAGGTCGGCCCGTGCCAGGCGGTCGGACACGGCCTTGAGCCGCCCGAGCCGCTGCAGAATGGTGCGCACGGTGAGGAAGCCGACCAGCCCGAGGCCGGCGAGCAGCCCGCCGGTCAGGCCGAGCGCCAGGTTGCGCGCCGCACGCACCGCGCGCTCCTGGGCCGTCACCGAGGCCACGACCTGGTCGTTGAGCCGCGCCACCACCTGATCGAAGAGATTGGTGGGGGCGCGATCCTGGCCGCGCACCATCCGGTCGGCGGCCTTGAAGTCGAAGCCACCCGCCACGTAGGCATCGTAAGCCGCCTGGTACTTCTCGCTCATGGTCTTGTGCGCGGCGAGGAACTGGTCGAGCAGCTCGCGCGCCTCGGCGTCCTGCACCGCGGTGGCGAGCGCGGCGGCGCCGCTGCGTACCTCGGACTCCTCGTCGTGGAACTGGCGGGTGTACTTGCCGAGGTCATCGGGCGTGTGGCCGCGCAGCAGGATGTCCTTCCACTCCTGCACCTGCTTCTTGAAGTTCACCTGGATGACGCGTGCCGCCTCGGCCTGACGCACCTGCCGCGCGAGCAGCGCGTCGTAGCCGTCGGACACGGTGCGCGTCTGAGTCAGCAGCGCCAACGCCAGCATGACGAACAGCGCCACGACGCCGCAGAAAAACACGATGAGCTTGGTCGAAATCTTCATTGAAGCGCGCCTCCTGCGCACGGTCCGCGCGAGCCGGCCATCGGCTCGCACCTCTCGAGCATCCTTGCCTGGAATCAGAACGAAATCAGAACTCGGTCCAGTCCTCGCCCCCGGCCGCCGCCCGGACCGGGGCCCGCTCGGCCGT
>JAGWMP010000155.1 GCA_028871705.1 Gammaproteobacteria bacterium
GAGTGGCATCATTGGCGTATGAGCTCTCGTGTCCTCGCGGCGGCGTGCGCTCTATCTGTCGCGCTGGCCGCCCTCCTGGGCGGCTGCGGCGCGTCCGGCAACTATCGCAAGGATGCCGCGCACGAGGAGCTGCTGCAGGCGCTGCGCGAGTGCCTCGTCGAGCTTCCCATCAGCGGCGAGCGCGGCAAAGATTTCGTGTCCCCGTGCGCCGGGCGCGATGTCTCCTCCCTGAGTGGCATCTCCCGCGGCCGCCTCGCCGCCGTGCTGGGGCCGCCGCGGCTTTGCATCATGCAGAGCGAGATCAGCTTTCCGGAGAAAGACGACTGCCGCACCAGCCAGGATCCCCTGTGGAGTTTCTACCGCCACCCGGGCACGATCGACATGGGCGGTGGGCCGGAGTTGGTGTGCGTCGCGGAAAACCAGACGCGGTGCAAGACCGTGGAGTGGCGGCGCACGAAGTGACGGCGATGCGCCGTCAATCCGGACGTGGGCGGTCTGCCGCTGCAATCGCCTGCCGTGCTGCGGCCATATCCCGATCGACGCCCGCGGCCATCTGCGTCAGGTCCGGCACCACAGATATGTCTGGCAGAAGCGGGGAGTCGCGCTGGGGCTCGCGCGCTTCGAACGCGATCACCGGCAGGTCGATCGTGATGCCGGTGTTCGGCAGGCGCAGAAAGAACATGTTGCCGCCGGTGATGCCGCGCAGATTGCCGCCGCTGGGCTGCCCTACCAGGGTGGCGAGATGCGCGTCGCGCACCATGCGCGCGAACTCGAAGGTCGCCGAGCTGTCGTTCGGCCCGATGAGAACGTAGGTGGATCCGCGAAAGCTGCTGTCGAGCGGGGTCAGCTCGATGCGCTCCGGCGCCCGCTCGCGCAGCGTGAACGCGCCCGCGCCGAGTGATTCGACGCGCGTGCGCTGGTCGTAGAAGCTCCGGTCCCAGGTACTCAACACCGGCCGTAGTCTCGCCGGTACGCTGTCGTAGACGAGGCGCGGGAGGAAGCTTTCGTAGGCGCTCGGAGCCCGGGCGATGTAGCGCGCCAGTGCCTGGCCGATTGCATCGTCGCCACCCTCGTTGGCGCGCAGGTCGATGACGAGGTAGCGCGCTCCGCTGGCGCGCAAATCGGCGAAAGTATTCTGCAGCCACAGCTGCCAGTCGAACCTGCGGTTCCAGAAGGCCCAGGTCGGCATCGCGATGAGGCCCGTGTCGCCCTCGCGGCGGTAGGTCCACTCGCGCCCTGCCGCCCCGCGGCGCGCCTCGAGCTCGTGGTCGCGAGCTTGCTCTTCGACCAGCGGCACGCGCACGGTGCGGTTGGTTCCCGCCGCTCTTCGCACCTCGAGCGTGCGCATGCGGCCGCTGCGCGGCGGCGCCACGAGCGCATAGTACTCGTCGAAAGCGCTCTCACTGGCGCCATGGCCAATCTGCGCCAGGCGCTTGCCGTCGGCGGCACCGTCGGCGCGCAGGTACGGCCACAGCCGCCGGATCACGGCCGTCACCGATACTCCGTCGATCGCGACGATCTCCTCTCCCGGCGACACCCCGACGCCCGGGAGTGCCTCGGTGACCAGGAACCGCCGCTCCACGACCGTGAAGTGCAGCGGCAGGCGGTCGGCGCTTTGCAGGATCTCGCGCGACACCGCGTCCGGCTGGTTGAGCGGATTGAGCCAGGTGTGGCCGCAGCGGATCGAAGCGGCAAAGCGGGCGAATGCGAGATAAGCGTGGCCGAGGTCCGCGCCACCGGCGAGCCCGGCACGCAGTTCCTGGTAGTTGCGGTCGAACTGTTCGGAGCTCTGGTAGCGGAACAGCCCCGGATGCAGCGTGCGCAGCGCGTCGTACATCACGTAGGCGTCGCCGCGCAGCTGCTCCGCGGTAAACCGCGGCTCACCGCTGGCGGCCAATGCGGCCGCGCTGCATGCCAATGGACCGCAGAGGCACAAGGCCAGCCCGGAGCGGGCGAGCACGCCCCCGACCCCGCTCCTCATGCCGGAGCGCCCCGCTTGCCGCGGGATCGCTCCTGCACCAGCCGGTAGCCGGCGAGAGCCTCAGTCCGGGCCTGAGCGTGGTCCACGAGCGGGGCCGGATAGGTCCGCCCGAGCACGATCCCCGCGGTCCGCAGCACCTGCGCCGGTGCGGCGAAGGGTGCGTGAATGTGCGCGTTCCCGAGTGCCGCGATCTCCGGACACCACTTGCGCACATACGCACCGGCAGGATCGAAACGGCGGCCCTGCTCGATGGGATTGAAGATACGAAAGTAAGGCGCAGCATCCGCACCGCTGCCCGCAACCCACTGCCAACCGGCGACGTTGTTGGCCAGATCTGCATCGACCAGCGTATCCCAGAACCACGACTCGCCCTCGCGCCAGTGAAGCCGCAGGTGCTTCACCAGGAAGCTCGCGGCGATCATCCGCACCCGGTTGTGCATGTAGCCCGTACGCCAGAGCTCGCGCATGCCGGCGTCGACCAGAGGATAGCCGGTCTCCCCTTTCTGCCAGGCGCGCAGATGAGCCGGGTTTTCCGCCCACGGATAGGTATCGAAGGCCTGCCTCCAGTTGCACGTCGGCAGGTTTGGAAAATGGTAGAGGAGATGGGCGGCAAACTCCCGCCAACCGAGCTCTGCGAGAAATTTGTCGGCATCGGGCAGCAGCGCCGGCCGCCTGGCGAGCAGCGCTCTGGTCGC
This sequence comes from Gammaproteobacteria bacterium, assembly GCA_028871705.1. GTDB lineage: Bacteria > Pseudomonadota > Gammaproteobacteria > Steroidobacterales > Steroidobacteraceae > 13-2-20CM-66-19. The sequence continues at coordinate 2,677 of JAGWMP010000155.1, forward strand.
CGACCAGACCTGTCGCGGCGACAATTCCCCGAAATGCAGGTGCGGCGAGAGCCGCGAGACGTGCGGCAGCTGCGGATGATCGCGAAACTCGGCGTAACCGTTGAGGCCTGTCGACAGAAACTCCCGCAGCTGCCGTTGCGCCCCTGCTTCGCCGGGAGACCACGCCTGCGCGAACCCGGCGGCCCAGTCCGGCGCGACCGGCCTGAGGCCCCAGGAAGAGAGGCTGTCCCCCGCGAAATTCGCCGTCGAGGGCCGCACGGCCGGCCGCTCCGGGGGTGCGGGGACATTTCTCTTCATGCACGCGCGCCAGAACGGCGAGTAGACCCGGAACGGCCCGCCCTCGCCGGTGCGTATCTCCCATGGCTCGAACAGCAGGCTGCCGTTGAAGCTGAGCGCCTGCACTCCCGTTGCGGTGAGCCGCGCTTTCAGCGCCTGGTCGCGCTCCACCGCATAAGGCTCGTAGCAGCGGTTCCACACGACGCGCCGCGCTCCGGTCCGCCGCACCACCTCGGGCACCAGCTGCGCGGCTTCGCCGCGCAACAACAGCAGCCCGCCGAGGGAGGTGGCGAGTCGCTCCAGGCTCCCGTGCAGCCACCACCGCGACGCCGCACCGAGCGGCCGGCCGCCGGGTGCCGGTGTCTCATCGAGCACATAAAGAGGAATCACGGGCCCGTGAGCCGCGGCGAACGACAGCGCGGGGTTGTCCGCGACGCGCAGATCCTGACGGAACCAGACCACGGTGGACGCCGGTTGAGTCACAAGGCCCGCTACGATGCGCGCGTGAAGCGGTAATGCGCCACCAGCCATTGCGAGCCGGCCTGGTATCCGAAGGTCTCCGCGCACGCCATCCAGAACATGCGCCAGCGCTGCTCCCACAATGCCGCCGCGTCCGCGCCGTAGGCCGCGCGCAGTATCCGCCGCACCTGCGGCCGGTTCTCATCCTGCCGCCGCAGCCAGTCGTTCGCCGTGCGCTGGTAGTGCGTGCCCTCGATCAGCCAGCGCCGCTCGCAGGCGAGATCGCGGCCGAACCACAGCAGGGTGTCGGTCGCGGGCATCAGGCCGCCGGTGAAGAAATGCCGCCCCATCCAGTTGTCCCGTCCCTCGGTTTCGAAGGGGTACAGGTGCGTGCGGTGCGCGAAGACGTGCACGAACAGCTTGCCGTTCGCCTTCAGCCACCCTGCGATGCGCGCGAGGAGCGTCTCGTAGTTGCGCATGTGCTCGAACATCTCGATGGATACGCAGCGGTCGAATGCCCCGGCCGGCGGCGCCAGCCGGTTGACGTCCTCGGTCACCACGCGCACGTTGTGCAGACCCTCCTCGCGACAGCGTGCCTCGATGAAGGCGCGCTGCGCCGCGGAATTGGACACGGCGAGAATGCGCGCGCGCGGGTAACGCGCCGCCATCCACAGCGAGAGCGACCCCCAGCCGCAGCCGAGCTCGAGAATCTGCTGGCCGTCGGCGAGCTCGGCACGCTCGCCGTAGAGCTCGAGCATCGCTTCCTCCGCCTGCGCCAGCGTCTCGTCGCCTCGCGGGTAGTAGGCGCAGGAGTACTTCAGTCGCGGTCCGAGGCACTGCACGAAGAACTCGGGCGGCAGCCCGTAGTGCTGAGCGTTGGCTGCATCGGTGTGCAGCGCCAGTGCGCCCTCGCGTAGCAGCGCGAGCTGCTGCTGCCGCCGTTGCTCCTCGGCTGCGGGTCCCCCCACGGCCTCGGTGCGCAGGCGCTGCGCGCACAGTCGGCGGACGCCGAGGCGAATCAGCGCGTCCGGCATGAGGCCGCGCTCGGCGAGGCCGAGCAGGCCGCCGGCCGGCAGTACGGACGTCATGGTGGTGTCTGCGCGGCGGGTGGTGTCCGCGCAGATGCGAGCGGCGCACGCCGCGGCGGCCAGGGGAACAGCATCGGGGTGCGGCGCTGATAGTCGCGGTAATCATCGCCGCGCGTGCGCAACGCCTGCGCCTCCGTATAGGGGATGCCGCTCACGTAGCGCAGGAACACATACATGACGAGCGGTCCGGCGAGCGCCAGCCAACCGATTGGCGCGCCCACGGCGAAGGCCGCATAGGTAAACCAGTGCAGCCACTCGAAGAAATAATTCGGATGGCGCGAGTAGCGCCACAGGCCCGCGCGGCAGGTGCTTCCGCGGTTGGCCGGATCGGAGCGATACCGCGCGAGCTGTACGTCGGCGAGCGACTCGCCGGCAATGCTCAGGCACCAGCAGGCGGCGCCCACCGCCAGCCACTGCGGCCGCACCCGTGCATTGCCCGCGGCGATGACGAAGGGCACGGCGAACGCCGCGACCAGCAGCGCCTGCAGCTGAAAGAAGCCGAAGAACCTGGGCTGCGCGCCGTTCCAGTGGCGGCGCAGCGCCCGGTAACGGCCGTCCTCGCTCTCACCCCGGACCCGCTTCCAGAGGTGCCGTGCGAGCCGCAGTCCCCACAGCCCGCCGCACAGGCCGACGAGCAGCCGCGGCGCCGCTGCTCCCTGGCCGAGGAAAGCCGCCAGCACCGCCGCGCCGCCGAGGCCCGCCGACCAGAGTACGTCGACGATGCCTGCATTCTCGTGGCGCCGCTGCCAGAGCCAGCCGAGCCCCATCATGAGTACGGCCAGCCCGAGGATCAGGCCAAGGGTCGCAAGAGACCTCATGTGCTCACCCGGACCAGGAGCAAGAGCGCCACACCCCAGCCCGCCGCCAGCGCCACGATCGCCGCGGCGGGCGCTGCGCTGAACACAACCGCCTGCGAGAGGCGCGCCGCGGCCAGATAGGCGAGCGGCCCCCCGACGACGCCGAGCAGGGTCGCAGCGAGCCGGCGCCGTCGTAGCCAGGCGAGCGAGTGATTGAGGGTGAGCGCAAAGGCGCCCCACAGCGCGAGAATCCACAGCGGCGCCCCGCCCGCTGGTACGGCCGGCTGAGGAGCCGCATAGCGCAGCAGCCCGCTGTGCGCGAGGGCGCCATCGAGGAGCACGCCGAGCACGAGCGCCACGGCGCAGAGCTTGAGGTCGGAACGCGGCGCCTGCGAACGCGCCAGCTGCCAGGCCGCGAAGACCGCGAGCCCGGCGAGCGCCGGCCAGACGAGTCCGCGGCCGGCGCCAACCACGGCGATGAGCCACACGATCTGGTAGCCGAGGAGGTTCGCGATCGCACTCATGCGTCAGGTGCCGGGCGATAGCCGGGCGCCGCGAACAGGAGCTGCGCCACGCCGATGGAGCGCTCGCGAAAACCGCCCTCGCAGTAGGCCAGGTAGTACTCCCACATGCGGATGAACCGCTCGTCGAAGCCGAGCGCGCGCACCTCGGCGCGCCGCCCGAGAAACGCCTGACGCCATGCCTCGAGCGTGCGCGCGTAGGAAAGCCCGAAATCCTCCAGCTGCACCAGCGCCAGCTCACAGGCCTCGGTCTTGGCGGCGAGCAGCGCCGCGACCGACGGAATGAAGCTGCCGGGGAAGACGTGACTCTTGATGAAGTCCACCGACCGCAGCGCCTGCGCGTAGCGATGGTCCTCGATGGTGATCGCCTGCACGAGCGCGAGCCCGCTGTCCGACAGCAGCCGCCCGAGCTGCGCGAAATAGGCCGGCAGGTAGTCGGCGCCCACCGCCTCGATCATCTCGATCGACACCACCTTGTCGTAGCGGCCCGTGAGTGAGCGGTAATCCTCGAGCAGCACCGTGACGCGGTGCTCGAGCCCGGCACGCCGCACGCGCTCGCCGGCGAGGCGCTGCTGCTCGGCGGAGATCGTGGTCGTGGTCACACGGCAGCCATGCCGGGCGGCGGCGTGCAGAGCGAAGCCACCCCAGCCGGTACCGATCTCGAGCACATGATCGCGGGACGTGAGGGCGAGGCGTTCGCAGATCCGCGCCAGCTTGCGTTCCGATGCCTGCGGCAGCGAATCTTGCGGCCCCTGCCACAGCGCCGCCGAGTACATGAGATCCGGCGAGAGAAAGAGCGCGAAGAACTCGTTGCCGAGATCGTAGTGAGCGGCGATGTTGCGCCGGCTGCCCACGACCGTGTTGCGCCGCAGCCCGTGCGCCGCGCGCAGCAGCCACCCGGCGAGCCGGGCCGGCCCGCCCTCCAGCTCATCGAGCAGCGCCCGGTTCAGCACCAGAATGCGCACCAGCGCGACCAGGTCGTCGCACGACCACAGCCCCTCCGTGTAGGCCTGACCCGCGCCGACGCTGCCGCGCGCGGCGAGCGCCTGGTAGAACCCGTCAGCGTGGATGACGACGGTCGCGCGCAGCGCGGCGCCGCGCTCGCCGAGCTCCGCGGTGCCGTATGGATCCTCGATGCACAGGTGGCCGTGCCGCAGCGCCGACAGCCGCCCGAGGAACCGCGCGCGCAGGGTGCGCCCGAGCAAGGCAGCCGGGGCACGCGACGAGCCTGCGGCGAGGGTGGATTCAGGCCTCATGGGCTCGACCTCTCGGGGTGCGGGTAGAAGGGATTGCGCTTCAGCCACAGCCGCAGCGCCTGCCAGTAGATCGCCCCGCTCACCTGCGCGCTCATCAGCGGGTAGCGCCACAGCACGCGGCACAACGCCGCGGCAGTGAGCGGCCGGCGCCGCAGCGTGAGGCTGGCGTCGAACTCCACGGTCCGCTCGCGCAGCACCCGCATGTGCACCCGCAGCGCCTCGCCCGGCGGCGTGAAGCTCCAGGCGTATTGGCGCTGCATCGGCATGAATGGGGAGACATGGAAATCCTTCGCGAAACGCCCGCGGAGCGCGCGGCCGGTGCACTCGGCCGCGCCGCAGTCGAGCACGTACGCGTGCCGCTCGCGCCAGGGGGTGTTGGTGATCTCCGCCACGATGGCCTCGGGCCCT
>JAGWMP010000156.1 GCA_028871705.1 Gammaproteobacteria bacterium
TGGCGCGGTGCGCGAGTGTCGGGTCGTGCACGAGCCGCATCAGCGCGCCTCTCCTTCGCTTTGGCCTGGAGCTTGACCCACGATGCGTACTTCCGGGTGCAGCCGCACGCCGTGCGCCCGCTGCACCTCATCCTGCACGCGTTGAATCAGGCTCTCGACATCCGCCGCCGTCGCGGCGCCGTGATTGATGATGAAGTTGGCATGCTTCAGCGACACCGACGCGTCACCGATCCTCAGGCCCTTGAGGCCCGCCGCCTCGATGAGGCGCGCGGCATGATCGCCCGGCGGGTTGGTGAACACCGAGCCGCAGCTCCACTCCCCGATCGGCTGCGTCTCCTTGCGCCGCGCGAGGAGCTGTTGCACCTCGCCGGCGTGCGCGCCCGCGCGCTGCTCGAAGGCGAGCGTCGCGCCGAGGAACCACTCCCCGGGCGCGGGCGGCACCACTTCGCGGTAGCCGACGCGGTACTCGGCGGCCGGGCGCACGCGCTCGACGCCGCGGCGGTCGATGGTCTCGACCTCGATCACGTGCCGCCAGGTCTCGCCGCCGAAGGCACCGGCGTTCATCGCCAGCGCCCCGCCGAGCGTGCCGGGGATGCCGGCGAAGAACTCCGCGGGCCCGAGTCCCCACTTGATGCACTGCCGGGCGATGCGCGCGCAGGCGACGCCGGCGCCGCCACGCACGCTGGTCGCGCTCAGGCGCTCGAGCGTATCGAGCGTCCCGTGCGTGCTGATGACGACGCCGGGGATGCCGCCGTCGCGCACCAGCAGGTTGCTGCCGAGCCCGATCCAGTACACGGGCACCTCGGGGGGCAGAGCGCGCAGGAACGCGGCGAGATCGGCGCGGTCGCGCGGATTGAAGAAGACCTCGGCGGGCCCGCCCACGTGCCAGGAGGTGTGACGGCTCAGGGGCTCGCCACGCCTGACGCGCGCGCCGAAATCCGCGCTCACCGCGACGGTCATTTCGGCCCCCCGGGCGGCAGCAGCGCCGCGAGTGCCGCCGGCAGCGCGTGGGCCGCGGCACTGATGCTGCCCGCGCCCATGGCGAGGATCACGTCGCCGTCGCGGATCAGATCGCGCAGCGCCTGCGGCAGCTCCTCGACCTTCTCGACGAAGAGCGGCTCGCGCTGGCCGCGGCCGCGCACCGCGCGGCAGATCGCGCGGCCGTCGGCGCCCGCGATCGGCGTTTCCCCGGCGGCGTAGACCTCGGTCACCAGCAGCACGTCGGCGAGGCTCAGCACCCGCGCGAAATCGTCGATGAGATCGCGCGTGCGCGTGTAGCGGTGCGGCTGGAAGGCGAGCACCACGCGGCGGCCGGCGTAGCCCTGGCGCACCGCCTCCAGCGTCGCCGCGACCTCGGTCGGGTGGTGGCCATAGTCGTCGACGATCGTCACGCGCCCGGCGCCGGTGGCGACATCGGCGATGTGCTGCAGCCGCCGGTCGACGCCCTGGAAGGTCGCGAGCGCCCGCTGGATGGCCGCATCGCCGATACCGAGCTCGGTGGCCACCGCGATCGCCGCCAGGGCGTTGCGCACGTTGTGGGTGCCGGGGAGATTGAGGGTCACCGCGAGCGGCGCGCCGCCGCCGCGCGCCACCTGGAAATGGGTCCTGAGGCCCTCGTGGCGCAGCCCGGTGCCGCGGATGTCGGCGCTCGCCTCGAGGCCGTAGGAGAGGATCGGGCGTGCGACCTCGTCCATCACGCTGCGCACCCCGGCGTCGTCCACCCCGAGCACCGCGAGCCCGTAGAACGGCAGGTTGTGCAGGAAGTCGACAAAGCTCTGCTTGAGGAGACCGAAGTCCCCGCCGTGAGTCACGAGATGGTCGTTGTCGATGTTGGTGACGATCGCGATGAGCGGCTGCAGGTGCGTGAAGGAGGCGTCGCTCTCGTCCGCCTCGGCCACCAGGTAGCGGCCGCGGCCGAGCTGCGCGCCGCTCGCGGCGCTCTTCAGGCGCCCGCCGATGACGAAGGTCGGATCCTCACCGCCCTCGGAGAGGATGCCGGCGAGCAGGCTCGTGGTCGTGGTCTTGCCGTGCGTGCCCGCGACCGCGATCGAGTAGCGAAAGCGCATCAGCTCGCCGAGCATCTCCGCGCGCGACACCACGGGGATGCGCCTGCCGAGCGCGGCTGCCACTTCCGGATTGCCGCGCGGCACGGCGCTCGAGGCGACGATCACGTCGGCCCCCTCGATGTTGGCGGCGGCGTGGCCGATGCTGATGCGTGCCCCGAGAGAGCCGAGCCGCTGCGTCACGGCGCTGGCGCGCGCATCCGACCCCTGCACGGCGTAACCGAGCGACAGCAGCACTTCGGCGATACCGCTCATGCCGCTGCCGCCGATGCCGACGAAATGAATGGTGTTGATGCGGCGCATGCGGTCGCGCCGGTCGGGATTGACGCGCCGCTCGGCCGCGGGCCGCTCGATGGTGGTACGGCGCTCGGCCATCACGCGGTCCCCGGGATGAGCGCGAGGCACGACTCCGCCAGCTCCTGCGCCGCGCGCGGGGTGGCGAGCTGCCGGGCGCGCTCGGCCATGGCGAGGAGCTTGCCGCGCCCGGCGCACAGCCGCTCGAGCTCGGCGGCGAGCCGCTCGGCGGTGAGCTCGCGGTCGGCGATCACCACCGCCGCGCCTGCGCGCACCAGGTATTGCGCGTTGTGAGCCTGGTGGTCGTCCACCGCGCCGGGGAACGGCACCAGCACCGCGCCGACGCCGGCCGCGGCCAGCTCCGACACCGTGAGCGCGCCGGCACGGCAGATCACCAGATCCGCCCAGGCGTAGGCTTCGGCCATGTCGTCGATGAAGGGCCGCACGTCGGCGCGCACGCCGGCGCGCGCGTAGCTCGCGCGCCCTTCTTCCACCCAGCGCTCGCCGGCCTGGTGGCGTACGTCGCAGGCGACCTTGCCCGCGAGGCGCGCGAGCGCGAACGGCACCACCGCGTTGAGGCGCGCGGCGCCCTGGCTGCCGCCGAAGACCAGCAGGCGCATCGGTCCCGAGCGCCCCGCGAAGCGCTCGCGCGGCGGGCTGAGCGCGCTGATGTCGCGCCGCACCGGATTGCCGATCACGCGTGCATGCACCTCGCGGCCGAAGCTGCCGGGGAAGGCCTCGAGCACCACGCGGGCGAGGTGCGCGAGGCAGCGGTTGGTGAAGCCGGCGACCGCGTTCTGCTCGTGGATGACGAGCGGCCGGCGCGTGAGCCACGCGGCGACGCCGCCGGGGCCGCTGACGAAGCCGCCGAGGCCGACCACCACCAGCGGCTGGTGGCGCCGCATGACCTTGAGGGCCTGCACCAGGGCGACCGTCAGGCGCAGCGGCGCCGCGAGCCACGGCAGGAGCCCCTTGCCGCGCAGCCCCGTGACCGAGAGCCGCTCGAGCTCGATCCCCTCGGCCGGCACCAGGCGCGCCTCGAGCCCGCGCTCGGTCCCGAGCCACACGACTTCCAGGCTGCGCTCGCGCAGCAGCCGCGCCAGCGCCAGTGCCGGGAACACGTGCCCGCCGGTGCCACCCGCCATGATGAGGATCGGGCGGCTCATGCGCGCTCCCGCGCGGCCGGGCCGCGCACCGTGGCGGAGCCCCGGCCCGCGGCGCTCGCCTCGTGGTAGACACGCAGCAGCAGCCCCACCCAGGCGAGCGTCACCACCAGGCTCGAGCGTCCGTAGCTCATGAGCGGCAGCGTCAGGCCCTTGGTCGGCAGCACGCCCATGTTGACGCCGATGTTGATGAAGGTCTGGATGCCGATCCAGAGGCCGAAGCCCGCGGCCAGATACGCCGGGAACTTGAGCCCCGCCTCGGAGGCGAGCCGCGCGATGTGGAAGGCGCGCCAGACGAGCAGCACGAACAGCGCGAGCGTCACCAGCACGCCGACGAGGCCGAGCTCCTCGGCCAGCACCGCGAACAGGAAGTCGGTGTGCGCCTCGGGCAGATAGAAGAGCTTCTGCACGCTCTCGCCCAGGCCCACCCCGAACCACTGGCCGCGCCCGATGGCGATGAGCGACTGCGTGAGCTGGAAACCGCTGTGCCAGGGGTCCGCCCACGGATCGAGGAAGGCCATGAGGCGGCGCAAACGATAGGCCGAGCCGAGTGCGAGCAGCGCGAAGCCGCCGCAGGCGAGCGTCATCATCGCGAGCACGTAGCGCAGCCGCGCGCCCGCGAGGAACAGCAGGCCAAAGCCCGTGGCGAACAGCACCGTGGCGGCGCCGAAGTCCGGCTCCACCAGCAGCAGCGCGCCGGCGAGCGCCAGCAGCGCGAGCGGCTTCGCGAGACCCGTGAGACTCTCGCGCAGCTGCTCCTCGCGGCGCACCGCGTAGCTCGCCACGTACACCAGCACCAGCACCCGCGCCAGCTCCGAGACCTGGAAGTTGAGCGCGCCGACGTGCAGCCAGCGGCGGCTGCCGTTGACCGCGTGCCCGAGGCCGGGCAGCAGCACCATGACCAGCAGCACCAGCGCCACGGCGAGCAGCGACACCGAGGCGCGCTCCAGCCACTCGGTGCGGACCGAGAACACGAGCGCCGCGCACAATCCCCCGACACCCACCAGCGCCAGTTGCCGCTCGAGGTAGTAGAAAGGCTGGCCGGTCTCCTGGCTGGCGATCGAGACCGATGCGGAAGTCACCATGACGAGGCCGAGGAGCGTGAGCGCCAGCGTCAGCGCGATGGTCACCGTATCGAGACGCACGCCGCCGGCGCGCCCGGCGGAGCGCGCGAAGCCCATGAGCGGTTCGCGCATGACGGCGCTCATGCCGCGAGCTCCCCGACGAGGCGCGCGAACTCGGCGCCGCGCTGCGTGTAGTCGCGGAACATGTCGAGGGAGGCGCACGCCGGGGAGAGCAGCACGGTGTCGCCCGGCTGCGCCGCGCGCGCCGCGGCGTGCACCGCCTCGGCGAGCGTCGCGCAGGTCTCGAGAGTCGAGACCCCGGCGAGCGCACGCGCGAGCAGCGGCGCGTCGCGGCCGATCAGCACCGTATGGCGTACCTTGCCGCGGAAGGCGGCGGCGAGCGGCCCGAAGTCCTGATTCTTGCCGTCGCCGCCTGCGATCATGACCAGCGGGCCCGCCATGCCGCCCACGGCGGCGAGCGTCGCGCCCACGTTGGTGCCCTTGGAATCGTTGATGTACGTGACCCCGCGCACCTCGGCCACCCATTGCGAACGGTGCGGCAGGCCCGCGAACTCCTCGAGCTCGGCCAGCATCGGCGCGAGCGGCAGCTCGAGCGCCTCGCCGAGCGCGAGCGCGGCGAGCGCGTTGGCCGCGTTGTGCAGTCCCTTGATCTTCATGCGTGCCACGGGCAGGAGCGGCGTGCCGCGGCGCGTCAGCCACCAGGCGCCCTGCTGCTCGGCCACGGCATAGTCGGCGCCGACCGCCGCACGGAGCGAGAAGCTCAGGGTCCGCCGCGCACCGCGCGGCATGGCCATCACCAGCGGGTCGTCGAGATTGACGACCGCGGTGTCGCAGCGGGCGAAGATGCGCGCCTTGGCGGCGGCGTACGCCTCGATCGAGGCGTAGCGGTCGAGATGATCGGCGGTGACGTTGAGCACCGTGGCCGCGCGGCAGGCGAGATGCGTGGTGGTCTCGAGCTGAAAGCTCGAGAGCTCGAGCACGTAGAGCGCGGTGCCGGACTCGATGAGATCGAGCGCCGGCTCGCCGAGATTGCCGCCGGCGCGCACGCTCAGGCCCGCGCGCTGCGCCATGCGCGCCAGCAGCGTCGTGACCGTGCTCTTGCCGTTGGTGCCGGTGATGCCCGCGACCGGCGCATCCGCGGCGCGCGCGAACAGCTCCACGTCGCCGACGATCTCGAGCCCGCGCCGGCGCGCGGCGGCGAAGAACGGCAGCGTGAGCGGCAGCCCGGGCGATGCCACCACGCACCACGCGCCCTCGAGGAGCGAGTCGTCGAGGGCGCCGAGCCGCACCGGGATCGAGGCATCGAGCGCGCCGAGGGCGGCGAGCTCGGGCGGCTGCTCGCGCGTATCGGTCACCGCGAGGCGCCAGCCCTGGGCTTTCAGATAGCGCGCCGCGGAGAGGCCCGTGCGGCCGAGTCCCACGATCACGGCATAGGGGCGTTTGTCGGTTGCGGCAGTCATCGGAGCTTGAGAGTCGCGAGGCCCGAGAGCACCAGCAGCAGCGAGATGATCCAGAAGCGCACGATCACCTTCGGCTCCGCCCAGCCCTTGAGCTCGAAGTGATGATGCAGCGGTGCCATGCGGAAGATGCGCCGCCCGGTGAGCTTGAAGGAGGCGACCTGCAGGATCACGGAGGCGGTCTCGAGCACGAACACGCCGCCCATCCACAGCACCACCAGCTCCTGGCGGACGATCACGGCGAGCACGCCGATCGCAGCTCCTATCGCCAGCGCGCCGACATCGCCCATGAACACCTGCGCGGGGTAGGAGTTGAACCACAGGAAGCCGAGCCCGGCGCCGGCGAGCGAGGCGCAGAACACCAGGAGTTCCCCCGCGCCGCGGATTTCCGGGATCTGCAGGTAGTGGGCGAACACCGCGTTGCCGCTCGCGTAGGCGAAGATGCCGAGCGCCGAGGTCACGAGCGCCGCCGGCATGATCGCGAGTCCGTCGAGCCCGTCGGTGAGATTCACCGCGTTCGACATGCCGACGATCATGAGGTAGGCGAGCACGATGAAGCCGAACGCGGTGAGCGGCGCGTGGAAGCTCTTCAGGAAGGGCAGGAACAGCGTCGTCTCCGCGGGCTCGTTGGCGGTGTAGTAGAGCGTCACCGCGGTGGCGATCCCGGCCACCGACTGCCAGAAGTACTTCCAGCGCGGCACGAGTCCTTTGGGGTTGCGTACCACGAGCTTGAGGTAATCGTCGTAGAAACCGATCAGGCCGAAGGCGAAGGTGACCGCGAGCACCGTCCACACCAGGCGGTTGGCGGGCTCGGCCCACAAGAGCGTGCTCACGAACGTCGTCACGAGGATCAGCGTGCCGCCCATGGTGGGCGTGCCGGCCTTGGGCAGGTGGCTCGCCGGACCGTCGTCGCGCACCACCTGCCCGATCTGGTAGCGCGACAGGCGCGCGATCATCGCCGGTCCCACGAGCAGCGACAGCCCGAGCGCGGAGACCGTGGCGAGGATGGCGCGCAAGGTGAGATACGCAAACACGTGCGCGCCGGGGATGACGCCGGTGAATTGCTGTGTGAGCCAGTAGAGCATCTAGTGAGCCCCTCCGCCGGGTGCGCCATCGCTCGCGAGCGCCTCGATCACGCGCTCGAGGCGATTGAAGCGGGAGCCTTTGACGAGCACGCGCACCTCGGCGCCCGCCGCGCCGAGCGCCTCGCGCAGCGTCGCGATGAGCGCCGGCACGTCGGCACAGCTCGTGGCCCCGGCGCCGAAGGCGGCGGCGGCGTGCGCCGCGAGCGCTCCGGTCGCATACAGGCGCTC
>JAGWMP010000157.1 GCA_028871705.1 Gammaproteobacteria bacterium
CGATGTCGCACCAGGGCCTCGAAGCGGAGAACTTGCAGCTGTGGCGCGGTGAGCGCCACGTGCTGCGCGGCGTTGGCTTCAACGTGCAACGCGGCAGCTGCCTTCACGTCGCGGGCGCCAACGGCGCCGGCAAGACGAGCCTGCTGCGGGCCGCCTGCGGGCTGTTGCCTCCTGAGTCCGGACGCCTCTTGTGGGACGGGCAGGACGTGGCCGCCGACCTCCCGGGCTTTCACGCCTCACTTCTATATGTCGGGCACGAGGCCCCGTTGAAGTCCGACTTGAGCGCGCTCGAGAACCTGCGCTACTGGATCGGGATGCGTCGCCCGGTGACCGCGGGGGCGCTCGCCGCCGCGCTGCAACGCGTGGGAGCATCGGCGTGGAGCGATCGTCCCGCCCGCACGCTCTCGGCCGGGCAGAAGCGGCGCGTGGCGCTCGCGGCGCTGTCGCTCGCGCTCGTGCCGCTGTGGCTGCTCGATGAGCCGACTACGAACCTCGACGGTGAGGGCCAGCAGCTCGTCGGCTCCCTCATCGAAGAGCAGCTCAATCGCGGCGGCCTGGTGCTGGCGGCCACGCATCATGAGTTGCCGGTCGCGCCCGCGCGCGTGCGCCGCCTGGAGCTCGCCGTTGGCTGAGCTGCCGCATTCCGCGCTCGCGGCCGCCGGCGGTCTCGAGGCCGGCAGCGGCGACGCGCAGGGCACCACCGTGCTGGCGGCGGCGCGGCTGGTGCTGCAGCGGGACCTGACGCTCGCCTTCCGCCGGCGCGGCCAGCTGATTCAGCCGCTTGCCTTCTTCGCGATCGTGACGATGCTCTTTCCGCTCGCCATCTCGCCCGAACTCGCGCGGCTGCGCGAGGTGGCGGCGGGGGTGCTCTGGGTCGCGGCGCTGCTCGCTTCGCTGCTCGCGCTCGAATTTCTGTTCCGCGACGACGCCTACGACGGCACGCTCGAGCAGTACGCGCTCTCCGGGCAGCCGCTCACCGGCCTCATGTTCGCCAAGACCGCGGCGCACTGGCTCCTCACGGGACTGCCGCTCGCGCTGATCGCGCCGCTCGCGGCGCTGTCGCTCGGTGCGCCGCCGGCGGCGATTCCGGGAATACTGGCCTCGCTCGCGGTCGGCACCGTGGCACTGAGCCTCATCGGCTCGATCGGCGCCGCGCTCACGCTCGGCATCCGCAGGAGCGGCGTGCTGCTCGCGCTCCTGACGCTGCCGCTGTCGCTCCCGGTGCTGATCTTCGGCGCGCGCGCGAGTGAGCTCGCGATCCGCGGGGAGTCGATCGTGGCGCCACTCGAGCTCCTCGGCGCGCTCGCGGTGCTCGGGGTCACGCTAGCCCCCCTCGCATCCGCTGCCGCCGTGCGTATCAGCCTGGAGTGAACCGAGCCTCATGAACTGGACGTGGTTTCATCGCTTCGCCTCGCCGCCGCATATGTACCGACTGGCGCGGCGCCTCACGCCCTGGTTTGCCTGGCCCGCGGCCGTGCTGATCGTGGTCGCGCTCTACGGCGGGCTGGTGCTGGCGCCGCCCGACTACCAGCAGGGCGAGGGCTTTCGCATGATCTACGTACATGCCCCCACTGCCTGGATGTCGCTCATGGTGTATACGACCATGGCTTTCGCCGCGGCGGTCGGGCTCATCTGGCGCATGAAGGTGGCACACGCCGCGGCGGCCGCCTGTGCGCCGATCGGGGCTTCGTTCACCTTCGCCGCCCTCGTCACGGGCTCGCTCTACGGCGAGCCGATGTGGGGCACGTGGTGGGAGTGGGACCCGCGCCTCACTTCGGAGCTGATCCTGTTCTTCCTGTATCTTGGCTATATGGGCTTGCGCGGCGCGATCGAGGATACGCAGCGGGCGGATCGCACCAGCGCCGTGCTCGCGGTGGTGGGGGTGGTGAACGTACCGATCATCCATTACTCGGTGACCTGGTGGAACTCGCTGCACCAGGCGCCCTCGGTGATGCGCCTGGGCAAGCCGACGCTCTCGGGCGCAATGCTGTGGCCCTTGCTCGCCATGCTGCTCGCGTTCACGCTGCTGTTCGTCGCGCTGCTGCTGGTGCGGCTGCGGGCCGAGATCCTCGCCCGCGAGCGCAACGCCAGCTGGCTCCGGGAGGAGCTCGCCGCATGAGAGAGTTCTTCGACATGGGCGGATACGCCGCTTACGTGTGGCCCGCCTACGCGGTCACCTTCGCCGTGGTGATCCTCAACGTCGTCTGGGCGCGGCGGGCGCTCGCGCAGGCACAGGCCGCGGCACGGCGCCGCTCCGCCGCGGGAGGCGTGCCATGACCCCGCGGCAGCGCCGCCTGACGCTCGTGATCGGTATCATTGCGGGCGTCAGCATCGCCGGTACGCTGGCGCTTTCGGCCTTCCGCCGCAACGTGACCTTCTTCTTCGACCCGAGCCAGGTGGTCGCCGGGCAGGTGCCCGCCGGCGAACATTTCCGCCTCGGGGGCATGGTCACCCAGGGGAGCCTGAAGCGCGCGCCGGGCAGCCTCGAGGTGCAGTTCGTGGTCACCGATTTCAGTCACAACGTCCCGGTGAGCTACACGGGCGTGCTCCCGGACCTGTTCCGCGAAGGCGCGGGCGTGGTCGCGCACGGCCATCTCGGCCCGGACGGCACATTCATCGCCGATGAGGTGCTCGCCAAGCACGATGAGAAGTACATGCCACCCGAGGTCGCGCGGTCGTTGAAACGGCGCCACGGGGAATCCCGCACCGAGACCGAGCCGGGGGCATCCGCGCCCGCCGGCGCGACGGCACCGGCGGCGGCACCCGCGGCCGCTGCCACGCCCTCGACGAGCCCCTGACCCCATGCTGCCCGAGCTCGGCCACTTCGCCCTGATTCTAGCGCTGCTGCTCGCGGCGCTGCAGGCCTTCTTCGGCATCGCCGGACCGGCGCTCGGCCGCGAGCGCTGGATCGCGGCGGTCACGCCCGCGGTGGCGGGGCAGTTCGTGATGGTGGCGACCGCGGTGGGTTGCCTCGCGGCGGCCTTCATCGGCGATGATTTCTCGGTCAGGTACGTCGCCTCGAACTCCAACTCCGCGCTGCCGCTCTTCTACCGGGTGACGGCGCTCTGGGGTGCGCACGAGGGGTCGCTGCTCCTTTGGATTCTGCTGCTCGCCGGGTGGACGGTGGCGGTGGCGGTCGGCGCGGCGCGCCTGCCGCGGGCCTTCGCGGCGCGGGTGCTCGGGGTACTCGGCGTCGTGAGCTTCGGCTTCCTGCTCTTCACGCTCGCCACCTCGAACCCGTTCCTGCGGCTCGATCCACCGGCGGGCGATGGGGCGGATCTGAACCCCATCCTGCAGGACCCGGCGCTCGCGGTGCATCCGCCCATCCTCTACACGGGCTACGTCGGCTTCGCGGTGGCCTTCGCGTTTGCATGCGCGGCCATGCTCGAGGGCCGGCTCGACCAGGAGTGGGCGCGCTGGACGCGCCCCTGGACCACCACCGCGTGGGCGTTCCTCACCTGCGGCATCGCGCTCGGGAGCTTCTGGGCCTACTACGAGCTCGGCTGGGGCGGGTTCTGGTTCTGGGATCCCGTCGAGAACGCCTCCTTCATGCCGTGGCTCGTCGGCACGGCGCTCATCCACTCGCTCGCGGTCACCGACAAGCGGGGTCTCTTCAAGAGCTGGACGCTGCTGCTCGCGATCCTCGCCTTCTCGCTCAGCATGCTCGGCACCTTCCTGGTGCGCTCGGGCGTCCTGGTCTCGGTGCATTCCTTCGCCGCCGATCCGGCACGGGGCATTTTCATCCTCGCCTTCCTGGTGCTGATGATCGGTGGCGCGCTGGCGCTGTACGCCTGGCGCGCGCCGCTGCTGAAATCGACCGCGGGTTTCGAGTTCGGCGCGCGCGAGTCGTTCCTGCTCTTCAACAACCTGCTGCTGGTGATCGCCGCCGCGACCGTGTTCGCCGGCACGCTGGCGCCGCTCATCTCGGACGCGCTCAAGCTCGGCACGCTCTCGGTGGGCGTACCGTACTTCAACCCGACCTTCATGCTCACCATGCTGCCGCTCATGGCGCTGCTGCCGCTCGGCATCCACGCCGGCTGGAAGCGCGGGCGGCTGTCGGACAGCACGCGCGTGCTGCTGCTGACGCTCGCCGGCGCGGTGATCTTCGCGCTGACCTTGTGCTTCGGCATCTTCGCGCACGGCGCGGTGCTCACGCCGGTGGGCGCGGCGCTCGGCGCCTGGGTCATCCTCGCCTCGCTGGTCGATCCGCTCGACCGCTGGCGCCGCGGACTTTCCTTGTCGCGCGCCGTGCTCGGCATGACCGTGGCACACATCGGCATCGGGCTCGCGGTGATCGCCCTGACGAGCGTCGAGTCCTTCACCTTCGAGCGCGACGTCGCGCTCGGCAGCGGCGCCAGCACCAGCGCGGCCGGCTACGAGTTTCGCTTCGATGGCGTGGCGCCCATCGAGGGACCGAACTACGACGGTGTCGGCGCCACCATCACCGTGACGCGCGGCGGGGCTCCCGTGGCGGTCCTCAAGCCCCAGAAGCGCCAGTACTGGGTACAGCATCAGCTGACGACCGTAACCGCGATCCATATGAGCCGCGGCAACAATCTGCTGGTGGCGCTCGGGGATGACCTCGGCGCGGGACGCTGGAGCATCCGCATCCAGATCCGCCCGCTCGTCACTCTCATCTGGCTCGCCGCCCTCATCATGGCCATCGGCGGGGCAGTGGCGGCCTCGGATCGCCGCTACCGCACGGCGCGCGCCCCCGCGGCTGCGCCGCTTCCCGCTGCCGCCGGCGAGCAGCCGACATGAACCGCTTCCTGCTGCCCATGGCGGTGTTCGTGCCGCTGGTGGCGATCCTTGCGATCGGCATCTATCACGCGCCGGAGAAGGACATCATCGCCTCGCCGCTGCTCGGCAAGCCCGCACCCGACTTCTCGCTCCCCGATCTCGCCGACGCCGCGCGCACCGTGCACGCCGCCGACCTCAGGGGCCGCTGGTACCTCTTCAACGTCTGGGGCACCTGGTGCGGCGGCTGCCGCGCCGAACACGAGACGCTCCTCGAGATCCGGCGCGCCAACGTGCTGCCGCTCGTCGGTCTCGACTGGAAGGACGACGACGCGCAGGCGCGGGCCTGGCTCACGCAGCTCGGCAATCCTTACGCGGTGGTCGCGGTCGATCACGCCGGGCGTACCGCGATCGACTACGGCGTGTACGGCGCGCCCGAGACCTTCCTCATCAACCCGCAGGGCCTGGTCGTCTACAAGGTCGTGGGCGAGGTCACGCACGACGTCTGGACGCGCGAGATCCTGCCGCGCGTACCGCGCGCGGCGTTTCCGGGCACATGAGACGCACGCGCCTCCTGCGGCTGCCGGGTGTGCTCGCGGTGCTGGCGGCGCTCGCGCTGGCGCGTGGCGCGCTCGCCGTCGATCCGACCGAGATGCCGACGCCCGAGCTCGAGCAGCGCTATCTCGCGCTGACGCACGAGCTGCGCTGCATGCAGTGCCAGAACGAGACGCTCGCCGACTCCCCGGTGGAGCTCGCCGCGGATCTGCGCCACGAGATCCGCGACATGCTGCTCGCCGGCAAGTCGGATGCCGAGGTGCGCGCGTTCATGGTGGCACGCTACGGCGATTTCATCCTGTTCCGCCCGCGCTTCACGGCGCGCACCGCCTGGCTGTGGCTCGCCCCCGGGGTGTTGCTCCTGGTCGGTGCCCTGGTGCTGGGGCGTGTGCTGCGCCAGCGCGCCGCGCTCCTGCCGCAGGATCTCACGCCGGTCGATGAGGACACGCCGAACTGATGCTCACCTTCGTACTGCTCGCCGCCGCGCTCACCGTAGGCGGCATCGCTCTGGTGGCGATCCCGCTGGTGCGCGCGCGCGCTACGGGCGCAGCGCCCGCCCCCTGGAGTGCGCTCGCCGCCGCGGGCGTGCTCGCCGTGGGTGCGGCGGGGCTCTATGTCCTGTGGAGCAACTGGTCGTGGCATGCGCCGCCGCCGGCCGACTCGCCCGAGAGCATGGTCGCAGAGCTCGCGCGCAAGCTCGAGCACGATCCGCAGGACCTCGGGGGCTGGTTGATGCTCGGGCGCTCCTACGTGGCGCTGCAGGAGTACCCGCTCGCCTACCGCGCCTATACGCGCGCCGACCGTCTCGCGAACGGCAAGAACGTCGAGGCGCTGCTCGGCGAAGCCCAGGCGCTCGCCATGAGCGACCCGGGCGAGCTCGACGGGCGCGCTGCGCGGCTCATCGAGCGCGCGCTGACGCTCGAGCCCGACTCGGGCAAGGCGCTGTTCTTCGGGGCGCTGGTGGCCGCGCGTCGCGGCGAGCTGCCGTTGGCGCGTGAGCGCTTCACCAGGGTGCTGGCCCTCAATCCGCCGGACGCGGTGCGCGCCTTCCTCGAGCAGCAGGTCGCGGCGATCGATCGCCAGGCGGGCACCGCGCCCGCGCCCGACACCGCCTCAGCCGCCGCCTCATCCGCCGCCGTGCGCGTGCGGGTCCTGTTGTCGCCTGCGCTCAAGGAGTCCGCCGGCGCCTTCCCGCTCTTCGTGTTCGTGCGCGATCCGGCGCAGTCCGGACCGCCGCTCGCGGTGCGCAAGCTCGCGAGCGAGTTCCCCCAGACCGTCGAGCTCACCGCCAGGGATTCGATGGTGGCGGGCCGCAGTTTCGCACCGGGTGCGCGGGTCGCGGTGGTCGCGCGCATCGCCCGCTCGGGCTCGCCAGTCGGCGCGCCGGGCGATCCTTACGGTGAGATCAGCTACCAGGTGGGCAAGGACGGCCTCGTGACCCTCACGATCGATCGCGTAACCCCCTGAACCCGGGGGCGAACCGCCGCGGCGGTCGCCCGCGAGGCCCGCGGACGGTTTCCCCCGCCCGAGTGCCGGCGTATCCTGCCCGGTGAACAGATGCAGTCTTCGATTTGCGCCGGCCCAGGCGGTCGGAAGGAGAGCGGTCATGGCTCACGCAACGGAAGGACGACTGACGCATCGGGGCTTCGCCTCGATGAACGCGGAACGGCAGCGGCAGATTGCCAGCATGGGTGGCAAGGCCGTACCGGACGAAAAACGCAGCTTCTCGCAGAATCGCCGGCTCGCCGCCGAAGCAGGGCGCAAGGGCGGGCAGAGTGTGCCCGGCGCAAAGCGCAGCTTCTCGCAGAACCGTGCACTCGCGGCCGTCGCCGGCCGCAAGGGCGGGCAAAGCGTGCCGGATGAGAAGCGCAGCTTCTCCCAGCATCCGGAGCTCGCCTCGCAGGCCGGCCGCAAGGGCGGGCAGGCGAGCCACGGGGGCGGTCGGCCCAGCTGAGGCGGCGCGTGCGGGCCGCGCACGGGCGCGGCGGTAAGTCTCATGCCGGCGACGGAGGGGGGCGCGTGCGCGGCCGGCACGGGCGCGAACCGCGCCGCTTCAGGCCCTGAGGGTCACGAACCAGGCGCC
>JAGWMP010000158.1 GCA_028871705.1 Gammaproteobacteria bacterium
GAGGGTGTCGAGGATCTGCTTGGGCGGGTAGCGGGTGTTGCCGACCAGGTTGATCTGGCGGATCCTGGCGCGATTGCCTTCCTTGATGTCGATCTTGACCTTGACGCGGTTGCCCGCCTCTTCCTCCACCTTGGTGTCGATGCGCACGCCGTACTTGCCGCGCGCGTAGTACTGATCGGTGAGGTACTGGGTGACGTCCTCGAGCACCGAGCGGTCGAAGGTCTTGCCGGTGGCAAGTCCGACGCCGCGCAGCGACTTCTGCAGATCCTCGGTCTTGATGTCCTTGTTGCCGGTGATCTCGAAGCTCTCGATCGAGGGCCGCTCGGCCACCACCACCACCAGCGTGTTGCCGTCGCGGCGCATCTGCACGTCGCGGAAGAAACCGGTCGCGTACAGCGCGCGGATCGCCTCGCGCACCCGCTGGGCGGTGAGGTGATCGCCGATGTTGATCGGCAGATAGTTGTAGACCGTGCCTTCGGAGACGCGCTGCAGTCCCTCGACGCGGATATCGCTGACGGTGAAGTTGGTTTCCGGGGCACCTTGCGCGAACGCCAGCGCCGCGCGCAGCAACAGCGCGAACGCGACCAGGGCGACGCGCAGCTTCATGATTCAACACCCAAAGTAATCTGCCCTTCGCGCCCCCCGGGGCGCTTCGTCTTGCGTTATTTAGTGACTCAGCCGAACTGGCGCGCGATGTCGTTGTACAGCGCCACACCCATCAGAACGATGAGCAATGCGATCCCCACCTGTTGACCGAATACCTGGGCCCGCTCGGAGAGCGGGCTGCCCTTGAGCCACTCGACCAGCTGAAAGGCCACCTGCCCGCCGTCGAGG
Source organism: Gammaproteobacteria bacterium (assembly GCA_028871705.1). GTDB lineage: Bacteria > Pseudomonadota > Gammaproteobacteria > Steroidobacterales > Steroidobacteraceae > 13-2-20CM-66-19. The sequence goes on from JAGWMP010000158.1 coordinate 835, forward strand.
ATCGGGATCGGCAGCAGGTTGAGAAAGCCGAGCGACAGCGAAATCAGCACCAGAAAGCTGAGGAAGGGCGCGACGCCCGCCTCGGCCGAGTCGCCGGCGTACTCGGCGATCGACAGCGGACCGCTCAGGTTCTTGAGCGACACGCGCCCGAGCACCATGCGCCAGAAGAGGCGCCCCTGCAACACCGTCATGTTCCAGGCCTCGTCCGCGGCGCGCGTCAGCGCGCCGCCCACCGACAGCGGCAGGTGCGTGCGCAGCGCCGGCGGGTAGGTCTTCGGCAGCGGCGCGGGCTCGATGTGGATGCGCCCGATGCGCCGCCCGTGCAGCTCATCGCTCGCCACCGCGACGCTCGCCGCGGCGCTGACGCCGGCGCGGCTGTAGTCGAGAGTGATGCGCTCGCCGGGATGCGCGTTGACGATGGCCACCACGTCGTGGAAGTTGGCGACCGGCGTACCGTCGATGGCGAGCACCCGGTCCCCGGCGGCGAGCCCGGCGCGCGCCGCGGGTCCGCCCGCCTCGACCTTGCCGATCACCGGCGGCATCGGCGGCCAGAACTCGAAACCGAGTCCGAGCAGCAGCTCCGCGGGCTCGGTCAGATGGCGGCGGGTGTCCGGGTCGGCGACCACCAGGCGCGCCGCGTGCGGCGGCCCGCCGGCGCTCACCACGCTCAAGTCCGCCTCGCCACGCGCGCTCATGGCATCGAGCAGCCCGAAGACCACGTCGCGCATGCCGTTCACCGGCGTGCCGTTGACGGCGCGGATCTCATCGCCGCTCCTCAGGCCCGCCTGCGCGGCGATCGAGCCGGTGGTGACGTCGCCGATCACCGGCCGCACCTCGTTGACGCCGTTCACCCAGAACATGCCCCACAGCACGAGGATCGCGAACACGATGTTGAAGGCGGGCCCGGCGAGCAGCACCGCGATGCGCTGCCAGTGCGGGCGGCGGGTGAAGGAGCGCGGCAGCTGCGCCGCCTCGACCGGTCCCTCGCGCTCGTCGAGGAGCTTCACGTAGCCGCCGAGCGGAATGGCGGCCAGGACGTACTCGATGCGGTCGGGACCCACGGTCCACTTGAGCAGCGGCCTGCCGAAGCCCACGGAAAAGCGCAGCACGCGGAAGCCGAGCCGCCGCGCGACGAAGAAGTGGCCGAATTCGTGCACCGTGACCAAGAGGCCCACGGCCACGACGAACCACAATGCATACCAGAACAGGCTCATGATGCGTGAGCGCCCCTCACCGACTCACTTCTTGTAATGCCGACGATCCGCTCCGAGGCACGCTGGCGGCCCTCGGCGTCGGCTGCCAGCACGTCCTCCAGACCGCCGATCGAGCCCCCGGCGCCGCGCTCTACCACGGCTTCAATGACCGCGGCGATGCCCGGAAAGTTCAATCGGCGCTCGAGGAACGCCTGTACGGCGACCTCGTTGGCTGCGTTCAGCAGCACCGGATGCAGCCCCCCGGCACGCGCCGCCGCCTGCGCGAGCGCGAGGCAGCGGAAGCGGTCGTAATCGGGGGCCTGGAAGTCGAGCCGGCCGGCTTTGAGCAGATCGAGGAATTCTACACCGGAGTCGATGCGCTCGGGCCAGGCAAGTGCGTGCGCGATCGGCGTGCGCATGTCGGGCGAGGAGAGCTGCGCGAGCACCGAGCCGTCGACGTATTCGACCAGCGAATGCACGATGCTTTGCGGGTGCACCAGGATCTCCACCTGCGCGGGCGCGAGGCCGAACAGCAGGCACGCCTCGATGAGCTCGAGGCCCTTGTTCATGAGCGTCGCCGAGTCCACCGAGATCTTGCGTCCCATGACCCAGTTGGGATGGGCGCAGGCGGCTTCCGGCGTGACCGCGGCCAGCGCCTCGGGGGGCGCCTCGCGGAATGGTCCGCCGGAGGCGGTGAGCAGCACGCGCTTGAGGCCCGGCGGCGCGATCCCGGGGCGCACCGGCGCGGGCAGGCACTGGAAGATCGCGTTGTGCTCGCTGTCGATCGGCAGGAGCGTCGCACCGGCGGTGCGCACCGCCTCCAGCAGCAGCGGGCCCGCCATCACCAGGGACTCCTTGTTGGCGAGCAGCAGCCGCTTGCCGGCGCGCGCCGCGGCGAGCGTGGAGCGCAGCCCGGCGGCGCCGACGATGGCCGCCATGACGCACTCGACCTCCGTCAGCGCAGCGAGCTCCTCGAGCGCGCCGGCGCCGGCGAGGAGACGCGTGCCTGGCGCGCCCGCGCCGAGCAGCGCGCGCAGCTGCGGCATGGCCGCGGCGTCGGCGAGCGCGGCGTAAGCGGGCTGCCAGGCGAGAATCTGCCGCGCGAGCTTTTGGACGTTGCGGTGTGCCGCGATGGCGACGAGCCCGAAGCGCGCGCGATGGCGCGCGAGCACATCGAGCGTGCTCTCGCCCACCGAGCCGGTGGAGCCGAGTACCGCGACCCCGATCACGCGATCACCCCGAGGAGCGTCAGGCCCAGGAGCAGCACCGGCGCCGCCCCGGTGAGACTGTCGATGCGATCCATGACGCCGCCGTGCCCGGGAAAGAGCGTGCCCGAGTCCTTGAGGCCCACGAAGCGCTTGAGGAGACTCTCGGTGAGATCGCCCACCACCGAGAAGGCGACGGTCGCGAGGCACAGCGGCAGGAACACGGCGAGCGGGACGTGGAACCACAGGCTCCCGCCGAGCGCCACCAGCGCGCTCGCGGCCATCCCGCCGAACACGCCCTCCCAGGTCTTGCCCGGCGAGACCACCGGGGCGAGGCGCATGCGGCCGAAGCGGCGCCCGACGAAGAACGCGCCGATGTCGGCGACCCACACCAGCACCAGGGTGAACAACACCCATTGGCCATGCGGCGGCGGCGCGAGGCGCAGACACACCAGCGCCAGCCACGACGGCACCAGCGCGAGCACGCCGGCGACGCCCGCGGCCCAGGGTGTCACCCGCCGCGGCGCGAAGACGATCCACATGAAGGCCGTGAGCCACCACAGTACCGCGGCGAGCAGGATCAGGTCGCGGCCGCCGCGCTCGGCGGCGACGCGCCACGCCAGCGGCAGGAGCAGCGCCACGAAGGCGACGTAGACGAGCCGCGGCGCGGGGGCCGAGAGCCGCAGGAACGCCGACCACTCCCAGGCTCCCGCGAGCAGGAGCGCCGTGAGCGCGATCACCGTGGCGGCCGGCGGCAGCCACAGGAGGATGACGAGCAGCGCCGCGGCCAGCACCACCGCGGTGGTCACGCGCTTGCGCAACGATTCGTTCATCGGCTAAGCGCTCGCCGCCGCCGGCCGCTGGCCGAAGCGCCGTTCGCGGCTCGCGAAGAAGCGCAGCGCCGCGGCGAGGTCGGCGGCGGTGAACTCCGGCCACAGCCGCTCGGTGAAATAGAGCTCGGCATAGGCGAGCTGCCAGAGGAGGAAGTTGCTGATGCGGTGCTCGCCGCCGGTGCGGATATGCAGGTCCGGATCCGGGAGCTGCGCGAGCGAGAGCCGCGCGGCAAACGCCGCCTCGGTGATCTCCTCGGGACGCAGCGCCCCGCTCGCGCACTCGCGCGCCAGCGCCTGGGCCGCTTGCACGATGTCCCAGCGCCCGCCGTAGCTCACCGCCACCTGTAGCGCGAGACCCCGATTGCCGGCGGTGCGCTCCTCGGCGGCGGCGATGCGCGCCTGCAGCCGCACCGGAAGGCTGCCGCGCGCGCCGACGAAGCGCAGCCGCACTCCTTTCTCATGGAGCTCGGCGACCTCCGAGTCGAGCGCCTCGAGAAAGAGGCTCATGAGGCTGCCGACCTCCTCGGGCGGGCGGCCCCAGTTCTCGCTCGAGAACGCGAACAGCGTGAGGGCGCCGACGCCGAGGTGCGTGCATTCCTCGATGCACATGCGCACGGGCTTGAGCCCGGCCTTGTGGCCGGCGGCGCGCGGCACACCGCGGGCGGCGGCCCAGCGGCCGTTGCCGTCCATGGTGATGGCAATGTGGCCGGGAAGATTGGCGGCGGCTTCAGCCATCAGACCTGCATGACCTCCTTCTCCTTGGCCGCGAGCGCCGCGTCGATTTCGGCGACGTGCTTGTCGGTGAGCTTCTGGATGTCGGTCTCGGCACGCCGCTCGTCGTCCTGCGAGAGGTGCTTGTCCTTCATCTTGTGCTTGATCTCGTTCATCACGTCGCGGCGCACGTTGCGCACCGCGACGCGGGCGTTCTCGGCGTCGTGGCGCAGCATCTTGGTGATCTCCTTGCGCCGCTCCTCGGTGAGCGGCGGCATGGGAATGCGGATCACGGTGCCGGCGGTCATGGGCGTGAGCCCGAGGTCCGACTTGAAGATCGCCTTCTCGATCGCCTGCACCACGCTCTTCTCCCAGGGCGAGATGACGAGCGTCCGGCCCTCCTCGACCGCGATGCTCGCAACCTGCTGCAGCGGCACCTCGCTGCCGTAATAGTCGACCTTGAGGTGCTCGACCAGGCTCGGATGGGCGCGCCCGGTACGCAGCTTCTTCAGGTCCACCTGGAAGGTCTGGACGCACTTGGCCATGCGCGTGGCGGCGTCTTTCTTCAGTTCTTCGAGCATAGTGTCTCCTCGCGGTCCCCGGCGCTCAGTCGTTGCCAACCGCCGTGCCGAGGTCCTCGCCGCGCACGATGCGGGTGAGGTCGCCCGGATTGTTGAGATTGAACACCCGCAAAGGCAAGCGGTTGTCGCGGCACATGACGATCGCGGTCGCATCCATCACGTTGAGCTTGTCGGTGAGCACCTTGTCGAAGGTGAGGCGTGGATAGCGCACCGCGGCGGGGTTCTTCACCGGGTCGTCGGAGTACACGCCGTTCACCTTGGTGGCTTTGAGCAGCACGTCGGCGTTGATCTCGATGGCGCGCAGCGCCGCCGCCGTGTCGGTGGTGAAGAACGGGTTGCCGGTGCCGGCGGCGAACACCGCGATGCGGCCCTTCTCGAGATGGCGCACCGCGCGGCGGCGGATGTAGTCCTCGCACACCTCGTTGATGCGGATCGCGGACATGACGCGCGCGTGCAGCCCCAGGCTCTCGAGCGCATCCTGCAGGGCGAGGGAGTTCATGACGGTGGCGAGCATGCCCATGTGGTCGGCCGCGACGCGGTCCATGCCGGCGCGCGCCAGCCCCGCACCGCGGAAGATGTTGCCGCCGCCGATCACCACCGCCACCTGCACGTCCATCGCGACGATGTCCTGCAGCTCCCCGGCGATGCGCTTCAGTACCGCCGGATCGATGCCGTAGTCGCCCGAGCCGAGCAGCGCCTCGCCCGAGAGCTTCACCAGGATCCGCGACCAGCGGGCCTTCGCGTGCGTCATCGTTTCACCTCCGCCGATGGAAAAAACCCCGCGCGCGGCGGGGTTCATCCTGTGGCAACCGCATTCGCCTCAGCTCCCGGTCGCCAGGCGTGCCACCTCGGCGCCGAAATCATCGGCTTTTTTTTCGATGCCGGCACCGACCTCGAAGCGCTCGAAGCCGAGCACCTCGGCCTTCGCGCCCTTCACCAGCTTCTCGATGCTCACGTCCGGGTCCTTGACGAAGGGCTGGCCGTAGAGGGTGATTTCGCTCAGCGATTTGCGCAACCGCCCCTCGACCATCTTGGCCACGATCTCCGGCGGCTTGCCCTCGCCGCGCGCCTGCTCGGTGAGGATCTCGCGCTCCTTGGCCACGACGTCCGCGGGCACCTGCTGAGCGCTCAGGTACTTCGGGCTGCTCGCCGCGACGTGCATGGCGAGATCGTAGGCGAGGCTCGGCTCGCCGCCCCTGACCGCGACGAGGGCGCCGATGCGCGTGCCGTGCACGTAGGCACCGAGCTGCTCCGGGGATGCGACCACGGCGAAGCGCCGCACGCTGATGTTCTCGCCGATCTTGGCGACGAGCTCGCGGCGGCGCTGCTCGATGCTCTCACCCGAGGCCAGCGTGGCGGCGCCGAGAGCGGCGAGGTCGGCCGGGCGCGCGGCGAGTGCCGCCTGGGCCACGCCCTCGGCGAAGGCGCGGAAGTCCGGCCCGCGCGCGACGAAATCCGTCTCGCAGTTCACCTCGACCATGGCGGCGGTGCGCGCATCGCCCGACTTGGCGATCACCACGACACCCTCGGCGGCGACCCGCGCGGCCTTCTTGTCGGCCTTGGCGAGACCCTGCTTGCGCATGAGCTCGGCGGCGGCATCGAGATCGCCCTTGGTCTCGACCAGCGCCTTCTTGCATTCCATCATGCCCGCGCCGGTGCGCTCGCGGAGCTGCTTGACCGTATCGGCCGTGATGTTCATGGGGCCTCCGTGGCCTTACTCGCTGGCGCCGTCGGCGCGGCCCTTGCGGCGCGCCGGAGCCGGACCGCGGCGCGCGGCATTGGCGGCGCCGGCCGCCACCACCTCGACCTCGGCGGTCTCGGCTTCATCGCCCTCCACCTCGAGATCCCCGGCAACGGGCTCGGCACCGGCCGCGGCCGGTGCCGGCGCGATGACCGGGCGGCGCCGCGCCGGGGCCTTGCGGCGCACCGCCGGGGCGGGTCTGCGGCCCG
>JAGWMP010000159.1 GCA_028871705.1 Gammaproteobacteria bacterium
CGAGTGCGAGCTCAGGCGGCTGATCTGCAGGAGCAGCCAGCCGCGCCGGCACCGGTGCGCGCACCGCCTCCGGCGGCTCGATGCGCCCGAGCGAGGGCAGCGCCATCTCCCCCTGGGCGCGGCTCGCGACCGCCGACTGCGCCGCGCGGCGCGCCTGCGTCGTGCGGGTCAGCGCGTGTGCGTAATACCAGGCGAGCGCCGAGAGGCCGAGGGTGATCATGAGGCCCGCGGCCAGGAGGCTGCTCACGCGCGAATGCGCACTGCGCGCCGCGTGCACGAGGGCGGTCGTGCGCTCGCCCGGCACGGTCTCTTCCGCGGGCGCGCTCACGGCTGCGGCTCCCGCGTGAGGCGCTCGACCGCCGGGGTGACGGTTCCCGAGCTCGTGTGCTCCCCGCCACCTCCGAAGGCTTCATTGACGATGCAACCGGCGAGTTTCCCGCGGCGCACGATGAGGCGCCGGCTCACGCGGTGCACGACCACCTCGCCTCCCGCGATCGTCGAGTTGACGAGCGATTCCGTGCCGTCGTCGTTGCGCAGGAAGATCGCCGGCAGCTCCTGCTGCGCGCCGAAGCGCAGGTGCGTGTGGATCCCGTCGTCCCAGGCGGCGCTCGGCTTGAGCGCGGGGCTGCCGCGGTACCCATACTCGAGATTGCGGGGCGCGGTTCCCGCCGCAAGCAGGCGCTCCCCGACCGCATCTGGGACCGGCGCGGGCGGCGGTGGATAGGTGAAGCGCAGCACATAGATGACGTCCTGCCCGTCGGGATCGGGGCGGCGCGCCGTGACGCTGTAGTCGAAGTGATAGGTGCGGCGGCTGGTCAGCACCGTGAGATTGGTGTCGATCCCGCTCGCGCGCGGCTTGAGGAACAGATGATTCGCCTGCGCGGCGTAGGTCAGGCTCTCCAGATCCCCCGCCCCGAGGCCGGTGAAGGTCTCGCCGGCCTCGAACTCGAGATCGATCTCAAAGCCCACGTAGCCGCGCAGCCGGTAGACGGCGTCCGGTACGTAGGAGGTGACCCGGATGCGGCTGTCGATGCTGCCGGGCTCCGGCACCGTGCCCGCGAGACACGCGGAGCCGAGCAAGCACAGCAAGCCGCACGAGGCGCCGCGCACGTTCATGCTCATCCCGCCCTGGCCGGCGGCTGCGACGGCAGCACCTCGGGCTCGGAGGTCAACTCGATGACCTTGAAGCCGAGGGGGTTCCAGCGCCGGACCTTCGGATCCTTCGACGGGGCGCCGTAGGCGTACTGGATGGTCGCGATCCAGTGCGTGATGCGCTCATCGGCGCCGGCGCCCTGCCTCTCGGCCTTGAGGTAGCGCACCTGCGCGAGATCGGTCACCCCGCTGGCGCGCTCGAAGAAGCTCACCGACTCCACCTGCACGCGCACCGTGCTGCCGTCCTTGTGAACGTTGAGCGGCGAGCCGGGATTGTTCGGGTTCCAGAGCGCATACCAGGCCTGGTTGCGCTGCGCCCCGTGGAACGCGCCGCACTCCTCGTAGTCGCTCTCGGCGGTGGCGAAGTTGAAGCGCTCGCACACGCTCACGTAGTGCGTGAGGAAGTAACGCGTCACCGCCTGCTCGGGGCTCGCGGTGCCGCTGTAGACCGGCACGACGTCGACGACCCCGGTGCTGCTGTCGACGCGCACCACGAAGGGCTCGACCCGCTTCAGCGGCACGAGCAGCGCCAGCGCCACGGCGCCGGCGAGCGCGCAGCTCCAGCCCGCGCCGGCGACCCGCCAGGCGAGGCGCGCGGTGCGGTGCGCCATGGAGATGCGGTCGGCATCCCACGCGGCGGCCTCGCGGAAGTAGCCCGCGGCTGCGGCCGGCTCGCTCACGGGCGCTCCGGGCCGGCACCCGCCGGGGCGTTGATCGGCACCAGGGGACCCTCGCAACGCACCTCGTGCGGCGTACAGGCCGAGGCGAGCACGGCGAGACATATAAATAAGAGTGTCTTCACGGAATCTCCCTGTCCCTGCACGGGCCGCTTGACCGATCGCGCCTTCAGTTCTCGCGCCAGGCCGCCGCCACCAGCGTTGGCGGGGCCGCCGCGGCGCGCGCGGCGAAGAGGGGCTGCACGGCCAGTGCCGTCGCCGCCGCGGCCCCCGCCGTGCCGCGCTGCAGGCCCCAGTTCACGAAGCGGCTCACCATGCCAAAGCTGCTGAGGCTCACCCCGCCGGCGAGCGCCGCGGCGATCGGCATGATCTGGCGCATGAGCAGGAACACCACCGTGGCGACCAGCACCATGTTGAGCGCGTCCACGGTGACGATGGCCGCGCCGCGGGCAGCGGTCTGCGCCGCGTAGGAGGCGACGATCTGCAGCAGCAGCGCCGCCACCAGCACGGTGAGGACCGTGATGAGGGCGTAGTTGGCGAGCTGCGCGAGCCACGCCTCGAAGAAGCGGCGCGTCGCATCGAAGAGCAGCAGCGCGAGGAACAGCGGCCCGAGCGCCAGCAGCACGGCGAGCGCGATGCTGGCGAGGGCGATGAGGAACATGCAGTAAACGCACAAGAGGCCCATGAGCACCCACACGATCGCCCCGGCGACGTAGAAACCGAAGTCGCCGCTGAAGACGCCGCCGTTGTTCCACAGATACCCCGCCACCGCGCCCCCCTGGCTCCAGATGGTGTCGATGGTCGCCACCGGATCGGGCGCGCCGACCACCGCGCCTGCGAGCTCGGCGGGCGCCCGGTAGAAGGTGTCGACGATGACCGCGTTGTAGAGCCACAGGTGCAGCGCCGCCGCGAGCACCACGGCAAGCATGACGAGGCGCCTCACCCCCGTGACCAGCGGCTCCTCGATGCGGCCGCTCAGCTGCAGGTATCCCCACACCATGACGTAGAGCGTCGCGAGCGTGACGATCGCCGGCTCGAGCGCGGTCGCCAGGAGCGCCGCATTGGTGCCGATGTAGGTCGCGAGCTGTCCCTGCAGCCAGCTCCAGAAGGTCGCAAAGAAACCCACGCGCGCGGCTCCCCAGAAGACTTCAGGGCTGGGGCTGGAAGCGGGCGGTGAACTCACCGTGCCCGGCGACGATCGACTCGCGCGTGCGCTGCGCCGCCGCCCAGCGGTCGGCCTGCACGCCCTGGTAGAGATCCTCGAGCTTGGTGTGCTCGTTCTCAAGCATGCTCGCCTCAGCCGCCGTGCGCGCCTGCAGCTCGAGCACGGATTTCTGATCGTCGGTCGCTCCGATCGCATCGATGAGCTGCTGCAGCGAGGCGAAGCGCGTGCTGCTGTTGGCGAGCGCCTCGTGCGTCAGGGCCTGCAGCAATGCCGCGGACTCGCGCCCCGCCTGGAGCGCGCTCCCGGCCGCCGCCGGCAAGGCCGTGAGCTGCTGCGGGGAGAGCACCGCGTTGGCGCTGAGCGCGCGCGTCACGTCCGCCGTCAGGGCCGGGTAAGCGGTGGTTGCGCCGCCTGAACCCGCGAGCGCCCCCTGCAGCGTGGCCCAGTCCGGCGGCAGGTAATTGCGCACCGTCCCGCCGAGGAGCGACTGCAGCCCGCGATTGCCGGTGATGGTCTGGAACTCGGCCTGCGCCTGGGTGAGCTGGCTGCGCGCGGTGGCGAGCTGCTGCTCGAGCTGCTGCACCTCGGTCACGAGCTGCGTCACGGAGGCGACGTCGATGACGGCGAACTGCGCGTGTGCGGCCGGGGCCAGGAGCACGAGCGCGAGCGGCGCGAGGAGCAGGCAGGTCGGTCGGGTACGCATGGCGACTCCTTGTTTATCGGGTGGATGCATCACGCCGCGTCGGCGGCATTCATGAAGAGCGGCAGCCAGCGCGCGGGATCTGCGCCGTGCTGCGCGATCAGGCGGTGCAGCCGCTCGAGGTGGCGCGCGCGCCCGGAGATCACGGCGAGCTCGGCGTCGAAGCCCTGCAAGTCGAGCCGGCAGACGATGCTGTGATGTCCCTGCTTCACCAGGAAGGCGCGTGAGCCGGGCTCGAGCTGCTCCTTGATGAGGCGGAACTCCCGCTCCGTCAGGCCGAAGCCGCCGGTGTATTCCTCGGCGCTGGCATCGGCGTTCGGAAAGAACACCTTGGTCGCGGTCTGCTCGATGATCGTGCGGCTGATGGGGCTCTCGAGCACGTCGCTCGGGCTCTGCGTCGCGAGGCACATGACGCCGTTCAACTTGCGCCAGGTCTTCGGTCCCTCGCGCGCGAAGCTCTCGAAGGCCGGATCCGCGAGCAGCCGCCAGAACTCGTCCATCCAGCACACCAGCCGCCGTCCGTCGAGGAGCTCGCGCACCAGGTGGAACATGTAGTAGCTCACCGGCGCGCGCGTCAGCTCGTGCTCGAGGAACTCGCTCGCATCGAAGCCGACGAGCGGATGGCCCCCGAGGCGCTCGAGAACCGAGTCCCGCGGGTTGTCGAACACCCAGGCATAGTCGCCGCGCGCAACCTCGCACCAGCGGGCGAGCCGCGCGTGCAGGCCCTCGGCATCCGTCGGGTCGAGGAACTCGAGCAGCCGCGACAGCCGCCGCGCCGCAGGCGCGAGCGCGAGCGTCCCGCGCAACGCCTGCTCGAGGTCGGCATCCTCGCGCGCGGTCAGGACGCGCCCGCCCGCCGGCCGCACCAGCATCTGCAGCCAGCTCTTGAGGAACTCCACGTGCGCGGGGGTTGGCGGCAGCTGCAGCGGATTGAAGCCGGTCGGCGCGCCGTGGCGCAGGTCGAGGTACTCCCCATCGAGCGCGCGCACCAGGATCTCGAGCCCCCGGTCCTTGTCGAAGATGATCTGCGTCGCTCCCTGGCGCTCGAGCATGGCCACCAGAAACCCGATGAACACCGTCTTGCCCGAGCCCGTCGGGCCGCAGATGAAGGTATGCCCGGTGTCCTTGCGGCTGCCGCCATCGGCATCCGCCGGATCGCTGGCGTGGAGCGAGAAGTAGTAGGGGGAGCGCGCCCGGGTCGAGAGCAGCGTCAGCGCCTCGCCCCAGTGGTTGCCGTCGGCGCGTCCCAGGGGGTAGTTGTGAAATGGCACCATCGCCGCGAAATTGCGCGAGGTGATCGGCGCCTTGCGCGGCCGCAGCGCGAAGTTGCCGGGCAGCTGCGCCCAGAAGGCCGCCTCGAGCGCCAGGTCCTCGCGGGCGACGGTCATGCCGGTGTCCGCGAGAAGACTGCGCGCCTGCGCCACGCAGTCGTTGAGGGAGTGCAGCCGCCGGCCGTCCGGCGCCTCGCCGGGCGGCGCGTCGACGTCTGCGAGCACCTGCAGCGTGAAATGGTGATCCCCCATGACGAACTCACCGCCGCTCAGCTGATCGAGCGCATCCTTCAGCTGCGCCGCCTGCGACACGGCGAAATCTCCCGCGTTCGCCATGCGGTGGAACTGGCGCTGCAGCAGCCCCTGCGCCGCGGCGCGGCTGAGGAAGGTGAACGAATGCGTCATCACCAGCGCAAAGGGCGCGGACAGCAGCCGGTTGAACATCCCGGCGACGCTCGGCGTCGGATATTCCTTGATGCCGAGCATCGCGCCGACGCGCGAGCCGCAGGGCATGCGGTATTCGAGCGCTTCGGTCCCGAAGAGCAGCCGGCTCGTGGTGAGTGCGTGGTTAAGGGGCCCGCGCGGCAGGGGCACGCGGCGCGCCTCGCCGTTGACGAGCAGCGCGAGGTACTCGAGGAGCGAGGAGCACCACAGAGCGCCGGCGCGGTAGACGCCGAGGGGCTCCGGATCGTAGCGCGTGAGTGCCGCGGCGAGGGTTTGCGCGAGCTTCCCGCAGGCATCGAGCGCCTGAGCGAGCTCGGCGGCGCGGTCGTGGCGGTGGCCGCGCGCGAGCGCGCGCGCCACGAGGCCCGCGGCGAGCCCCGCGGCCGGCCGGTACAGCACCGCGAGATAGAGCTCGTTCACCATGAGCGTCTCGCCGGCCAGGCGGGCCGCGTAGCGGCCGGCGAGCGCGTGCGCGAAGCCCGGCCGCTGCGCCCCGGTGCGCAGCGCCGCGCGCTCGCGGCGGCGGATCACGTGCGTCCAGAGCGCGACATCCGGGCTCGCGAGATTGCGCCACAGAACGTTGAGACGCTCGTGCCAGTTGTTGAGCTGCGCATCGTCGGCGCTCTCGAAGCTCGCGCCGCCGAGGCGAAACACCTGCAGGTAGTCGCCGGCGATCGTCGTGACGACGCGCTCGGCGACGTGCGCCGCGTAGGGCACGTGCAGGGCGGCGTTGCGCTCCCGCTGCAGCGCCAGCGCGCGACCGGCCTGCATCACGGCGGCGCTCCGCGCCCGCCGCGCCGCCCGTCCCGGCGCGGCAGATCGAGCGTCAGCGGGCTGTAGCTGCTCGCGCGCCAGCGGCGCAGATTCGCGAGCGCCGCGGGCATGCGCGTCCGGCCCCACAGCATGACCAGGTCGAAGAAACGCGCATCGCGCGCGCACAGCAGGGCGCAAACGCCGTGAATCGGTGCGGCGAGGAGCAGCGTGAGGAGGTTGCGGGTGAGGAGGAACGCCTCGAGCGTGCAGACGAGGTTGCAGAGCAGCGCCGCATACGTGACGCCCCAGCGCATCGGCGGGCGCGTCGCCCCGACGAACAGCGGGTCGGCGACGAGTCCGGCATTGCGGCCCGCGGCGCCCATCTCACACCCCGAACATGCCGCGCACCCACGTCACGATCTGCGGGGCGCCGAAGGCGATCGCGATCCCGAGGATGGCCGCGAAACACCATCCCCACGACATCCGGTTCGCCATGGCCATGGCGCCGAGCACCATGACCAGGATGATCGCGATCGGAGTGAGCCATGCCAGGATATTGGTCTGTAGCGCCGTCGCCCCGGTCATGAAGGGCGAAGCGGCCTGCGCCAGCGCGATGGCCGGAGCCGCCGTGAGCAGCAGCGCGCCGAAGGTGCGGCCGGCGCGCGGGATGAGCCGCGAACGTGTCCTCATGGATTGCCTCCCCTTCCCCGCCACTGGCTCAGCTCTCGTTCACCGCGCGGGCGGCGGGATGGGACTCGCCGCGGCGCGCGTCGAGCTCTTCGCGCTTGAGCTTGCCCGGCGCCCCGAAGCGGAAACCCTGCACGATGAAGGAATGGTCGTACTGCTTCTCGCCCTGATCGTCGGTCCAGTTGCTCGAGCGCACGCGCGCATCGACGATCAGCTGGTCGCCCTTGAGGCTGTTGCGCGCGATGGCCTCGCCCATCGCCCCGAAGGCCACGAACCACAGGCTGGTGGTGACTTCACGCGCCGCGCCCTCCTCGTCCTTGCCCGCGTAGTCGTTGCCGACGAGACAGAAGCGCGCGTGGCTCTTGTCTCCCTTGGTGACGAGCTCCGGGTTGCGCGCGAGGTTGCCGACCGCGGTGAGAGTGAAACTGTTCATGACGTGTGCTCCTCCAGTTCTGAT
>JAGWMP010000160.1 GCA_028871705.1 Gammaproteobacteria bacterium
GGTCTTGGCGCCGATGAGATCGCCGCGCCCCTCGCGCGCCTCCTCGGCCGCGGACTCCTCGAGCGCACCGCCGGGGGCTATCGCGCGAGCGCGCTCGGCTCGAGGTTCCTCAACGACTTGCTGACGGAGTTCATGGCCGAAAGGCCGAAAACGACCGGCGCTTCCGCAATGTCAATCGTTTCGGCCGGGGGTGTTCGGGACAGCCTGGAGCCTTTATTCACAGGCGCCGGAGGCGCCTTCGGAGAATGAGTGAATTACACGGCAAAGCGCCCAAGCCGCTGGACATCATCGACTTAAGTGATTGAAAGAACAGGTCAAAATCGCCTGGTCAAATTTTGACCAAAGTAACAATAATGCAATCTGCCCGGGAAATCGCAGCCTCGCGGGGCCCATCTTCCACAGACTTGTCCACAGCTTCTGTGGATAAGGAATGGCGCTCCCGGAAGGTCCCCGCGGGGCCGTGCTTGAGGCGCGGCGGCACTGCCGCTAAACTCCCGCGCCCTTTAAACGAGCCCGCTGCCGCCCCATGAAGCGGTGAGCCCACCTCAAGAGTCCCGAGCCGCCATGAAAGCCGCCATTCATCCCGAGTACAAAGAGATCAGCGTCAGCTGCACGTGTGGCAACACGTTCAAGACGAGCTCGACGCTCGGCCACGACCTGCAGGTCGAGGTGTGCTCGAACTGCCATCCTTTCTATACGGGCAAGCAGAAGATCGTCGACACCGCCGGGCGCGTCGACAAGTTCCGCAAGAAGTACGCCGCCGCGACCGCGAGCGGCGCTGCGACCGGCGCCGCCAAGTAAGACGGCTGCGCGGACCGCCGGCGGTCCGCGTCACAACTCCTCTCTCGTTCGGGTGAGCCGTCTCACAGCCGCGGCCGCGCGCCTTGATTGTGGCGCGTGGTCCATGTAAACCTCCTTAAGATTCAGGTGCTCTGCGCCGATAGGCACGCAGAGCGGGCTATGGAAGCCGCGGCGCAATGACCCAGAAGACCTTCACACTCACCGATCCCGAGAGCGGGCGCGACAGCGCGCTGCCCGTGAAGAGCGGCACCATTGGGCCCGCGGCGCTCGACATCGCCACGCTCCACAAGGATCTCGGCGTCTTCACCTACGACCCGGGCTTCGGCATGACCGCGGCCACCGAGAGCCGCATCACCTACATCGACGGCGACGCCGGGGTGCTGCTCTACCGCGGCTACCCGATCGAGCAGCTCGCCGAGAAGAGCTCGTTCATGGAGGTGGCGTACCTCTTGCTCATGGGCGAGCTGCCGACGGCGAAGCAGCTCGAGGAGTTCAACGGCAACATCCGTTATCACACGATGATCAACGAGTGGCTGCTGCGCTTCTTCAACGGCTTCCACGCCAATGCGCACCCCATGGCGATGGTGTCGGGGGTCGTGGCCTCGATGTCCGCCTTCTATCACGACTCGATGGACATCCATAACCCGCGCCATCGCGAGATCTTCTCCCACCGCATCATCGCCAAGCTCCCGACCATCGCCGCAGCCGCGCACAAGCATTCGCTCGGCCAGCCCTTCATCTACCCGCGCAACGATCTCAACTACGCGAGCAACGTGCTCAACATGCTGTTCGCGGTGCCGTGCGAGCCGTACCAGCTCGACCCGGTGGCCTGCGAGGCGCTCGACCTCCTCTTCGTGCTGCACGCCGACCACGAGCAGAACGCCAGTACCTCGACGGTGCGCCTCGCCGGCAGCACCGGCGCCAATCCCTACGCGGCGATCTCGGCGGGGGTGTCGGCGCTGTGGGGTCCGGCGCACGGCGGCGCCAACGAGGCGGTGCTGGCGATGCTCGAGCAGATCGGCTCGGTCGATAACATCCCGAAGTACTTAGGCATGGCCAAGGACAAGTCGAGCCACTTCCGCCTCATGGGCTTCGGCCACCGCGTCTACAAGAACTTCGATCCGCGCGCCAAGATCATCCGCGCGATGGCCCACAAGGTGCTCGCCGCGCTCGGGCGTACCGACAGCCCGCTGTTCGAGCTGGCGCTGCGGCTCGAGGAAATCGCGCTCAAGGACGAGTACTTCGTCTCGCGCAAGCTCTACCCGAACGTGGATTTCTACTCCGGCGTCATCTACAGCGCGATCGGCATCCCGCGCTCGATGTTCACGGTGATGTTCGCCATCGCGCGCACCGTCGGCTGGGTGGCGCACTGGCAGGAGATGATCTCCGACCCCAACATGCGCATCGGCCGCCCGCGCCAGCTCTACACCGGCCCGACGCGGCGCGAATACGTCGACGTCGCAAAGCGCTAGGTCAGGGACTCGCCGAGCAGCGCCTCGACCTCGAAGGCGTTGGCGCGGCGCATCGGCCGACCGTCGACCGGGCTCACCGGCGCCTGGCGGATGCCGTCAGCCGGAAACACCGTCACCTCGATCGAGCAATCGTCGACCGCGAAGCGCACGCCCGGGAAGGGCCGCACCCGCTCGGCATCGAGCTTCACGCGCCGCTCGGTCACCTCGTGCGCGATACGCAGATCCATGAGCCTGAGCGTCACCGCTTCGGCGCGATCGGCGAACAGATGCAGCTGCACGTCGGAGTGCTCGGTGGCGGTGCCCGAGAGCACCGCGCCGACCAGGCGCGGCTCGAACTCGGCGAGGCGCCGCATGGCGGCGAGCGCCGCGCGGCGCTGCGCGCTCAAGCATTCGGCGTGCGACTCGCCGCCGAACAGGCGCTGATACTCGGCAAGCGCCACCTCGATCTCGCGGTTCTTCGGCAGCACCGCCGCGACGTCGGTGACCCCTAAGCGCTCGGCGGCCTTGCGCTTGGCGGTGAGGAAGTCCTGCACGCCGTGCTCGGCCATGATGCGCGCGGCTTCCTGCGCCAGGGCGCGCCGCAGGTTGTCGCCGCGGGTCGGATGTCGGCGGATGCGCATCGTCAGAAGATCGGCTCGCCGCTCTGCTGGCCTTCGGTGTTCTGCATGTTGCCGGGCTCGTTCTGCGGCAGATGACTGGCCATGAAGATCTCGGTGATGCCGGCCGGGTTCTCATCGCTCACCAGCTCCCCGGTCTGCGGCGAGATGCGCAAGCTCACCACGCCGTCGGGCATCGGCCGGTGCTCCTCCGGCACGCCGCGCAGCGCCTCGCGCATGAAGGCGATCCAGATCGGCAGCGCCGTGTGCGCGCCCTCCTCGCTCTCGCCGAGCGGCTTGTCCTGGTCGAAGCCGACCCACACGGTCGCCACCAGGTTGTCGGTGAAGCCGTTGAACCAGGTGTCCACGGCCTTGTTGGTGGTGCCCGTCTTGCCGGCGATGTCCTCGCGCCCGAGCACGCGCGCGCGTACGCCCGTCCCATGGCGGATTACATCGCCCATCATGTCGGTCATCACGTAGGCGTTCGCCGCGCTGATGACGCGCGGGGCGATGCGGTCGGCCGGCAGCGGCGCGCCAGCGGCGGGTGCGCCGTCGAGACTCTCCCCGGGGACCGCGGCGCGCGGGTCACCGCCCGGCAACGTCGCCGGCGCGCTCCCGGATGCCACCTTGAGCGCGGCCGCCGGCGGCTGCGGGGCGCCGCCGCCTGCGGGGTCGCACTGCGCGCACACCAGGCGCGGCGCGGCGCGCCACACCACCTGACCGGCGGCGTCCTCGATGCGATCGATGAAGTAGGGCTGGACGCGATAGCCGCCGTTGGCGAACACGGCGTAGCCGGCGGCGAGCTCGAGCGGGGTGACCTCGAGCGTGCCGAGGGCGAGCGTCAGGTCGTGCGGCATGGTCTTCGGGTCGAAGCCGAAGCGGCTGACGTAGTCGATGGCGTTGTCGACGCCGAGCTCCTTCAGCACGCGGATCGAGACGAGGTTGCGCGAATGCACCAGCGCTTCGCGCAGGCGGGTCGGACCGCCGAACTGCCGCTCGTTGTTCTCCGGGCGCCAGGCTTCCTCGGCGCCGTTGCCCTCGAGGACGATCGGCGCGTCGAGGAAGGTGCTCGCCGGCGTGATGCCGTGCTCGAGCGCCGCCGAGTAGAGAAACGGCTTGAAGCCCGAGCCCGGCAGGCGCCGGGCCTGGATGACGCGGTTGTACTTGTTGGTGAAGTAGTCGAAGCCGCCGACGAGGGCGACGATGCTGCCGTCGTTGGGATCGAGGGCGACGAGGGCGCTCTGCGCCTCCGGGACCTGCCCGAGCTGTGCGTGGCCGGCCTCGTCCGCGATCACGTAGACGACATCGCCCTTCTTCAGCACCTGCGCCGCCCGCGTCGGGGCGGGCCCGACCGCCTCGTTGGCGAGCGCCTTGTGCGCCCACGCGAGTCCGTCCCAGTCGATGCTCGCAGGACCCGCCGACTTCACGTAGGTCTTCACGTCGCGCTCCTCGACCGCCGTGACGATCGCGGGAGTCAGGTCGCCGATGCTGGCGTACTCATCGACCAGGTCGTCGTAGTCGGGCGCGGGACCCGCGGGCAGATCGACGTGCCCGATCGGGCCACGCCAGCCGTGGCGGCGGTCGTACTCGATGAGGCCGATGCGCACCGCACGGTTGGCGGCCGCCTGCAGCCGTCCGTCGAGGGTCGTGTAGACCTTGTAGCCGGCGGTCTCGGCGCTCGCCCCGAAGCGCTGCCGCAGCTCGAGGCGCGCCATCTCGGCGACGTACGGCGCCTCGATGTCGTAGAGCGGCGCGTGCGCGCGCGCGTGCATCGGCTCCTTGTTGGAGGCCTCGGCGGTCGCGGCGTCGATGTAGCCGAGCTCGCGCATGCGGCGCAGCACGTAGGCGCGCCGCTGCGTCGCGGCCTCGGGATTGACGATCGGGTTGTAGCTGGAGGGCGCCTTGGGGACGCCGGCGAGCGTCGCCGCCTCGGCGACGTCGAGCTTGTCGAGCGTCTTGCCGAAGAATGCCTCGGCGGCGGCGGCCACGCCGTAGGAGCGCTGGCCGAAGAAGATGACGTTGAGGTAGAGCCCGAAGATCTCCTGCTTGGTGAACTCGTGCTCCATGCGGTAGGTGACGAAGGTCTCCTGCAGTTTCCTGCGTGCGGTCTTGTCGAGGGACAGGAACATGTTGCGCGCGGCCTGCATGGTGATGGTGCTCGCGCCCTGCGTCTTGTGCCCGGAGATGACGTCCACCACCGCCGCGCGGATCACGCCGAAGTAATCGATGCCGTGATGTTCGAAGAAGCGCTCGTCCTCGGCGGCGAGGAAGGCGTGCTTCACGACCTCGGGGATCTGCGCGTAGGTCACCGGGATGCGCCGCTGCTCGCCGATCTGCGCGATGAGCGCGCCGCTGCGCGTATAGACGCGCAACGGCACCTGCAGCTCCGCGTTGCGCATCGCGTCCGTCGACGGAAGCGTCGGCACCAGGTACACGTAGGCGCAGCCGAGCGCCCAGGCTCAGAGAAATGTGACCAACATCACGCCCCCGGCGGCGAGGGTCATAATCCGAAACCAATTCCATTTCACAGAAACCAACTCTGTCACCTTGCGCTCGCCCGGAGCGCTATGCATAGTACCCGCCGCATCAGGGCAAACTCACCGAAAGGTGGGGACGCAAAGCCTCCGGTCTACGGGCGTACGTGCCTACGACAGCGGGGTTGCCGGTCGGAACGTTAACGCACTCCGCCCCATCAGGGCCACGCGGCCCCACGGGGACGGACCCGGCGGTTCCACCGCACTCCTCGCGCGCAGCACCGCTCGCTCCGCCCCGGCTGGCTTTCACCGTCTCCTCACAGGACGCTTTGGACAAGGCGCAGCGACATTCGTTGACCCGTGATCCGGCCGCCACCGGGCGTGACGCCCTTCGTGGTTCGCCGGCATCCGTCCATGTCGCTCCCTGGAACCGTGAGGCCCCTCACGTTCAATTTAACTTTGCGCTGTTATATAGTGTCTCCGGATTTATACAGGGCGGTCACTTTCAGGCGTAAAATCCTGAAAAGGAAATAAAAAATGTTCCTTCTTCAGCGCAAGTACCGGCCGCTGCTGGGTCTCGATATCACCACTTCTTCGGTCAAGCTGATCGAGCTGGCGATGGCGGGCGGGCAGTACCGGGTCGAGGCTTACGCGGCCGAGCCCACGCCCCAGAACGCCATCAACGAGAAGGCGATCGTCGATGCCGAGGCGGTCGGCGAGGCCATCCGCCGCGCGGTCAAGCGCGCCGGCGCCAAGAGCGATGAGGTCGCGATCGCCATCTCCGGCGATGCCGCCATCACCAAGGTCATCCAGATGCCGCGCTCGCTGCGTGCCTCGGACCTCGAGGCCCAGGTCGAGATGCAGGCCGACCAGTACATCCCCTTCCCGATGGACGAGGTCTCTTACGACTTCGAGGTCCTCGGGGTGAACGACAAGGATCCCGAGTCGAACGACGTGCTGCTGGTCGCGACGCGCACCGAGAACGTCGAGCAGCGCCAGGCGGCGGTCAAGGCCGCGGGCCTCGCCGCCAAGATCGTCGACGTCGAGGCGTTCGCGCTCGAGAACGCCTGCAAGCTCATGACGCACCAGATGCCCGACGGCGGCATCGACCGCACCATCGCGGTGGTCGACTTCGGCGCGAGCAGCACCACTTTCAGTGTGCTGCGCAACTTGAAGGTCGTGTACACCCGCGACTTCGCCTTCGGCGGGCAACAGCTCACCGAGGAGATCATGCGCACCTACGGCCTCGCCATGGAGGAGGCCGGACGCGCCAAGAAGGAAGGCGGGCTGCCGGGCAACTACCAGTCCGAGGTGCTCGACCCCTTCATCGACGACATGACGCAGCAGGTGAGCCGCTCGCTGCAGTTCTATCTCGCCTCGGGCTCCGGGCGCGAGCAGCCGGAGAAGATCCTGGTGTGCGGCGGCTGCGCCAACATTCCCGGCGTCGCCGAGGTGATCTCGAGCCGCGTGGGTATTTCCGCCGAAAAGGGCGACCCGCTCGGCCAGATGAAGTTGTCCTCACGCGCCAAGGCGCAGGCGGTGCAGCGCGACGCCACGGCGCTGCTGACTGCGTGTGGGCTTGCATTGCGGAGCTTCGACTGACATGCCACGCATAAATCTGCTTCCCTGGCGCGAAGGCCAGCGTAAAGAGCGCAAGCTCGCGTTCCTGGTGGCGCTCGGCGTCGCGGTGCTCGCCGCCGTGCTCACCACCTTCGCCGCCTATCTGATGTTCGATTCGATGATCGCCGGCCAGCAGCGCCGCAACCAGATGTTGCGCGTGCAGATCAAGCAGCTCGACAAGCAGATCGAGGAGATCAACAGCCTCGAGTCCGAGAAGCAGCGCTTCATCGCGCGCATGGACGTCATCGAGAAGCTGCAGCGCTCGCGGCCCGGCATCGTGCACGTGTTCGACGAGATCGTGA
>JAGWMP010000161.1 GCA_028871705.1 Gammaproteobacteria bacterium
GCCGACGACCAGCACGTCGCAGTGGGCGAAGCGCGTGGTGTAACGGTCGGGATCGGGTTCAGCGGGCGCGCGCCCGAGTCCCGCTGCCGCGCGGATGCGCGGCTCGTAGAGCGATTTCCAGGCGCCCGCCGGCCACATGAAGGTCTTGTAGTAGAAGCCGGCGGGGATGAAGCGCGCGAAGAGGTCGTTGACCGCGCCGAAGTCGAAACCGAGCGAAGGCCAGCGGTTCTGGCTGAAGGCCTCGAGCCCCTCGTAGAGCTCGACCTGCGTGGCGCGCAGGTTCGGCGTGCTGCGCGCCGAGTCGCGGGTCACGGTCACGAGCGCGTTCGGCTCCTCCGCTCCCGCGGCCAGGGGTCCGCGGGGGCGGTGATACTTGAACGAGCGCCCCATGAGGTGCACGCCGTTGGCGAGCAGCGCCGAGGCGAGCGTATCGCCCGCGTAGCCCCGGTAGCTCCTGCCGTCGAAGCGGAAGTTGAGCACGCGGGTGCGATCGATGCGCCCGCCGATCGGAGTGCGGCTCATGCGGGGCCGCCGGGCAGCTGCGGCACCCGCTCCCCGACCCGGTAGGTGGCGAGGAAGCGGTCGGTGGCAGTGTCGCGCAGCGCGTTGAAGAAACGCCCGCAGCCGTGCGTGTGCCGCCAGCGCTCGGCGTGTAGGCCGCGCGGATTGGCGCGCAGGTAGAGGAACTGCGTCCATTCCTCGGCGCTGGTCCCGGAGGGCTGCGCGGGGCGGGCGACGTGCGCCTGGCCGCCGTAGACGAACTCCGGCTCTGGACGCTCGCCGCAGTAAGGGCACTCGATGAGGAGCATGGCGTCCCTTTCAGTGCGCGACGGCCGCCGCGGCGGCCTCATCGATCAGGTCGCCGTCGCGAAAGCGCTCGAGCGTGAACGGTGCGTTGATCGGATGCGGCTCGTCCTTCGCGATCGTCCAGGCGAAGACGTGCGCCGAGCCCGGCGTCGCCTTGAAGCCGCCGGTGCCCCAGCCGCAGTTCACGTACAGCCCCGGAACCGGCGTCTTGCCGATGATCGGCGAGCGGTCGGGCGAAACGTCGACGATGCCTCCCCAGTTGCGCAGCATCTTGAGACGCCGGAACATCGGGAAGAGCTCGCAGATCGCTTCCAGCGCATGGCTCGGGATGTGCAGGCCGCCGCGCTGCGTGTAGGAGGTGTAGGCATCGGTGCCCGCGCCGATGACGAGCTCGCCCTTGTCCGACTGACTGATGTAGGCGTGGATGGTGTTCGACATGACGACGCACGGGAACACCGGTTTCACCGGCTCCGACACCAGCGCCTGCAACGGGTAGCTCTCCAGCGGCAGTGCGACGCCCGCCATTGCCATGATGACGCTCGAGTGCCCCGCGGCGGCCACGCCGACGCGCGGTGTGCGGATGCGGCCGCGTGTGGTGTCGACCGCCTCGACGGCGCCGTCGGATCCCAAGCGGATACCCGTGACCTCGCAGTTCTCGAGAATATCGACGCCGAGCGAGTCGGCGCCGCGCGCGTAGCCCCAGGCGACCGCGTCATGGCGCGCGGTGCCGCCGCGACGCTGCAGCGCGGCGCCGATCACCGGGTAGCGGATGTCGCCAATGTTCAGAGGCGGGCAGAAGGCTTTGGCCTCGGCGGGTGTCAGCCACTCGTTGTCGACGCCGGCGGCGCGGTTGGCGTGCACGTGGCGTTGCGCCACCTGGGCATCGTGCACCGTGTGCGCCAGCATCATCACGCCGCGCGCCGAGAACATGGTGTTGTAGTTGAGCTCCTGCGAGAGGCCTTCCCAGAGCTTGAGCGCGTGGTCGTAGAGCGCGGCGCTCTCGGCGAAGAGGTAGTTGGAGCGGATGATGGTGGTGTTACGGCCGGTATTGCCGCCGCCGATCCAGCCTTTTTCCAGCACCGCGATGTTGGTGAGCCCGTGCTCCTTCGCGAGATAGTAGGCGGTGCCGAGGCCGTGCCCGCCGCCGCCGACGATCACCGCGTCATAGGCGCCCTTGGGATCGGGACTGCGCCACTGCGGCTTCCAGCCACGCTGGCCGCCGAGGCCCTGCTTGAGGAGCGACAGCGCCGAGAAGGGTGTCATGGTCGGTTCCGGGTGGGTCCGTGCCGGGGTGCGCGATCATGCGCCGGGGACGGGCGCGGTACGAGCACCCGCGCGCCGGGCGGCTTGAATCCGCGCGACACCCGGCTGCTTCAGGGCTCGCGCGTATGCGAGGCCAGCGTGCCGATGTGGCGCGCGCCCCTGAGCGCGTACCAGAGGAGCCCCACGCCCAGGATGACGCCGATATACACGAACGCTCCCCAGGTGTTGTACCAGGGCGTGCCGTAGACCGCTTCGCGCGGCCAGGCGAGGTTGATCGCCATGCTCAAGCCCCAGAGCACCGCCACGACGTTCACCGCGAGGCCCCAGCGGCCCATGGTGAAGTAACCGCCGCTGGCAAGGTCGGCGGGCGGCCACTCCCCGGCGAGGCGTTTGCGCAGCATCGGCAGGGTCACCATCAGGTACGCAAGATAGATCATGATGACCGCGATCGAGGTCAGCACGGTGAAGATCTTCGGCTGCCCGATGTTCAATACCAGGATCAGCTCGGCGATCACGCCGATCACGACGGCCGGGACGATGGGAGCGCGCGTCTCGGTGTTCACCCGCGCGAGCCTTTCGCCGAAGGGGAGCGCATTGTCGCGCGCCATCGCGAAGGCGAGGCGAATCGCCGCGGTATGCACCGCGAGCGAGCACACCGTCACCGCCACCACGATGCACACCAGGAAGATCTTGCCGAGCGGCCCCCACATCACCTGCTCGACGATGTACTGCAGGCCGCCGTCGCTCGCGCCGATCTTGGGGTCCTTGAGATCCGGCGCCGCCAGGATCGCGAACACCAGGATCGCCCCGCCGATGACGAAGGAGGCGAGGATGGCACGCAGAATCGCCCGCGGCGCCGTGCGCCGGGGTTCGTGCGTCTCCTCACCGAGCGAGCTCGCGGTATCGAAACCGTACATGACGTAGCCGGAGGCGAGCGATGCCACCAGGAAGGCGCTGAGATAGCCGAAGCCGGTGCCACCCGGGTAGCCGCCGGTGGAGAAGAAGATCGCGGGTCCCCGCCGGATGTTGAATGCCAGAAAAATCGCGATGAGGCAGGCGGCGATCAGCTCGATGAAGACGCCGGCGCTGTTGATCATCGCCATGAGGCGCACGCCGAGCGCATTCACGACGGTCGTGAACACGATCAGCACGGTGCCGAGCACTACCGCGTTGGTGGCGAAATCGTAGGGACCGCTGCCGTTGCCGACGACCTGAAAGCCGCTCCACAGCCGCGGCAGGTTGAGCTGCAGTGCCAGCACCACGGCTGAGAGGGTCACGATCGAGGCCGTGAGCATCAGCCATCCGGACGACCAGCCGACGATCCGGCTGCCGAGGAGCTTGGACCAGTTGTAGACCGAGCCTGCGATGGGGTACTTGGCCGAGAGCTCCATGAAGCACAACGCCACCGCCAGCTGGCCGACGAGCACCATCGGCCAGGACCAGAGGTAGGCGGGCCCGGCGGTACCGAACCCGAAGTAGAAGAGCTGGAAGGTGCCCGTCAGGATCGAGATGTAGCTGACGCCGGCGGCGAAGCTGCCGAAGGAGCCGATGCTGCGGGCGAGCGACTCCTTGTAGCCGAAGTGCTCCAGGCCGCTGTCACTGGATCCGGAAGGCTTGTTTTCGACCACGCCCTTGTCCTCGTTGCCTGTCAGCGGCGGCTCGCGCCACGCACTTGACCCGCGCGGCTGCCGACTTCATCATTCTGCCGCTTGAATAGCCGTTTAATGGATCGGGTGTCAAGAGTCCTACATTGAACAGGCAGTCAA
The DNA here is from genome assembly GCA_028871705.1 of Gammaproteobacteria bacterium. GTDB lineage: Bacteria > Pseudomonadota > Gammaproteobacteria > Steroidobacterales > Steroidobacteraceae > 13-2-20CM-66-19. The sequence goes on from JAGWMP010000161.1 coordinate 3,837, forward strand.
TATCCATCCCGGTCCCGCGCGATGAGCTGGAAGAAACCCGCCGTGCGCAGCTCATCGAAGTCACCATCGACAGTCTCGCCGACGTCGGCTACGTCGGCACGACGCTCGCCCAGATCGCGCGCCGCGCCGACGTCTCCCCGGGCCTGGTAGCCCATTATTTCGGCGACAAGGATGGCCTGCTGGAAGCGGCCTTCCGTACGCTCTCGCGCGGCATCGCCACGCGTGTGCGCGCCGCGCTCGCCCTCGCGGGCACTCCCCGTGAGCGGGTCCAGGCGGTCATCGACGTCAACCTCGCGCCCGAGGAATTCGATCGGCGCACCGGCACCGCGTGGCTCGCGTTCTGGGGTCAGGTGCTGCACGTCGAGGGCTTGAAGCGCGTGCAGGCCGCCTACCAGCGCCGCATGCTCTCGAACCTGCGCAATGACCTGCGCAGCCTGATTCCGGGCGCCGACGCCCGCAGCCTCGCCGCGATGATCGCGGCCATGATCGATGGGGTGTGGCTGCGTGCCGCGCTGTCGCAATGGCAGGAAGCCGACAGCGGCGCGGCACGCTCGCTCCTCACGGCATTCGTCGACGGACGGCTGCGCGATCTTGCGCCCCCGCACGGTGCCGGGGCGGCGGTCGCCGCGCGCAGCTCGCCCGCGGGCGGTGCGGCCGACAGCGGCAGCTTCAGGGTGTCGGGCACCATCACGGTGGTGAACCCCGCGACCGGTGCCGAGCTCGCGGAGCTTGCCGTGGACGGCGCGGCCGAGATCGATGCGGCGGTCGAGGAGGCGAGCGCCGCGCAGAAGCGCTGGGCGGCGCTCACGGGGGCCGAGCGTGGCCGGGTGCTGCAGCGCGCGGCGCAGATCCTGCGCGCCCGCAACACCGAGCTCGCCGAGCTCGAGACGCGCAATACCGGCAAGCCGATCCAGGAGACGGTGGCGGTGGATGTGCTCTCGGGCGCCGACTGTCTCGAGTATTACGCGGGCATCGCCGCCGGCATCGCCGGCGAGCACATCGATCTCGGACCGAAGGCCTTCGGCTATACGCGGCGCGAGCCGCTCGGCGTGGTCGCCGGCATCGGCGCGTGGAACTATCCGCTGCAGATCGCCTGCTGGAAGAGCGCGCCGGCGCTCGCCTGCGGCAATGCGATGATCTTCAAGCCCGCGGAGATCACGCCGCTCACGGCCGTGAAGCTCGAGGAGATCTTCCACGAGGCGGGCGCGCCGCGCGGCCTGTTCCAGGTCGTGCAGGGCTTCGCCGACACCGGGCGGCTGCTCACGCGCCATCCCGCGATCCGCAAGGTCTCGCTGACCGGCGAGGTCGGCACCGGCAAGGCCGTGATGAGCGACGCGGCGGGCACGCTGAAGAACGTCACGCTCGAGCTCGGCGGCAAGTCGCCGCTGATCGTCTTCGACGACGCGAACCTCGACGATGCGGTGGGCGGTGCGCTGCTCGCGAACTTCTATTCGACCGGTCAGGTTTGCTCGAACGGAACCCGGGTGTTCGTGCATCGGAAGGTCAAGGCGGCGTTTCTCGAGCGTCTGATCGCGCGGGTCGCGGCCATGCGGATCGGGGATCCGATGGATCCGGCGACGCAGATCGGTCCGCTCGTCAGCGAAACGCACATGCACAAGGTGCTCGGATACATCGCGCGCGGCAAGGCGGAAGGCGCCCGAGCACTGATCGGCGGTTCACGCGTGACGACCGGCGATCTCGCCAACGGCTACTACGTCGCGCCGACGGTGTTCGATGCCTGTCACGACGATATGGCGATCGTTCGTGAGGAGATCTTCGGCCCGGTGATGTCCGTGCTCTCGTTCGACGAGGAGGAGGACGTCCTCGCGCGCGCGAACGCGACCGAATTCGGCCTCGCGGCCGGTGTCTTCACGAACGATCTGACACGCGCGCACCGCATGATCGCGAGACTGCAAGCCGGCACTTGTTGGATCAACCACTACAACGTGACGCCGATCGAACTGCCGTTCGGCGGCTACAAGGCCTCGGGCCTCGGACGCGAGAACGGCCGCGCGGCGATCGAGCATTACACGCAACTGAAGAGCGTCTACGTCGCGATGGGCGGCGTCGAGGCTCCCTACTGACGGGGTGGATCGGCGATGACCGGGATGACATTCGACTACATCATCGTCGGCGCGGGTTCCGCCGGCTGCGTGCTCGCCGACCGGCTGACCGCCGACGGAGGTGCGCGCGTGCTCGTCCTCGAATATGGTGGCTCCGATCGTTCGGTCTACATCCAGATGCCTTCGGCGCTGTCGATTCCGATGAACATGCCGAAGTACAACTGGTTCTATCACACCGAACCGGAACCTCACCTCGGCGGCCGGGAGATGCACACCCCGCGCGGCAAGGTGCTCGGCGGGTCTTCGTCGATCAACGGCCTCGTCTACATTCGCGGCAATCCGCAGGACTTCGAGCGCTGGGCCGCCGAAGGCGCGGCCGGCTGGAGCTACGCCGACGTGCTGCCCTATTTCAAGCGCGCCGAGACACGACAGGAGGGCGGTACCGACTATCGCGGCGACCGCGGCCCTCTCGGTACCCGCTATGGGAGTCTCGCGAATCCGCTGCACGCGGCCTGGTTGAGCGCGGCCGAGCAAGCCGGCTATCGGACGATCGATGATGTCAACGGCGCCCGGCAAGAAGGATTCGGGCGGATGGATATGACGGTCGCGCAAGGCCGGCGGGCGAGCGCGGCGAACGCCTATCTGCGACCGGCGATGGGTCGAGCGAACCTCACCGTCATGACGCACGCCTTGGTGACGAGGGTCCTGTTCGAAGGCCGGCGGGCGGTCGGAGTCGAGTTTCGGCGCGGTGAGCGCGTCGAGGTCGCGCGCGCGGCACGGGAAGTGATCCTTTCCGGCGGCCCGATCAATACCCCGCAACTATTGAAGCTTTCGGGTGTCGGCCCCGGATCCGAGCTTGCGCAGTGGGGGATTCCGGTCGTCCATGACTTGCCGGGCGTCGGCGAGAACCTGCAGGATCACCTCGAGTTCTACTTCCAGGTCGCCTGTCTCGAGCCCGTGAGCCTGTATCCCTCGATCAAGCCGCTCGGCAAGCTGCGCGTGGGATTGCGCTGGCTGCTGCACAAGGACGGCCTCGGGGCGACGAATCACTTCGAGACCTGCGGATTCATTCGCAGCCGTCCCGGGGTCGAGTATCCGGACATCCAGTACCATTTCCTGCCGCTCGCGATCGCCTATGATGGATCGACGCTCGCGAAGGAGCATGGCTTCCAGGCACACGTCGGGCCGATGCGCTCGAAGAGTCGAGGCTGGGTCCGGTTACGCTCCCGCGATCCGTACGAGAAGCCGCGGATCCTGTTCAATTATT
>JAGWMP010000162.1 GCA_028871705.1 Gammaproteobacteria bacterium
GTGGCCACCACCTGGCCGGCCACCGCGGTGACCTTCTGGGCATAATCCGGATCGGTCGCGTAGCCGCCCTGCTGCAGCGCCTGGGCGAAGGAGGACACGCTGGTGCCGCTGCCGAGAGCGGCGCTGAAGCGCGCATTGCCGCGCAGCAACGCGACGTAATCCTGAAAGCTCTCGCCCGGGCTCGCGTAGGCGCGGAACGCGGCGCTGGTGCTCGTGGCCGAGCCGCCCTGGTACTCCTGGGTGGCCGCGGTGACGGCGGCACCGCTCCAGCGGCTCCCCGCCTTGATACCGAAGAGGTTGTTGCTGGTGGCGCCGCCGGCGGCCTTCGGGACGCTGCGTCCCCAGTTGGTCTCGAGCGCCGCCTGCGCGACGAGGCTGACGGGGTGGACCCCGAGCTGCTGCGCGGCCCGCTCCGCGTCGGGCCAGACCTCGCTGATGAAATTAGTGCGCTCGGCGGTCGTGGCCGGCGTCGCCGGGCCAGGCGCGCCGCGCGTGCCGCTGGTGCCGCTGATGCCGGTCGTGCCGCTGGTGCCGCTGGTGCCGGCCGGGGCGCTCGTGCCGGTCTTGCCGGCCGGGCTGCTGGTGCCAGCGCCCGCCACGCCCGCGTGCTGCAGCTGGCGCATCAGCATGTCGGCGAGCCCGAGGCCCTTGCCCTGGGTGAGCTCGAGCGAAAGCTGGTCGTCGAACATGCCCTGGTAGGTCTGCGCCTGGTCGGAGCCGAAGATCGGATCCTTGCCGATCGCATCGCGCATGCTCTTGATCATCATGCGTGCGAACAGGCTCTCGAACTGCTTCGCCACCTGGCGGATCGCCGCCGGGTCGTTGCGCGCGGCGCCCGACTTGAGCTTCTCGAGCCCGGCGAAGTCGCCGTACACGCTCGCGTTGTTGACCGGTGCCGTCATGGCGCGCTTCAGATCACGATCAGCTCGGCGCGCAGCGAGCCGGCTTCCTTGAGCGCCTCGAGTATCGCCACCAGGTCGCCGGGCGCGGCGCCCACCTGGTTGACCGCGCGCACGATCTCATCGAGCGTCACGCCGGCCTGGAAGACGAACATGCGGGCATCGGCCTGCTGCACGTCGATCGTGCTCTTGGGGGTGACCACGGTAGTGCCCTGCGACAGCGGACCCGGCTGGCTCACCTCCTGGCGCTCGGTGATGGTGACCGAGAGCGAGCCGTGTGCGACCGCGGCGGCCGTGACCCGTACCTGCGAGCTGATGACCACGGTACCGGTGCGCGAGTTGATGATGACGCGCGCCGGCGCCTCGCCCGGCTCGACCTGGACCGCCTCGACCGTCGCCAGGTATGAAATGCGCTGATTCGGATCGAGCGGTGCCACCACGCGGATCGAGACGGCATCGAGCGCCTCGGCGCTGCCGGTGCCGAGCGCGCCGTTGATCGCGGCGGCGACGCGTGCCGCGGTGGTGAAGTCCGGGGTGTTGAGATTGAGCATCAGGTGCGGATCGGCGGCGAAGTGCACCGGCACCTCGCGCTCGACGGAGGCGCCGTTGGGGATGCGGCCGCTGCTCGGCACGTTGAGCGAGATGCGCGAGCCGTCCTTGCCGTTGACGCCGAAGCCGCTCACCAGCACGCTGCCCTGCGCCATGGCGTAGATCTGGCCGTCGGCGCCGCGCAGCGGCGTCATGATGAGGTTGCCGCCGCGCAGACTGGTGGCGTTGCCGATGGTGCCGACGGTGACGTCGATCGTCTGCCCCGGCTTGACGAAGGGCGGCAGGTCTGCGGTCACGGTGACCGCGGCCACGTTGTTCAGCATCGGGTTGGTGTTGGGCGGAATCGTCACGCCGAAGCGCTGCAGCAGGTTCTGGATACTCTGGGTGGTGAACGGCACCTGGGTGGTCTGGTCGCCGGTGCGGTCGAGCCCCACCACCAGTCCGTAGCCCACCAGCTGGTTGCTGCGCACGCCGCCGACGGTGGCGATGTCCTTGATGCGTTCGGCGTGCGCGGGCGCGGCGAGGCCCGCGAGCAGCGCGACCGCGAAGCCCGCGAGCAGCGGGCGCACCCGCAGGGTCGGTGCGGCGGCCATCAGAACGGCACCCAGGGCGAATTGAAGAAGCGCGACAGCCAGCTCTGTGCATTGGCGTCGGCGATCGCGCCCTTGCCGTTGTAAGTGATCTTGGCGCTCGCGACGCGGAAGGAAGCGATCGAGTCGTCCGCGGCCAGGTCGATGGGGCGGATCACGCCGGTGACGCGCACGTATTCCTTGCCCTGGTTCAGGCCGATCTGCTTCTCGCCGGCGATGAACAGGTTGCCGTTCGGCAGCACCTTGAGCACGGTCGCGGTGAGGTAGCCGGTGAGGCTGTTGCTCTCGGCGCTGGCGCCCTCGCCATCGAACTTGCTGGTGTCGTTGATGTTGTTGTTGAGCCACGAGACGTTCTTGCCGATGAGCTGCGTGCCGGGCATGGTCACCGCGTTGGCCTTGCTGGTGGTGGTGGTGGCGCTCTTCTGCGCCGCGGTGGCCTCGTTCAGCACGATGGTCACGATGTCGCCGACGTGGTGCGCGATGGGGTTCTCCGCCAGCACGACCTCGCGCCCGGACTGGTAGATGGCGCCGTCGGTGGGCGGCGGCAGCTTCTCCTGGGTCCAGGCGAGTCCCTCGTCGGGCTTCGGCGGCGGGGAGCTGTGGCAACCGGCGGCGGCCAGCGCCAGCACGATTCCCGGCACGGTCCGCGCAATGGCTTGCAAGCTTCGCATCGTGTCCCGCCTACATGTTCTGCGTGGAATAGGTGAGCATCTGGTCGGTGGTCTCGACGGCGCGCGAGTTCATCTCGTAGGCCTGCTGCGTCTCGATCATGTTGACGAGCTCCTCGACCACGTTGACGTTGGAGGCCTCGACCGAGCCCTGTAGCAGCGTGCCCATGCCGTTCAGGCCCGCATTGCCGGTGACCGGGGTACCGCTCGAGGCCGACTCCACCGCGAGGTTGCCGCCGATGTCCTGCAAGCCCGCCGGATTGACGAAGTTCGCGAGCTGCAGCGAGCCGACCGTGGTCGGAGCGGCCTGGCCGGCCACGGTGACGCTCACCGTGCCGTCGGAGCCGACGGTGATGCTCTGGGCACCGGTCGGAATGCTGATCGCCGGCTGCACCTGGTAGCCGGCGGCGGTCACCAGCTGGCCCTGGGCGTTCAGCTGAAAGCTGCCGTCGCGGGTGTAGGCGAGCTGACCGTTGGGCTGGATCACCTGGAAGAACCCCTGTCCCTGGATCGCCAGGTCGAGCGCGTTGCCGGTGGTGTTGACGCTGCCCTGGGTGTAGTTCTTCTCGGTGGCGACGATGCGCACGCCGGTGCCGACGTTGAGTCCGGTCGGCGCCTGGGTGTTCTGCGAGGTGTTGGCGCCCACCTGCGAGAGGTTCTGGTAGAGCAGGTCGTCGAACACCGCGCGGCTCTTCTTGAAGCCGGTGGTGTTGACGTTGGCGAGGTTGTTCGCCGTGACCGTCATCTGGGTCTGCTGGGCGTCGAGCCCGGTCTTTGCGGCCCACAGTGCGGGTTCCATATCAGTTGACCTCGGTTGCGAAGGGGGTGGATCAGCCGGTGGCGCCGGACTGCAGCAGCTTGGCGGAGGCTTGCCCGTTCTCGTCGGCGGTATGCAGCGCCTTGATCTGCAGCTCGAAGCGCCGCGACAGCTCGATCATGTTGACGAGACAGGCGGAGATGTTGACGTTGCTCGACTCGAGCACGCCCGCGGCGAGCTGCACGTTGGCATCCGCTTCGGCGGGCGAGCCGTCGGCGGTGCGGTACAGGCCGTCGCCGCCGCGCGCCAGCGAGCTCACGGGCGGGTTCACGAGCTTGATGCGCCCGACCGAGGCGATCGAGTTGGCGGTCTGGCCGAGGCCGATGACCGACACCGTGCCGTCGGCGCCGATCGAGACCGAGTTGGCCGGCGGCACCGCGATCGGGCCGCTGTCGGCGAGCACCGGGCGGCCGCCGGCGGTGACCAGCTGTCCGCTGGCATCGACGTGCAGGTCGCCGGCGCGGGTGTAGGCCTCGTTGCCGGCGCTGTCCTGCACGGCGATGAACCCTGAGCCCTGTATGGCCACGTCGAGCGGATTGCCGGTGGTCTGCTGCTCGCCGGCGGTGTCGTTGAAGCCGACGCTGCCGGCGGTGGCGTAGGCGCGCGAGGCGAAGCCCGGACCCGTGACACTGCGCGTCTGGAAGGCGGACAGGGCCGCCTTGAAGCCGGTGGTGCTCACGTTGGCGAGGTTGTAGTTGTTGGCCTCCTGGGTGGCGAGCGTTTCCTTCGCACCCGACATGGCCACGTACAAGAGCTTGTCCATGACTTACCTGCCTGCCGCCGTCAGTATCAGCCGCGGATGTTGATGATCGACTGCGTCACCTGGTCCTCGGTCTGGATCATCTGCGCGTTCGCCTGGAAGTCGCGCTGCGCGGTGATCATGTCGACCAGCGCCGCGGTGGTATCGACGTTCGAGTGCTCGAGCGAGCCGGACTGGATGTTGCCGAAGCCGGAGTTGCCGGCGACGCCGTTGACCGCGGCGCCCGAGGCGTTGGTCGCCGACCAGCTGGCGTTGCCGAGCTGCTGCAGGCCCTGGGAGTTGGCGAAGGTGGCGAGCGCCACCTGACCCAGGTTCACCGAGTTGCCGTTGGTGAACTGCGCCTGCACCACGCCGGTCTGCGAGATGTTGATGCCGGTCAGCTGACCGGTCGTGTAGCCGTTCTGCTGCACCGCCGTGACGCCGAAATTGCCGCCGTACTGGGTGGTGTTGCTGAAGTTGAAGGTCATGTTCATGGCCGCCGCGCCGGTGGCGGGCGTATAGGCCGGGAAGGCGACCTGGCCGTTGGCCGGCGTGAGCAGCTGGCCCGTCTGCGAGTAGGTGAGCGGCTGCGGCGCGCCGACCGTGGTGCCGTCGACGGTGAGCTGCGCTTCCCAGGCATTGGGGGCGGTATTGATGAAATAGAGACTCGCGGTGTGCGCGGCGCCGAGCGAGTCGTACACCGTGAGCGAGGTGGTGTTGTTGTAGCTGTTGGGATCGGTGGCCGAGAAGGGCGCATCCGCCGGCGGCGTGGCACCGGCCGGCAGGTTCGCGGTGATCTGCGCGGTGCTGGTCGCCTTGGGCTGGCTCTCGTTGGTGGTGAGCGTGATGGCGGCGAGGCCGCCGGTGTTGAAGGTGCCGTTGGCGAGCGGCGGATAGCCCTGCAGCAGCTGGCCGGAGGCGGTGACCACCTGGCCGGAGCTGTTCAGCTGGAACTCGCCGTCGCGCGTGTAGTTGAGCGCGCCGTTGTTGCTGACGATGAAGAAGCCGTTGCCGCTCACCGCCATGTCGAGCGTGTTGCCGGTGGTCTCGATGTTGCCCTGGGTGAACTGCTGGGCGACCTCGGCCACGTCGACGCCGTTGCCGGTGGCGATGGCGCCCTGCTGGGTCGAGGCGAACAGGTCCGCGAACTCGGTGCGCGAGCCCTTGAAGCCCGTGGTGGCGACGTTCGCCAGGTTGTTGGAGGTGACCGACAGGTCCTCGTTGGCGGCGTTGAGACCGGTGAGCGCGATGTTCAATGACATGGAAGGGTTCTCCTACTGAATGCTGACCACCGAGCTCATGGGCACGGTGCCATTGGCGGTGTTGAGGTCGAGAGCCTGGGTCGAGGGGTCGATGGTGACGCTCTGGACCTGGCTGTAGATGAGCGGGCTCACCGACTGGGCGGCACCGCCGACCGTGGCGTTGACGCTCAGCGTGTACTGGCCGGCGGGCGCGGCGCTGCCGTTCGCGCTGTTGCCGTTCCAGGTGAAGTGGGTGTAGCCGGAAGCGGCGGGTGAGACGCTGAAGGCATCCACCAGCGAGCCGGCGGAGTCGGTGACCGACACCGTGAGGCTGCCGGTGCCGCCCGGCGCGGTGACCGCGCCGGAGATCGAGCCGCCCGCGGCGAGCGTCGCCGTGGTGCCGGGCGCCAGCACCGAGTGGCCGAGGAGCGAGGTGCCGTTCAGCATCTGCGCGCCCGAGAGCCCCGAGGCGAGGCCGGCGATGGAGGTCTGCAGGCTCTGCAGGCTCGAGACCTCCGAGAGTCCCTCGATCTGCGCGAGGAACTGCGTCGGATCGGTGGGATTCAACGGGTCCTGGTTCTGCATCTGCGTGCTGATCAGCTGCAGGAACTGCGACTGGTTGATCTGCATGTTGGCCGGCACGGCGCCCGCGGCGCTCGTGGCGGCGCTGCCGGCGGCGCCGGTGGCGGGCGTCGTCAGCGTGGAGCCGATCGGCAGGGTGGAAGATGACATTCGGGATCCTCGAGGGAGTTGGATGGGGTGGCGTACCGGCTCAGCCGCCGAGCTTCAGGGTGGCGAGCATCAGGTCCTTGGCGGTGCTCATGACCTCGACGTCGTTCTGGTAGGCGCGCGAGGCGGAGATCATGTCGGTCATCTCCTCGATGACGTTGACGTTCGGCGCGTAGACGTTGCCCTGCGCGTCGGCGAGCGGATTGCCGGGATCGTTGCGCACCGTGGGCGGGGCGTTGCTCTCGACGATGCCGCTGACGCGCACCGCCGCGCCGCTTCGCTGCTGACTCGCCGCGGACTGCGCGCCGAGTGCGGCGTGCACCGCCTGGAATACCGGGTGGCGCGCCTTGTAGACCGTGTTGGGGTCGCCGCTGACCGAATCGGCGTTGGCGAGGTTGCTCGCCACGGTGTTGAGGCGTACCGATTGCGCGGAGAGCCCGGAGCCGGCGATCTCGAATACCTTGAAGGATGACATGCGGTCTCCTCGGTCACTGGCCGGTGATGGCCGTCATCAGGTCGCGGAACTTGCTCGAGAGAAAGGAGAGGGCGGCCTGGTAGCGCACGCTGTTGTCGGCGAACGCCGCCTGCTCGAGCTGCACGTCGACGGTGTTGCCGTCGAGGGAGGGCGCGAGCGGCACGCGGTACTTGAGGCCGTCGCCTGCGCCCGCGGTCGCGCTGCTGCCGCTCACGTGGGCGCCGTTGGTGGTCGCGAGCGCGAGCGCCGCGGCGCCGCCGCTGCCGGTGCTGCCGCCGCCGGTGCTCGCCAGCACGGCGCGGAAGTCCACGTCCTGCGCCTTGTAGTTGGGCGTGTCCGCATTGGCGATGTTGTTCGCCAGCACCGCGGTACGCCGGGCGTACAGCTTGAGTGCATCCTGGTGGACACCGAGGTAGGTATCCAGGTTGAGCGGCATGACAGACTTCCGTCGTAAGTTG
>JAGWMP010000163.1 GCA_028871705.1 Gammaproteobacteria bacterium
GCCGCCGCCGGCGTGCCCGCACGCGGCATGGACCGCGACTTCATCGCCCGCAACCAGGTGGTCGAGCGCTATCTCTCGGGGAAGCTGCCGATCAAGGCCGCGACCGACTTCGAGCGCTACTGCAAGGAGCATCCGCAGCTCCTCGATGAGATGGGGCTGCCCGAGCGCGTCAACGCGGGCCTGCGGCTCCTCGAGGCGAGCGGCAAGCCCGAGCCCTGGCAGGAAGCGCCGAAGCCCATCTGGCAGCAGCCCGCCGTCGTCTTCGGCATCACCGGCATCGCCGCGGCGCTCGGCCTGGCGCTCGCGCTGGTCGCGATGAGCAGCGCCGGCAAGACCCACAAGATCCTCGATCTGCAGCGCCAGGTCACCGACCGCACGCTCGACGCCGCGACCAGTACGCGGGTGATCCGCCTCATGCCGAGCCGCTCGGGCGCCTCCAACTCGCCCGCGATCGTGATCGGCGGCGGCGAGGCGCAGCTGGTCGACTTTCGCATCGACGAGTCGCGCTCGCCCTACAAGGACTTCCGCGTCACCATCGACCGCATCGACCAGGGCCGCGTCATGGTGATCGACAACCTCGCGAAGGATTCCAACGGCCACCTGCGCGTGGCGGTCAACAGCTCCGCGTTCGGCCCCGGGAATTACCAGCTGACCATCGAGGGACTCACGATGCGCCTCGAGCCGCAGCCGGACTCCTGGGTGACGATCGGCATCGCGCAGCGCTGAGTGCGCACGCCCGATGACGAGCGTCGCCGGATCCTCCCCGGTCGCCTCCCTCGAGGGCCGCATCCGCCAGGACCAGGTTCAGCTCAACGACTGGACGACCTGCGTATCCGCGCGCACGCCCAAGGGGCAGGCGGCCATTCAGAAACTCTCCGGCGAGATCAGCGCGGCGAAGGCGCAGATCGCGCAGGCACTGCAAACGCAGGCGCGCGCGGCACAGGCTCCCGCGGCCGCCGCCCCGGCCCGCCCAGGCTCACTCGACGTCTGGGCCTAGCGCGGCCCGCGCCGCGCTTGCCGCCCGCCCGGGTAGCTCCCTAAGCTGCCCGTTAACTCAAGCGAGTTCCCGGGGGTCAACGTGTCACGAACGGGCGGGAGCCGGTCGACCCGCGGCTGCCGGCTGACGCGCCGTGAGGTGCTGCCGGCGCTCGGCGCCGCTCTGGCACTCAGCGCGTGCGGCGGCGGCAGCTCCCCGACGCCGCCACCTCCTCCCCCGCTTTCCGACGATGCGTTCCTCGATGCCGTGCAGCGCGCGCTATTCCTTTACTTCTGGGAACAGGCGAGCGCCACGACCGGCCAGGTGAAGGACCGCGCGCTCGCTGCCGGCAACGACACCCGCACGCTGTCCAGCATCGCGGCGACCGGCTTCGGCCTCACGGCGCTCGCCATCGGCGCCGAGCGCGGTTACGGCGATGCGGGCGCGATCGCGGCGCGCGTCAGCGCCACGCTCACCTTCCTGCTCGATCAGAGCAACGTCAACGGCTTCTATTATCACTTCATCGACATGGAGAGCGGCGCGCGCGTGCCCGGGAGCGAGGTGTCCTCCATCGACACGGCGATCCTCCTGTGCGGCGTGCTCACCTGCCGCGCGTACTTTCAGGATGCCACGATCCAGAGCCTCGCCACGCAGATCTACGAGCGCATCGACTGGCCCTGGATGCTGAACGGCGGCACCACTTTCTCCATGGGATGGGCGCCGGAGAACGGCTTCATCGCGAGCCGCTGGGACACGTACAGCGAGCTCATGATGCTTTACCTCCTCGCGATCGGCTCCACCACCCACCCGGTGCCGGCCGCGAGCTGGGACGCGTTCGCGCGGCCGACGCTCAGCTACGCGGGGTACACCTACATCACCAATCCGAGCGCACCGCTCTTCATCCACCAGTACTCGCACGCCTGGTTCGATTTCAGGAACCGTCAGGATGCGTACGCGAACTACTTCGACAACTCGGTGAGCGCCACCCTCGCGCACCGGCAGTTCTGCCTCGCGCTCGCGCCGCAGTTCGCCGACTACCAGGCGAGCCTCTGGGGCATCAGCGCCTCCGATTCGGTGAACGGGTATACGGTGTGGGGCGGCCCGCCCGCCATGGGGCCGATCGACGGCAGCATCGTGCCGTGCGCGGCCGGCGGCTCGTTGAGCTTCGCGAGCGCCGAGTGCATCGCGGTGCTGCGCAACATCCAGGCGCAGTACCCGCGCGCCTGGCAGCGCTACGGCTTCGTCGACGCCTTCAATCCGCTCACCGGCTGGTACGACACGGACGTGCTCGGGATCGATGCCGGCATCACGCTGCTCATGGCCGAGAACGGGCGCAGCGGCTTCGTCTGGAACACCTTCATGGCGAACCCGGAGGCGCTGAGCGCCTGCGCCGCGGTGGGACTCAAGCCCGTAGCGTCGTGAGCGGTGGCTGATTGACCACCGAGCGCGTCGCGAGCCAACCGCCGGTCGCGACCAGGAGCGCCCCGCCGCACACCCCGACGACCCAGGGCAGCAGCTCGAAGGTATAGCGCAGCTCGAGCCAGCGGGTCGTGAGGTAGTAAGCCGCGAGCGAGGCACCGGCCGCGGCCATGAGGCCGGAGAGCGTCCCTAAGGTCACGAACTCCGCCAGTACGCCCTGCACCACGGTGCTGCGCCGCGCGCCGAGCGTGCGCAGCATGGCGCTCTCGTAGCGGCGCTCATCGCGGCTTGACTGCACCGCGGCGAGCAGCACCGTGAGACCGGCGAGCAGGGTGAACACGAACACGCTCTGCACCGCGAGCGCCGCCTTGTCGAGCACGGCGCGCACCTGGTTCAGGAGCTCATCGATGTCGAAGATCGAGACGCTCGGATAGCGATGCGCGAGCTCGGCCAGCGTGCGCGCCGTACCCGGCGTGAAGTAGGCGCTCGTCATGTAGGTGCCGGCGACGTGCTCGAGCACCCCCGGCGCGAACACGATGAAGAAGTTCGGCTGGAAGGTGTCCCACTTCACCTTGCGGATACTCGCGACCGTGGTCGCGAGCGTCTCCCCGCCGATGTCGAACGTGAGCGTGTCGCCGAGCCTGACGCCGAGCGATTCCTGGAACTCGGTGGCGAGGGAGACGAGCGGCTTGCCCGAATCCTCCTTGGTCCACCAGCGGCCGGCGACGATGCGGTTGTCGGGTCCGAGCTCGGTGGTCCAGGTGAGGTTCTGTTCGCGCGTCGCGAAGCCCTCCTCCTCGCCGCGCCCGCCGCGGCGGCCCTCCCCGACGGGCTGGCCGTTGATGGCGGTGAGGCGGCCGCGGATCATCGGCAGCACGCGCGTGGTGCGCGCTCCCATGCCCTCGAGGAAACGGATGAAGCCCTCGCGCTCGGCGGGCGGGATGTTGATGAAGAAATAGTTCGGCAGGTCCGGCGGCAGCGTGCGCCGCCAGTCGCTGTTCAAATCCTCGCGGATGATGCCGAGCAGCAGCAGCACCATGATGCCGGTCCCGAAGGCCACGAGCTGCACCACGCTCTCGGCGCGCCGCCGCGAGAGGTTCGCGACCCCGAAGCGCCACGCCACGCCGACCCGCCTGCGCAGGCGTCCGGCGGCGAGCACCAGGCCCGCGCCCGCGAGGGTCAGCGCGGCGAGGAACACCGCGAGGCCCGCGGCGAGGTAGAGGAAGAGGCGCACATCGCGCACCACCCAGGCGATCAGGAGCAGCACCACCGCGACCGCGGGCCCGAAGGCGAGCATCACGATCGGGGGCGGGGGACCCAAGTCGCGGCGCAGCACGCGCAGCGCGGGCACGCGCCCGAGCTGCACCAGGGGCGGCAGGGCGAAGCCGGCGAGCACGGCGATCGCGGTCGCAAGACCCAGCACCAGCGGCATGACGCCCGGCGGCGGCAGCTCCGTCACGGCGAGCAGCCCGCGGATGGTGCGCAGCAGCCACTCCTGCGCCAGGAAGCCGAGCGCGGCGCCGGTGAGGGCGGCGAGGAGCGCGAGCATGAGGAGCTGCAGCACCGCGACCGCGAGCGTGAAGGCGCGCGTGGCGCCCAGGGTCTTCAACAACGCCACGGTGTCGAGATGGCGGTGCACGTAGCGGCGCGCCGCCATTGCCACCGCGATCGCGCACAGGAGCACGCTCACCAGGCTCGCGAGGCTCAAGAAACGCCCGGCGCGCTCGACGGCGTTGCGCACCTGGGGGCTCGCGTCGGTGATGTCGCGCAGCCGCTCGCCGCGCTCCTTGTGGAGCGTGAGCCAGGCCTTGAAGTCGTCGATCGGCGCGCGCTCGCCGGCGAAGAGGCCCGCGTAGCTGACACGGCTGCCCGGCTGGATGAGGCGCGTGGCGGGGAGGTCGGCGGCATTCATGATGAGGCTGGGGGCGAGCTCGGCGAAGGTGCCGCCCTGATCGGGACGCGAGATGAGCACGCGCGTCACCCTGAACGCCGCCGCGCCGATCGAGAGCGCCGTGCCCACCTTGCCGCCGACCGCGGCGAGGAGCTTCGACGCCGGCCACACTTCCCCGGGCGCCGGGATCATCCCCTGCGCCGGGGTGCCGGGCGCGAAGGGCTCGGCCCCGAGCAAGAGCCGCCCGCGCAGCGGGTAGCTGTCGGTGACCGCGACCAGGTTCGAGAGCTGGCTGGCATCGCCGTTGAAGACCACCGAGAGGAGGGTGGTGCTGCGCGCGGACTTGAGCCCGCGGCGCGTGGCTTCGGCGAAGTAATCGTCCGCGAGCGGCCGGGGGCTTCCTAAGCGGATGTCGGCGGCGAGCACCGAGCTTGCTTCGAGCGCCACCGCGGCGCTGATGCGCCCGACGAGGAAGCCGACGCCGCTCAGGGCCGCCACCGCCACGATGAGCGCGAGCAGGAGCACGCCGAGCTCCCCCGAGCGCCACTCGCGCGACAGCAGGCGCAGCGCGAGCCGCAGCGCCTTCATGCGATGAGCCGCCCGGCTTCCATGCGCAGCATCCGCCCACAGCGTGCCGCGAGCTCGCGGTCGTGGGTGACGAGCACGAGCGTCGTGTGCGCGTTGGCATTGAGCTCGAACAAGAGCTCCCCGACCCGCGCCCCGGTCGCGGTGTCGAGATTGCCGGTCGGCTCGTCCGCAAACAGCACCGCCGGCCGCGTGACGAAGGCGCGCGCGATCGCGACGCGCTGCTGCTCGCCGCCGGAGAGCTGGCGGGGATAGTGCCCGGTGCGGTCCTTCAGTCCGACGCGCGTCAGCGTCTCGGTGGCGGCACGCCGGGCATCGGCGCGGCCGGCGAGCTCGAGCGGCAGCATCACGTTCTCGAGCGCCGTGAGCGCCGGGATGAGATGAAAGGACTGGAACACGAAGCCGACGCGCTCGGCGCGCAGCCGCGCGCGGCCGTCCTCGTCGAGGCGCGTGAGATCGGTGCCCTCCAGCAGCACCCGCCCGGCGGTCGGCGTATCGAGGCCGGCGAGGAGCGCGAGGAGGGTCGACTTGCCCGCGCCCGAGGGTCCGGCGACCGCGACCGACTCGCCGCGGGCGATCTCGAGCGATACGGAGTCGACGATGGTCAGCGCGCCTTCGGGGCTGCTAACCTCCTTGGAGAGGTTTTCCGCCTTGAGAACGCTCGCAAGATTCGCCGCCGCCGCGGCGCTCGGCGTGGGATTGCTGCTCATCGCGCTCGCGGCGCAGGCGGCCTCCGGCCGTACGATCCTCGTCTTCGGTGACAGCCTGAGCGCCGCATATGGACTGACTCCTGGGGAGGGTTGGGTCGCAATGCTCGCGCAGCGACTCAAGACTCAAGGGTACGGATACCGCGTGGTCAATGCCAGCGAAAGCGGCGAGACGAGCGACGGCGGCCTCGAGCGGTTGCCGCGGGCGCTCGCGCTGCACAAGCCCGCCGTCGTGATTCTCGAGCTCGGCGCCAACGACGGGCTGCGGGCGCTGCCGGTCGAGGCGATGCGCGCGAATCTCACCCGCATGATCGAGCTGGCGCGCGGCTCCAGGGCCCAGGTGCTCCTCGTCGGGATCCGCATACCGCCGAATTACGGGCCGCGCTACACGGGGGATTTCGAGCGCGTGTTCCCCGAGCTCGCAAACCAATATCATCTGCCGCTGGTGCCGTTCCTGCTGGACAAGGTGGCGCTCGACCCGAGCCTCATGCAGGGCGACGGGATGCACCCCAACGCCCGCGGCGAGGCGCCGGTACTCGAGAACGTCTGGCCGTACCTCGCGCCATTGCTGAACAAGAAACCCAAGACCGGGGGAAGTTGATGGACAAGATCTGGCTGAAGTCCTATCCGCCGTACGTCCCGGCGACCATCGACCCGGCGAAGCTCGCCTCGCTCAAGCAGCTCATCGAGGAGACCTGCGCCCGGTATGCCGGGCGCGCCGCCTACGTGTTCATGGGCGCGACGACGACCTACGCCGAGCTGGAGCGCCAGTCACGCGCCTTCGCCGCCTGGCTGCAGGCCAACGGGTACCGCAAAGGCGACCGCATCGCGATCATGCTGCCCAACACGCCGCAGTATCCGATCGCCCTCTTCGGGGCGCTGCGCGCCGGACTGGTGGTCGTCAACACGAACCCCCTCTACACCGCCCCGGAGCTCGAGCACCAGCTCACCGACGCCGGCGTCACGGGGATCGTCGTGCTCGAGAACTTCGCGCACGTGCTGGAGAAGGCGCTGCCGCGGACGAAGGTGAAGCACGTACTCATCACGGCCGTGGGCGATTACCTGCCGTTCCCCAAATCCGCGATCGTCAACTTCGTGATCAGAAAGGTGCGCAAACACGTGCCCGCCTGGCACATCCCGGTGGCGAGCTCCTTCAAGGCCGTGGTGAACGCGGGACTGAAGCTCCCGCTCGCCCCCGTGGACCTGGGTCCCGACGACCTCGCGTTCCTGCAGTACACCGGCGGCACCACCGGCGTCGCCAAGGGCGCCATGCTCTCGCACGGCAACGTCAGCACCAACGTGCTGCAGGCGGAGGCCTGGATCGGCGAGAGCCTGCCGAAGGAAGGCACGCTGCTCACGGCGATCCCGCTCTATCACATCTTCGCGCTCTCCTGTAACTGCATGGTGTTCGCGCGCCTCGGATGGCGCAACCTCCTCATCGTCAATCCGCGCGATCTGAAGTCCCTGATCGCCGAGATGAAGCGCTATCCCTGCAACTTCATCTCCGG
>JAGWMP010000164.1 GCA_028871705.1 Gammaproteobacteria bacterium
CGCGTCATCGTCAAGCTGCGTGCCGCCGCCGCGGCGCCCGTCACGGGCGCGGCACTCGAGCCCGTCGAGCGCCTCGGCGCGCTCACGGCGCGCAGCGGCGTCAGCGTGTTGCGGCACCGGCCCATCACGGCGCTGCTGCACGCGCTGCAGCTTCAGGGGCTCGCCGGGGAATCGACCGAGGCGCTGCTCGCACGACTGCGTGCGGACCCGGACGTCGAATACGCCGTGCCCGATCAGCGCCGTTACATCCACGGCGCGCCGAACGATCCCTTGTACGCCCAGCAGTGGTATCTGCAGCTCGCCGCCGCGACTCCGAGCGCGATCGATGCGGTGGATGCCTGGGGCGTCACGACCGGCAGCGCCACGCTCGTGATCGCCGACATCGATACCGGCGTGCGCGCCGATCATCCGGATCTTGCCGCCAGACTCCTGCCCGGGTACTGCTTCATCTCGGATCCCTTCGTCGCCAACGGCGGCTCCTGTCCGGGGCCGGGCGCGGACGACCCGGGCGACTGGGTCACCAGCGCCGACATCACAGCCAACCCGAACGAATGCGGCAAGCAGACCGCCGCGCCGAGCTCCTGGCACGGTACGCGCGTCGCCGGCCTGCTCGGCGCCGTCACCGACAACGGCGTCGGCGTGGCGGGAGTGAGCTGGGGCGCGCCGATCCTGCCGGTGCGCGCGCTCGGCAAGTGCGGCGGACTCGACTCCGACATCATCGCGGGAATGCTGTGGGCGGGCGGGGTCGCGGTGAGCGGCGTGCCCGTCAATCCGAATCCCGCCAAGATCATCAACATGAGCCTCGGCGGCACCGGCAGCTGCCTGACGAGCTACGTCGATGCCATCGGGCAGCTCAACGCGCTCGGGGTGCTCGTGGTCGCCTCGGCCGGCAACGAGGGCGGGCCGGTGGATGTGCCGGCGAACTGTCCGGGCGTCGCCGGCATCGCGGGTCTGCGCCAGGCGGGTACCAAGGTCGGCTACAGCAGCCTCGGACGCGAAGTCGCGCTCGGCGCCCCGGCGGGCAACTGCGGCGACTCGTTCACTACCGCGCAATCGGCGTGCGTGTACTCGATGATCACCACGACGAACTTGAGCGCGATGAGCCCGGGCACGCCGGACGCGAACGACTACT
Source organism: Gammaproteobacteria bacterium (assembly GCA_028871705.1). Taxonomy (GTDB): domain Bacteria; phylum Pseudomonadota; class Gammaproteobacteria; order Steroidobacterales; family Steroidobacteraceae; genus 13-2-20CM-66-19. Next base: position 1,133 of record JAGWMP010000164.1, read on the forward strand.
CGGGCCTCTACTACTGCGACGCGACGAGCGGCAGCTTCCCGGGTTGCACGATCGCCGCCGGCCAGTACCGCACCTACAGCGTCGGCACCAGCTTCTCGGCGCCGGTGGTATCGGGCATTGCGGCGCTCATGTCGACCGTCAACAGGAATCTCAACAGCTGCCAGCTGATCTCCCGGCTGAAAGAGGGCGCGCAACCCTATCCGCAGACCTCGCTCGATGCGGCCGGCAGCCAGCCGCCCATGTGTCACGTGCCGGCGAACGCCACCGATCTTCAGGTGAGCGAGTGCATCTGCACGCGGGACGATCAGACCTGCGGCGCCGGCATGGCGAACGCTCCGGGCGCGCTCACCGCGGCGCTGCGCCCGGTCGCCGCCGTGGCCGTTGCGGCGAGCGTCACGCCGGGCCGGAGCATCGCCCTCGACGGCAGCGGCAGCGCCGCAGCCAACGGCCATACTATCGCGAGCTACCAGTGGAGCGCGGCGGGCGGCGGACTCTCCTTCAGCATCACGGCAGGCACCACCTCGCGGGCGAGCGTCGTCGGGCCGTCCTGCGGCGTGGGCACCGTCGCGCTCACCGTGACGGACGATGCCGGCCGCACCGACACGGCCAACGTCGTGATCACGCCCACTGCGGCGGCCACGACCGCCCCCGCGATCGCCGGTCAGAATGCCTGCGCGGTGGCTGCCCCCGCCATCACGGTCGCCGTGTGCCCGGCGAGCGACAACGTGCAGGCGGGTGCCACGGAAACCCTCACCGCGACCCTCGCCAACACCACCGATGCGGCGGTGACCTGGGAAGTGAACGGCGTCGCCGGTGGCAATGCGGCCGTCGGCACCATCACGTCCGCCGGGATCTACCGCGCTCCGGCGAGCGTGCCGGCGCCGGCGACGGTGACCATCACCGCCGTGTCGCAGGCGGATGCGAACGCCACGGGCGCCGCACAGCTGACGATCGGCGCCCCGCCCGGGAGCGGCGGCGGCGGGGGCGGCGGAGCGATCGAGTGCGGCACGCTGCTCGCGGGTGCGGCGTGCCTCACCGCACGGCTGCTGCGGCGGCGCCGCGCCGTGCGCCGCATCCCTTAGCGGCCCGAATCGCCTCATCGGGGCGCTGCACGGCGCGCTCCCCGGGTGCGCGCGTCAGCGGGCCGCGACTGGATCAGCAAGCGCGTTGGCAACATAATCGCCCGCGCACGCGCGTCCCGGCGCGTGCCTCGACGGGAGCCCCATGAACGCTGCAAGGATCTACGGATTGACGGCGGTGCTGGCGCTGGCGGCCGGCGGCGCGCGCGCACAGCCCGCGCACCAGGAGCTCGTCAGCCTCGCGCAGGACATCATCTACACGACCGCCGCCGTCTATCCGATGTCGGCGACGTATCTCGGTATCCCGGGACACGACGGCGAGCTGGAAGCGCCGAGCGAGGCCTTTCGCGCCGCCCAGGTGCAGCGTCTCACCGAGTGGCGCGCCCGGCTCGATCACATCGCCGCCGGCTTCGATGGGCAGACGCCGCTCGTCGACCGTGACGACGGCCGGCTGCTGCGCGCGCGGCTGACGCGCAGCCTCGACGAGCTGCTCGTCTACCAGAGCGACCGCAAGAACTACGCCGAGGCGGCCACCCGCCTGGTCGCGGTGGTGTTCACCCAGTTCCAGCATCTGCCGGTCGCGGGCGAGGAGGGCGCCACGGTGGCGGACGTGCGCCGCGCCTGGCTCGACATCACGCGCCGGCTCGCCGGTGCGCCGGCTTACATCGCCGCCGCGCAGCATCTGGTGACCGCGCCCTGCCACCTGTTCGGGGTGGTGGGCGCGCGCGAGCTCGCCGGCGCACCGGAGTTCCTCAGGGGGGGCGCTCAGCGATGCGGCACGCAGCCAGCTCGGCGAGGGCACGCGCGACTATTCGGCCTTCGTGCGCGCACGCGACGCGGCGCTCGCCGCGCTCACGCGCAGCCGCGAGTACATCGAGGCGCATCTCGCCGCCTGGCCGGAGAACTACGCCATGGGGCGCGAGGCCTACGACCGCATGCTGAAGGAAGAGCAGCTGCTGCCGTTCGATTCGCACGACGTCGAGCGCATCGCCCGCGACGAGCTCGCGCACGGCTGGGCCGAGGAAGCCTGGGTGCAGAACAGCGCGCAACGGCGTGGCGTGGCGCTCGGAGCCGCGAGCGGCGGCGGCCTCGCTCCGGGCGGCGCGGCCCTCATCGACTACTACCGCGACGCGATCGCGCAGCTGCGCAAGTTCGTGACCGCGCAGCAGGTGGTGACCGTACCCGACTGGCTCGGCACCATGCGCATCGTCGAGACGCCCGCCTTCCTGCAGCCGGTCTCGCCGGGCGCCTCCATGAATCCGCCGCGGCTCTTCTCGCTCTCCACCACCGGCTACTACTACATCACCCCGCCGAAGTCGCTGGCCGAAGCCGCGGCGCGCCTCGACATGAACGAGGACTTCGACCGCGATCGCATCGAGTCGACCGCGGCGCACGAGGCGCTGCCGGGACATTTCATGCAGCTGTCGATCGCCAGGCGCAACCCGGACTTCGTGCGCCGCATCGCCTTCGACGGGGTGTTCGCCGAGGGCTGGGCCTTCTACGGCGAGGAGATGTTCGTGCGGCTCGGCCTCTACGGCGACGATCTCGACGCGCGTCTCTTCGTCGCCCGCTGGGAGCGGGTGCGCGGCGCGCGCGCGGTCGTGGATCCGCAGCTCGCGAGCGGCGAGCTCACCTACCAGCAGGCGGCCGAGTTCTTCGCCGCCGAGACCGGCTTCACCCGCGAGCAGGCCGAGGCCGCGGTGGCCGGGATCGCCACGCGCCCCGGCTACGTCATCGCCTACTCGATCGGGCGGCTGCAGATCGAGAACCTGCTCGCCGAGTACCAGCGGCGCAAGGGCGCCGCGGGATCGCTGCGCGACTTCCACGACCGGCTGCTGTCCTACGGCACCACGCCGCTCGCGATCGTGGGGCCGGAGCTCATCGCCGACCTCGACAAGCCCGCGGGCGAAGAGCGCGCGGCGGCCAACTACTAGCGAGACGCCGATGGGCAGCGCGGGCCGCGCGGCGGCGCTACTGATGCTGATGCTGATCCCGGCCACGGCGCTCGCCTCCGGCGCGCCGTTCGATTTCGACCGCGCCCCCGGGAGGCTGCCGAAGGACGTGGTGCCGCTCGACTACCGCGTCGCGGTCGTGCCCGACATCGCCGCGCTGGCGATCGCGGGTACCGAGTCGGTGGCGCTGCGGGTGCGTACCGCGACCCGCACCATCGTCTTCAATTCCCTCAACGAGCGCCTTAGCGACGTGCGCCTCGATGGCGTCGCGGCCGCGGCCGTCGACTCCGACGACGCCCTGCAGCTCACCACGGTGACGCTGGCGCAGCCGCTGCCGCCCGGCGCGCACACGCTCACCTTCTCCTACGCCGGCCGCCTCGAGACGCAGCCGCACGGCCTGTTCCTGCAGTCCTATGTGAATGCGGACGGGACGGCCGGGCAGCTGCTGTCCACCAAGATGGAGAGCACCGACGCGCGGCGCATGTTCCCGTGCTGGGACGAGCCCGCCTTCCGCGCCACCTTCGAGCTCACCGTGACCGTGCCGGCCGCCTGGGCCACGGTCTCGAACATGCCGGTGGCGGAGCGCACCGTGCACGGCGCGCTGGCGACCGTGACGTTCCAGCGTTCACCCAACATGCCGTCTTATCTCATCGAGTTCACGGGCGGCGACCTCGAGTCGGTGACGGCGCCCGCCGGCGCCACCGCGGTCGGCATGTGGGCGGTGCGCGGGCGCGCGCGCGACGCGCAGGTGGCGCTCGCGGATGCGCAGCTGATCCTCGGCGACTACGACGACTACTTCGGCTTCGGCTTCCCGCTGCCGAAGCTCGACTCGATCGCGATACCGGGCGGCTTCGGCGGCGCCATGGAGAACTGGGGCGCCATCACTTACAACGACCGGCTGCTGCTGCTCACGCCCGACAGCACGCTCACCGATCGCCAGGCGGAGTTCGCCGTACAGGCGCACGAGATCGCGCATCAGTGGAACGGCGATCTCGTCACCATGGGCTGGTGGGACGACCTGTGGCTGAACGAGAGCTTCGCCTCCTGGCGCGGCACCTCCGAGACCGACCAGCGCAATCCCGAGTGGCACTGGTGGCAGCGGCAGGACGCGGCTCGCGATGGCGCCATGCGCGCGGACGCGCGCCTGTCCACGCATGCGATCCAGCAGTCCGTGGCGGATGAGCTGCAGGCGGCCAACGCCTTCGACCAGATCACCTACCAGAAGGGACAATCGGTGCTGCGCATGCTCGAGAGCTATCTCGGGCCCGAGGTGTTCCGTGACGGCATCCGCCGCTACCTGCGCGCGCGCGCCTTCGCCAACGCCACCACCACCGATCTGTGGGAGGCCCTCGCCGCCGCCAGCGGCCAGGACGTCGCCCAGGTGGCGCGCGATTGGACCGGGCAGGCCGGCTTCCCGCTGGTGAGCGTCGCGGCGCGCTGCGACGCGGCCGGCGAGCGCACGATCCTGCTCAGCCAGCGGCGCTATACGCTGCGCGCCGGCGACCGGGCCCCCGGACACTGGAACGTGCCGCTGCGCATCCGGGCCGGGAGCGCCGCGCCGCGCACGGAGCTGCTGACCCGGGACGCCCAGCCGAGCGCCGCCGGCCGCTGCGGCGAGCCCTTGAGCCTCAACGCCGACGCGATCGGCTTCTACCGCGTGCAGTACGACGAGGCGACGCTCGCGGCCGATACGCGCGGCTTCGGCGGCGCGCCGGCCGGCGATCGCAGCGCGCTGCTCGATGACAACTGGGCGCTGGCGCTCGCGGGCGCGCAGCCGCTCGGCGCATATCTCGCGCTGCTCCCCGCGATGGGCGGCAACCGCGACCCGCGCGCCTGGGAGCAGATCGCCGCCGCCCTCACGACGCTCGAGCACTACGAGCGCGGCACGCGGGGGCACGACGCCTTCACCGCCCGCGCGCGCGCCCTCGTGCGGCCGGTATTCGACGGCCTGGGCTGGGATCCGAGGCCGCGCGAGGCGCCGGACGCGGTGCGTCTGCGCCGCGCACTGCTGGCCGTTCTCGGTGAGCTCGGCGATGCGGGCGTGCTCGCCGAGGCGCGCCGGCGCTTCGGACTCTTCCTCGGGGACCGCCGCCTCATCCGCCCGGACGATCAGGACACGGTCCTCGGCCTGGCGGCGCTCGGCGCCAATGCCGTCACCTTCGAGCGTCTGCACACCCTCGCCGCCGCGGAGACGGACGCGAGCGCGCGCCGGCGCTACTACCTCGCGCTGATGCGCGTGGGCGATGCGGGGCTCGCCGTGCGCGCCGCGCGCATCGCCCTCTCGGCCGAGATCCCGCCGCAGGACGAGCTGCTGCGGCTGCGGCTCGTCGGACAGCTCATCGACCGGCACGCCGCGCTCGCCTGGGCGACGCTGCGCGGCAACGCGGACCGGCTGCTCGCGCCGTTTCCCAAGTACGCCCCGCTCATCGTCGCGGAGCAGGTTCCGGAAGTCTACTGGGAGGGTGCCCCACCGCAGGAGCTCGAGAGCTGGGTCCGCGCACGGCTGCCCGCGGAGATGGCGCCCAACATCGCGCGCGGCATGGAGAGCCTCAACGAGCAGCGCACCGAGCAGGCGGCGCTGGTGCCCGTGCTGGACGCCTGGGTCGCGGGGCGCGCGCGCTGATCACAGCGCGCCGAACGCCTTCTTGATGAGCGAGTTGGCCTGACCGAGGGGATCCTTGCGGATGGCGCGCTCCTCGTCGGCGATGCGGCTGAAGAGCCCGTCGAGCGCCCGGGCGGTCACGTAGTCGTTGAGGTTCGCTTCCTCGGAGGAGATCAGCCCGAACTGTGCGGCCTTGCCGGC
>JAGWMP010000165.1 GCA_028871705.1 Gammaproteobacteria bacterium
ACCCGGGCGGGGGTTTCGACCTCCCTTCCCCGGGTTTCAGTCATAGCAATCAGCGGCTTGGGGGATGAACCTTATACAGTGCCTCATGAGTGAGGCGACTGGACGGCTTCGGGCCGCTCACGCGAACTCGAACGCGTGGCGGATCCACTCGATGCGCGGCGCGGGTCCCTCGGGTCCGCTCACGATGAGCACGTCGAACCTGACCGGGAGCCTCGCCAGGTCACGGCGTTGCTGCAGCAGCTGCTGTGCGGCGCGCGCAATGCGTCGCTGTTTGCGCCGGTCGACGCTCGCGGCGGCCCCGCCGAACTCAGCGCTCGCGCGCGTGCGCACTTCGGCGATCACCAGCACGCCACGCTCGCGGGCGATGAGGTCGAGCTCGCCCAGGCGTCGGCGGTAATTGCGCTCGAGAATCTCGCAGCCCTGCGCGCGCAGGAATTCGGCGGCGAGCTCCTCGGCGCGTTGTCCGGCCAGTTGTCTGTGCGTGAGCATCCCTGCCCCTCGACGGATGCGTGCCCTCAGCCGCGCGGGCGCCTCACGGGGTCGGCGCGGGTAACGGCCGCAACTCGCCGTCGTGCAGCTGCGCCCAGGCGAGCTCGCGGCGCACGCGGTGCTCGGCATCGAAGCTCAAGCGGCCGGTGAGCCCATCGATGTTGACGTCGTCCGGACGGTTGTGCAGCGCGACCGCCAGCCGATAGGCATCGAACCCGAAGGCGAACAGCCGGCTGCGCGCGAGGCCCGCGTTCGGCCACGCGTCGTGCGTCGCGGCGCGCACCGCCTCGGCGAGATCCCCGCCGAGGATCCATGGCATGTCGGGGAACATCAGGCCGTCGAGGTCCTGGTTGGCGCGCACGTCCGGCTCGAACGCCGCCGAGGTGGCGTAGGTCGGGATGTCGCCCGCGAAATGAAAGCGCAGCTGCGGACGCAGCAGCCGCTCGGTATTGGCGGGTGCCGGCGCAAAAATGAAGCCGATGTCGGCGCGCCGGCGCGGCTCGAACTGCAGCTTCGTGCCGAGGATGCCTTCGAGCCGCCGGTAGCGCGCCTGGCTTTCGCTGATGCCGAGGATCTGCGTCACCGCCTCGGAGTAGTCGGTGCGCGTGCCGTCGATGGTCGCCGTGGCGATGAGCTCGCCGCCGCCCGCCTCGAGCTCCTGACGAAACGCCGCCAGCACGCGCGTGCCCCAGTCGCCGGCGGGCGCGAGCGCCACACCGCGGCGGTGATGATCCGCGAGCACGCGCCGCGCCACGAGGCGTGCCTCCTCCTCCGGGGAGAGCGCATCCTGGTAGAAACGCTGCGGCGCCGGGGTCTCGGGGCCGAGGAAGTTGAGCGCGAGCAGCGGCGGGCGCGGCCCGGCGAACTGCGCCGCGGCGATGACTTCCTCGCGGGTCAGCGGCCCCACGATGAGCTCGGCACCCGAGCCCGTGGCGCGGGTCAGCGCGGCGGCGACGCTCTCGGCGCCCGTGTCGTAAACGCGCACCCGCAAGCGTGCAGCGGCGGGCGACTGGTACCACGCCGCGAGAAAGCCCTCGCGCACGCTCACCGCCGCGGCGTTGGTGCGGCCGGTGACCGGCAGCAGCAGCGCGATGTGCGGGGCGATCTCGGCCTGCTCGCGCGCGAGCGCCTCGGCGGCCTCCGGGTGCCCGGCGCCCACCGCGGCGCGCGCTTTCAGGTCGCGGTAACGCGCCGCCTGGGCGGGATTCGCGGGCATCGGCAGCGCATCGAGCTGCCGCCAGGCATCCTGGGTCTGGCCGCGTTCGAGCGCGATCCCGGCGTTGAGCAGCGCGCGCTCGGTCTGCTGCTCGGGCGTGAGATTGCCTTCGAGACCGGTCAGCACGCGAGCGGCTTCGTCGGCGCGATGCGCGCCGAGCCAGGCATGCGCCGCCCGCAGCAGATAGGCATTGCGGTCCGCGCCGCTGTTCTGCGCCGCGAGCCCCTCGAAGATGCGCGCCGCGCCGCCCGCATCGCCCGCTTGCTCGAGGCTCGCGGCGCGATCGAGCGAGGGTGGCGGGGTGACGTTCGTCAGGCTCGGGCAGCCGCTCAGGGCGAGCGCCACTGCGAGAACGGCACCGCCGCAGATCCAGCGGGCGGGCGACATCGGTTGAAGGGCCATACGGTTAGCGCGCAGGATCCGAACCCAAGGGGCCGCGGCTGCGCGCGGCGTGAGCGGTGGATTATAGATGCTGAAGGCGCCCGGCAGGCTGCTCGTCGTAGCTACCCCCATCGGCAACCTCGCCGACTTGAGTCCGCGCGCGCTCGAGGCGCTCGGGAGCGCCGCGCTCATCGCCGCCGAGGACACGCGCCACACGCGGCTGCTGCTGCAGGCGGCCGGTGTCGCCACGCCGCTCGTGTCGCTGCACGCCCACAACGAGTCGCAGCGGGTCCCCGAGCTGCTCGAGCGGCTCGCCGACGGCACGGATGTCGCCCTGGTGAGCGATGCCGGCACGCCGTTGCTCTCGGATCCGGGCTTCGAGCTGGTGAGCCGCGCCGCCGCGGCCGGGTTCGCCGTACACACCATCCCGGGACCCTCGGCCATCACCGCGGCGCTCTCGGTCGCGGGGCTGCCGACTCATCGCTTCTGCTTCGAGGGCTTCCTGCCGGCGCGCGCCGCCGAGCGCCGCGCCGCGCTCGCGCAACTCGCGCACGAGACCCGCACCCTGGTGTTCTTCGAGGCGCCGCACCGCATCGAGGCGGCGCTCGCGGACCTGGCCGCGCATTTCGGTCCGCAGCGCCGCGCGGCCGTCGCACGCGAGCTCACCAAGACGCACGAGACGATCTACCGCGGCACGCTCGCCGAGCTGCACGCCCGGGCGCGGGCCGAGCAGAACTTCGCGCGCGGCGAGCTCACCGTGGTGGTGGCGGGCGCCGCGGCCGGCGCCGACGCCGTCGATGCGGGCGAGCTGCGCCGCACGATGGACATCCTGCTGCGCGAGCTGCCGCCGGGACGCGCCGCGGCCACCGCGGCGGCGCTCACCGGGGCGCCGCGCGCGGCGGCCTATGCACTCGCCGCCACCCGGGATGGCGCCCCCGCGCCCCCGGCGGACGAGGAAATACCCTGACCGGCTGACGCGACGGAACCTCGCCCCAGCATCTAATGAGTTGACTTCCCCGGCCGCGGCCCTATCGTGCGGGTCAGAGTCGGCCGGGCAGTCGCTGCTCCCGTTTCGGGGGTGGAGGAAAGTCCGGGCTCCGGCGGATCGGGTGCCAGGTAACGCCTGGGGGGCGCGAGCCCACGGAAAGTGCAACAGAAAGCAAACCGCCCAAGTCCCTCACGGGAACGGCAAGGGTGAAACGGTGCGGTAAGAGCGCACCGCGTCGGTGGCAACACGCGACGGCACGGCAAACCCCACCCGGAGCAAGGCCAAATAGGGAAGCCGCGTGCGTCCTCACGGGCGGCACGCAGCGCCGATCCGCGCGCGCTTCCGGGTAGGCCGCTAGAGGTCCACGGCGACGTGGATCCCAGAGGAATGATTGCCCTCGACAGAACCCGGCTTACAGGCCGACTCTTTTTACGTGCTGCGCACGGGACTTACGGCGTTCGCGCAAGAGCGCAAACGCCGTACATGAAGCTCAGAAAGAGATCGCGCTACCCCTGCCGCGGTCGGGCTACTTCACGACTTTGAGCTGCGGGCGGCGCGGGCTGCCCTCTTCCGCAGCCGGGGGCGGCCGCTTGGGCGGATCGGGTCCCAGGTCCTGCTCGGAGAAGACCATGCCTTCGCCGGTCTCGCGCGCGTACACGCCAAGTACCGCACTCACGGGGAAGCGCACGTGATGCACCACGCCGGCGAAGCGCGCGTCGAACTCCACGTCGTCGTTGCCGAGCTTGAGGCGCTGCGTCGCACCCGCGCTCAGGTTGAGCACGATCTTGCCGTCCTTCACGTAGGCGCGCGGCACCTCGGCGCCCTCGTGCGCCGCATCGACGATGACGTGCGGCGTATGGCCGCACTCGCTGATCCACTCGTGCATGGCCCGCAGCAGGAACGGCCGCTTGGGTAGGACGCCGGTCATGGCCTAGCGCAGCAGGCGCATCTCCTGCTCCTTGTCGGTGAGGGCCTCGCGGAAGGCCGGACGTCCGAACACCAGCTGCATGTACTTCTCGATCGGCTGCGCCTGGGGCGGCAGATCGATCTCGTAGAACGGCAGCCGCCACAGTATCGGCGCGATGGTGGCATCGACCAGCGAGAACTCGTCCGAGAGGAAGTAGGGTTTGATCTTGAAGAGCTCGGTGCTCTGCAGGATCGTGTCGCGCAGGATCTTCTTGAGCTTGAGCGCCTGCTTCTTGTCCGGCTCGGCGTCGATCTGCTTGGCGACGCTGTACCAGTCGCGCTCGATGCGGTAGAGCGCCAGGCGGAACTGCGCCCGCGTCAGCGGGTCCACCGGCATGAGCGGCGGGTGCGGAAAGCGCTCATCCAGATACTCGATGATGACGCGCGAGTCGTACAGCACCAGGTCGCGGTCGACCAGCGTCGGTACGCTGTGGTAGGGATTCAGGTCGAGCAGGTCCTCCGGGAAGCGCCCCGCCTCGACGCTGACGATGTCGATGCTGATGCCTTTTTCGGCCAGCACGATCCGCGTCCGGTGACTCCACGGGTCATCGGGTGCGGAGAACAACGTCATGATGGATCGTCTGCTCGACACTCCCGCTCCCGGGGATGGACGCCACTATGTCAGTGGACGTCCTTCCAGTACTCGCGCTTCACGCGCCAGACGAGCCAGGTGAACACCAGCAGGAACAGCACCACCCACACGCCGAGCTGATGCCGCTCGACCTGCGTGGGTTCGCTGACGTAGTCGAGGAAATTCACCGTGTCGTGCACGAAGCCGTCGTATTCCTCGAGGCTCATGCGCCCGGGAGCGAGCGGCTCGAAATGATCGAATACCTGCTCGGGTGAGGCGCCCGGCCGCGTCTCGGTGCGGAACGCCGCGGTCTTGAGCCCCTCGAGCTCGGAGAGCACGTCGGGCATCGCGATGGTCGGCAGCCGCAGGTTGTTGGCACCGGTCTGCCGCGTCGGGTCGACGTAGAAGGTCGTGAGCAGCTGATAGAGGTAGTCGGTGCCGCGCACGCGCGCCATCAGCGACAGGTCCGGCGGCGCCTTGCCGAACCAGGCCTCTCCGTCGGCGGGCGGCATCGAGCTCACGATGTAGTCGGTGGACTTGGCGCCGGCGGGCATCAGGTCCCTGGCGAGCAGGTCCGGCGGGATCTTGAGGTCCGCGCCGAGCCGCGACCAGCGCTCGTACTTGAGCGAGTGGCAGCCGAGACAGTAGCTGACGAAGTTACGCGCGCCGCGCTGCACCGAGGCGAGATCCGACACGTTGGTATTGGCGTGCCAGCTGTCCCAGTCGGCGCCCGGCTTGGCGGCGGCCTCCTCCGCGGCCGGCAGGCGCTGCGGCGCGCAGGCCGCGGCCACGACCAGCGCCGCGCCGAGCAGCCAGCGCGCGGGCGCGGCGACCCTGGGGGCCGTGTCAGTGCGCATGGTAGATCACCCTTTCAGGCACGGGCTTCACCTTGTCCCACTTCGTGTAGAACCACATGAGCCCGAAGAACGCGAAGTACAGCGTCGCGAAAATGCGCGCCAGCATGACGTACAGGCCCTGGGCCGGCTGCATGCCGAGGTAGCCTAGCGCGATGAACGACACCACGAACACCGCCAGCGCGCTGCGCGACATCCAGCCGCGGTAGCGCATGGACTTCACCGGCGAGCGGTCGAGCCACGGCACGAACAGGAACGCCGCCACCGCGACCGCCATCAGCAGCGCGCCGAGGCGCTGATCCGGTACCGCGCGCAGGATCGCGTAGTAGGGCGTGAAGTACCACACCGGAGCGATGTGCTCGGGAGTCGACAGCGGGTTCGCCGGCTCGTAGTTCGGCGCCTCGAGGAACAGCCCGCCGAAGTTCGGCACGAAGAACACCACCACCGCGAGCAGCACCAGGAATACGGCGATGCCGACGAAGTCCTTGACCGTGTAATAAGGATGGAACGGGATGCCGTCGAGCGGCTTGCCGTCGGCGCCGAGCTTCTCCTTGATCTCGATGCCGTCGGGGTTGTTCGAGCCCACCTCGTGCAGCGCGACCAGGTGCAGCGCGACCAGCCCGAGGAGCGCGAGCGGCACCGCCGCGACGTGCAGCGAGAAGAAACGGTTGAGCGTCGAGTCGGCGATGCCGTAATCGCCGCGGATCCACAGCACCAGGTCCGGACCGATCCCGGGGATGGTGCCGAAGAGATTCACGATCACCTGCGCGCCCCAGAACGACATGTTGCCCCAGGGCAGCACGTAGCCCATGAAGGCTTCCGCCATCAGCGCGAAATACACCAGCATGCCGATCAGCCACAGAAGCTCGCGCGGCGCCTTGTACGAGCCATAGAGAAAGGCCCGGAACATGTGCAGGTACACCACGATGAAGAAGAACGAGGCGCCGCTCGAGTGCAGATAGCGGATGAGCCAGCCCCAGTCGACCTCGCGCATGATGAACTGCACCGAGTCGAAGGCGGTCGCCTCGCCCGGCTTGTAGAACATGGTGAGGAAGATGCCCGTGACCAGCTGCAGCACCAGCACGACCAGCGCCAGCGAGCCGAAGAAGTACCAGACGTTGAAGTTCTTCGGAGCGTAGTACTCGGTGACCTGATCGGCGACGAACTTATCGACCGGCAGCCGCTTGTTCAGCCAGGGCCAGAAGCCCTTCCTGCCGGTGGCACCGGCCTTCGGCATGGGAGCGGCGGCGCCGGTCGCGGTCTTGAGGCTCATCAGGCGGCTCCTTTCTCATCGGCGCCGACCAGGAGCAGATGCTCCTTGGGATAGGAGTACGGCGGCACGCGCAGGTTGATCGAGGCGGGTGAGCCGTCGAACACACGTCCGGCGAGGTCGAAGCGCGAGCCGTGGCACGGGCAGAAGAACCCGCCCGGCCAGGAGGGATAGAGCTCGCCGGCGGCGAAGCGCTGCTT
>JAGWMP010000166.1 GCA_028871705.1 Gammaproteobacteria bacterium
CCCAGCGGCTGTGGTCGGCACTGACCACCGACACCGAATTCATGCAGCGCTACTGGTTCGGCGTGCACTGCGAGAGCGCGTGGACCGCCGGGTCGCCGTGGAAGATGCTGTCCGCGGAAGGCAACATCCTCGATTCCGGCGAGATCCTCGAGGCCGAGCCGCCCAGGCGCCTGGTGATCCGCTGGCAGCATCAGAAGATGCCGGAGCTCAAGGCGGAAGGAGACTCCCGCTGCACCATGGAGCTCGAACCGGCGGGCGCGGCAGTCAAGCTCACCATCACTCACAGCATCGAGCGCGAGCCCTCGAAGCTCATCAGCGCGGTGTCGGGTGGCTGGCCGAAGATCCTCTCGAACCTCAAGTCGCTGCTCGAGACGGGCGCCACCGCGATGGACGAGGCCTACCCGAAGTGAGTGTCCCCGGCCCCGATCCGGCCCGCGCGGCACCGCAATCCGCACGCGAGCGCGATCGGGGCCGGGCGGAGTCGGCCTCGCGGGGTCGCCGGGGACCTCACCTGGCGAACCCCACGAGCGCCACCAGCAACGCCACCGCGACGACGGTGTAGCCGAAGAAAATCATGTGGGCACGCCACGCCCGCTCCCCGAGGCATCGGGTGACCGGGTCCTCGAGACCGCGAAACTCGCGCGCGTAGAGGTAGAAGGTGACCCGCGCCCGAGCCTTCCACGCCGCCTGCGGATAGCGGGAGAGCGATTCGGGCGGACTCCACAAGCCGTTCCAGCCGTCGGGATGCTGAGTTCGCAGGCGCTGCACGAAGCGCCTGTGGACCACGGCCATCCAGACGATCGACGCGAAGAATCCCGCGAACGCGGCCATGAGCACCGCGGCGAACGCCGCAGAATCCATCGCCAGACTCACCGCACCCTCCTCGCCGTGGCGCGCTCTACAGGTGGAGAAGGTAGACGGGTGCGAGTGCGGCGACCGCCGCCGCTCCCTGCAGGGCGAGAACCAGCACCCCCTGCCGCGGCGCATAGCGCAACCACTTCCACGCGAAATAGCCGATGAAGGGCAGCTGACCCGCCATCAGCAGCTGCCAGGTGTGGGCCATGGCGCCGTCGTCCCCGCCGGCGCGCGGCATGCCATAGAGGGCGAGCCAGCCGGCCAGCAGCGCGAGCGCCGCCACCGACATGGCGATGGGTAGACAAGCGCTCGGCTTCTTCAGCAATGTCAGTTGCATGCCATCCCCCTGGGCGTCGGGCCCGTTCACTGGATCTTCAAGAGATTGTCGGAAGACAGCAGCAGATCGGAGTTCCTGTAGAGCACGTACAGCATGAGCGCGATCATGACGAGGCCGGCGATCATCACGGTGCGCACGAGCCTGCCCAGCAAGCGCGACGGTGAGTTGCGCGCGGACCGCCACAGAATGACGGTCTGCAAGACTCCGAGCGCGGTACCCACGATCAGGTAAACGACGAGGGCGAACCGGTTCGCGATATCGACGAACAGCCCGACGACCGAATACGCGACGGACACGCCAACGCCGTACAGCCAGAAGGCGCGCGACAGCGGCACCCTGCCCTGCAGCGCCTCAGTCAACCAGCGAGGCCACATGGCGACTCCCGGAGGCTCGAGTCAGCGGGCCGCGCGCCGGCTTGCCCTCTGCGCGGCGGGTCTTTGAGTTCGACGGCGTAATAGTGCGCCTCCGTGGTACCGGTATTTTCCCCCGAGCGGGTGACCGCGTCACGCCACATGACGTCGCCGGCGTGCGACGGACGCCCCTTGGGGTCAGCGCGTGCACTTCAGATGACAGGTGTAGCCCTTCCGGCGCATGCAGTACCGCGTCTCCTGGTCGCGCAAGATCGCATTTTGGATAGGGGCGCCCCGCAGGCACACTCCTGCCCGCAGGCGCGACCCGCAAGCTCGTACCGCCCTGGAAGACCTCCCTAGCCCTCCCGCGGCTCCTTGGGCCGCGGGGATTTCCTGCGCGCCGGTCGCGCGCGCGCTGCGGTTCGAGACGCCGCGGGCAGCGGCGGCTTCTGCGGCAGCGCGGCGCTCGCCAGCCAGATGCGCCTGGGGTCGTTGAGCACCTGCAGCATCCACTGCGCGTCGAAGAAGTCCTCGGCGCGGTGCGGTGCGCTCGGGTAGCGCAGCCCGAGAAACGCCGCCGAGCCCTTCATCTGCGGCTTCATGCCGAGATCGTCGGCGGCCTCGAGGACATCGGCATCGCTCGCCCCGGCGAGCTCGTGCTCGAGGGCGTCGAGGATCCGCTCGAGTGCGGTTTCGGGGAACGCGTGCATCAGTCGGGTGCGCATGTCAGTCCCTCCCGCAGCAGGCAGCGGCGTATGCGCTTCCTGGCGGAGTCGTATTCGGTGCCGGTGAGTGCGAGGCGCGCGCGGATCTGTCCGGCGGCGAGCCCCTCGCCGAGGGCGTCGAGGATCGCAAGGGCCACCGGATCGTTCGCGAACAGCCGTTCGATGGCGGTGAGCTGCTCGCCGGCCATGAGCGATCGCTCCGGGCCCGGCGCCGCATCGCGCAGCGCGAGCTCGCGCGTGCGGTAGGCGCGATACTCGCCCGGGGCATCCTTGCGGCGGCGCGCAGCGCCGAAACGCCGCCAGTGCTCGGATCTGAGGCTGCGCATGACCCCGGCGACGAATGCCACGGGCGCCACGCCTTTGGGGATCCGGCGTGCGCCGGTGAGCACCCGCGTGAGCGCCTCCTGCAGCAGGTCCTCCCAGCCGACATCCGGCGGCATTCCGCGGGCGTGCAGCCGCGCGATGGCCTTCAGGCGCAGCAGGTCCATCTCGCTGACGAGCTTGAGCGCCAGCGCGGATTCGGTGGGGCGGAGAACCCGGGTGTCGGTGAGCGGCCGCATACTCCGGGTTATGCGCATCCGCGGGGCGGCCGCGGACAGCGCGGCAGGGAAAAATTAGCCGTGTATCGGAGTCGCTCGCAATGTAACAACACGCTGCTTATCAGAACCCTTGACCCGAGGGTCGGTCTACCATGGAATCGCCAACACCGGGTCGCGCGGAGAATGCACATGCTTAAGATCCTGGCAGTGGCCACGTTGCTGGCGCTACCGCTGTTTGCTGCGCGTCCTGCCCTGGCGCAGCAATCGCGCGTGCACTGGGACGTGATGGCGGGCTACAACGACACCGTCGGCAGCACCTCGAACTACCTGCAGGGCGGCTACGTCTTCGACCTCGGCCTCAGCTACACACCGACGCAGGCATCGCCGCTCGATCTGCGCTTCGACCTGAGCTACGCGCAGCATGATGCCACCATCTCCTACGTCAACAGCGCGCAGCAGGCTCTCGGCACGCAGATCGACTACGGCTACGGCACGATCGTGGCGCTGGCCGCTCACGCGCTATATCACGTGCCCATCACCGGCGGCGTACGCGCTTACGGCATTGCAGGGCTCGGCATCTATTACACCCGGATCGAGCTCGATCAGGCTCTGCCCTACGGTTACGGTTACGGCTATGGCTATGGCTACGGTTATGGCTACGGCTATGGCGGCTACGGCGAAGCCGAAGTGGCGGCGCGCGGGGTGACCAACTTCGGTTGGGACGTCGGTGCAGGACTCGAGTTCGATCTGTCCTACGGCCGCTCGTTGTTCGTGGAGAGCCGCTATCAGCGCGTCAACTCGGCGTCCACCATCGAGTACATACCGATCGAGATCGGCGTACGCTTCTGACGCGCACCGGAAGCGCTCACCACTGCACCCCGGGATAGAGACTCGGCTGGCGCTCCGCGCGATAGAGATACGCCCCGGGTGTGACGGCCTGCCATACGATCGCCGGTGAAGTCTCGGTGACGTTCGCACCGGCGGCGTATTCCTGCACGATGCCCCCGCCGCTCGCCGCGCAGAAAGCCGTCTCGATGTCGCCGTTGCCGAGCAGGTCGGTCTGTCCGCCGAAGAAGCTGTAGTAGCTGGCGGGCGCCACGTAGTGGTGCAGCAGCGTCGCGGTCCTGGCCGCCTCATCGACGAGCAGCACCTCCGCGGTCGAATAACAGCCCGGCGCCCCCGCGACTCCGCAGATCCCTCCCTGCGGCGCCGGCCGGTCGTCGCCGTCGTCGAATACGCCGAGCTCGAACTGGCCGCTGGTGTTGCTGGTGAAGAAATTGATGCCGTGCTGCGCGTAGAACCAGTCGGTCGGATCGACGCCGCCGACGAGCTGGAAGTCGCCGCCCGCGCCGAGCCGCCAGAGGATGTCGCCGCTGCCCGCGCCGTCCTGGAAGTCGATCTTGACGATCCAGTTCTGGTTGCGGATCGAGAACAGCAGGTCGTGATCGTCGGCGGAATAGAGCAGCGCGTCGCTGTGCGTCCAATCGGGCGGAAACTCGTAGGGGTGGCGGTTGAGATCGAGATGATCGAAGGTGCTCCAGACCCAGTCGGGCTTGAAGTTCGCGTCCACGTCCACCAGCGCATCGCCCGACACGGGGACGGTACCGGAGTAGCCCGTGAGGTTGGTCTCGTTCTGCGCCTGGGTCGCGAGAAACACGAAATGTCCGTTCGGCAACGCCAGAAAATCGCGGCTGAAGGCGTACAGCGTGAGTCCCGCGAAGCCGTTGGCGGCGAGCGCGGCATTGAAGCTCGCCATCGACAGGTCGCGAACGGTGTTGCCGGCCAGATCGATCTCGCGGATGTCGTTGGCGGTACCGGCGGGCAGCGGCGGGCCGGTGGCGGGAGTGGTAACGGTGAGATCGAGCAGCAGGTGCCCGTTCGGCAGCAGCTTGATCGGTGTAACGACGTTGGCGGGCGTACCGGAGTAACGGTAGGTCCAGAGCACATTGCCCTGCAGGTCCGTGGCAAAGACCTGTGCCAGCGAGGGACTGTAGAGCGGCAGACCGAGCTCGGCGCTGTCGAAGAGCTCGATCCCCGGCTGCGGCGTCAGCCCCGCGGGGCTCGTGACCTGAACGGGCGGCGTCGGCGGCGGCATGCCGGTCGTGAACGTGTGATCGCTGTCGGAGTACGTCGCGCCATCCGACAGCGTCGCCAGCGCCCGCAGGTGGTACGTGGTATTGCCGCGCATGCCTGCCACCTCGATCGTCACGGGGCCGCCGTAGTTGACCGGCGTGGCCGGCGTCGGCTGCGACCAGGTGCGCAGCCCGTAGCTGGTGTCGGTGCCGAACTGCACCTGCACAGTGCCCGCCTGGGGGAGGTTCAGCGTGTACTGCGCCACCTGTGGGTTCGCGGTCGACTCGACGTCGCCGGTCGCCACGAGCGCGACCACCGCGGTGGCGAAATTGGTCTGCGGGGCGCTCGCGAGCGCCGCCTGCACCACGACGTTGGCGCTTTGCGCGAGGGGGCTCGGTGCCACGTAGTCGCCGGCGCCATCCACCGTGCCCACGGCGGGATTGCCGCCGGCGACGCCGTTGACCGACCACACGAGCGTTCCCGTCCCCGTGACCGTCGCCGTGAAGTGCTGCGTCCGTGCGCTCCCGAGCACGGCATTCTGAGGGCTGACGGTGACCGAGCCCATCTGCTGCGGCACTGGTGGCGGCGTCGGTGGCGGGGCGGGCGCCTGCGAGGCGCCCCCGCCGCAACCGGCAGCGCCGGCGAGCCATCCTGCGAGACAGGCGAGCCAGACGTCGCGCTTGATGACATAGCTCATGATCCGCCGATATTACGCGCCTTGCCTGCCGGCGCCACGCCGGCGGCGTCGCGCGCAGCGGCTCCCGCTGCGGCTGCTCTCACCGCCCCGGCGGCTTCTCGTCCCTGGCGCCGTCGCCGTTCTGCGGCACGGAGAGCTTGGGGATGCCGAACTTCCCTTCGAGCTGGTGCAGCCTGGCGAGGTCGATGGCGCCCACGATGTTGACGATGGTGAACTCGCGCGGCTCGCTCGCGATGATCGTGAGCCCCTGGGCGACGCCGTGGTCGGCGCACACGTAGATATCGACGTGCGTGTGATCTCTGGAGCTGTTGACCTGCACGAGGCGCTGCCACGCGGGCGCGGTGAGCTGCGCGCGCACGGCGTCCACCTGCGCGGCCGGATAGGCGAAGTCCGCATCGAAGGTGTAGCTGCGCACGTAGATGCCCCTGAGGCCCGCGATCAGCTGCTTGGTCGCCGCATCCTGCGGCTCGTTCGAGTCGAGGAAGCTCGCGGCCAGGCCGAGCAGCGCCGGATCGAGCGAAATGTTCACCGACTCGGTGGCCTTCTTCGCCAGGGCGTCAAATTCCGGCAACACCAGCAGTCCCGGCGGCGGCGCCGCGAGGGCCACCGAAGTGAGGAGCGCCGCCAGCGGCGCGGCGAGCCATTTCGTGGAGAAGGTCTTCATGCGTTCTCAGGCACCTGAGTGTGAAGGAAGCGCCGCGCGCGGCTGCGCGTTCACGACGCGATAGGTGAGATCGAGCTTCTCGTCGGTGACCCGCAGCGCTTCGAGCAGCTGCCGCCGCGCCTCGCGTCCCTGTTCGATGCGCCGCACCTGCCACTGATGCGCCAGCAGCACCGAGAGCACCACGGAGGCGGCGAGCCCGAAGGCAGCCCAGCTCAGCACCGCCGGGGAGCGCCGCGGGCGCGGCGGCGCGGCCGGCTCCGCGGCGACGCGCGCCATCACGCCCGCGACGAAGCCCTGCGGAGGATCTTCCGGCCTGAGCGCCGCGCGCAGCTGCCGCGCCAGTGGAGTGTCATCCATGTCGTCGTCGTGCACGTCTTCGCTCATGTCAGCGCCCCCGCCGTCGTCGTAAGTCGCTCACGCAGCTGCCCCAGCGAGCGCCTCAAATGACTCTTCACCGTATTGACCGGGATTCGCAGCGTCCGTGCGATGTCCGCGGGATCGAGATCCTCCTGGTAACGCAGCAGCACCACGGCGCGCGCCACGGGCGGCAGCTCCGCCAGCAAGCGGCGCAGTCTCCCGTCGAGGATCGGATCGCCCGCCGCCGCCTCGCTCGCGGGGAGCTCGGCTTCGCCGAGCGCGACCACCTCGTGGCGCGGCTCGCGGCGCAGCCGATCGATCG
>JAGWMP010000167.1 GCA_028871705.1 Gammaproteobacteria bacterium
GCGACCAGGAGCCTCGGCAAGCTCAATGCCCGACGCGCACCGACGGGTCGAGCATACCGAGCGCCTTGTCGGCGTAGATCTGGCCCGTGTTGTCCAGGTCCTGCTTGCTGTAGGAGTTGCCGAATCCGGCGCAGACGTCGTCCTTCGCCGGCAGGCGGGTCGCGGTCCGGGTGACGCAGCCGGGCGGGGGCGTGGCCGCGGCAGCGGTCTTCTGGGGCGCGGGGGTCGTGGCGGCGCAGGCGGCCAGGAGGAGCGCGAGCGCGCCGATTGAGGTCAATGATTTCAGCATGGCGATCACCTCGGTGGAAAAGCCTATGCCCGTGCGTGATGCACCGCAAGGGACCAGGAACGCGGCCGGCCGCGCGCGGTTGACATTGCGCGGCTGCGGGGCACGGCGCATGCCGTTTTCGGCTGCGGTCTCCCCCTTGCGGATCGCCCTTGAGCTTGTCTCCGTGGGCCCTGTGACAGTAGAATGCGCGGCTCACCAAAATGGCTCTTAAGACAAGTAGTTAGGACTCAAGCGCAATGGCTTTAACCAGCGAGAAAAAGGGCGGGATCCTCGCGCAGTTCCGCCGCGGGCCGGCTGATACCGGCTCAGCCGAGGTACAGGTGGCGCTGCTCTCCGCACGGATCAACGATCTCGGCGGGCATTTCACCGCGCACAAGCGCGATCACTCCTCGCGGCGCGGACTGGTCAAAATGGTCAACCAGCGCAAGAAGCTCCTCGACTACCTCAGAGCCACCCAACCGCAGAAGTACCAGGAGCTCGTCGAGCGCCTGGGACTGCGCCGCTGAGAACTCAGCAGGGCCGCCGTCGTGGACGCGCGGCCCGCGTCGTTTTCGGCCGAACCTCCAACTTCCGAGGAATGAAGCTTTGAGCGTCGTCAGCAAGTCGTTTCCTTACGGCCCGCACACGGTCACCATCGAGACGGGCGAGGTCGCCCGCCAGGCCGAGGGTGCGGTTCGCGTCTCCATGGGAGACACCGTGGTTCTGGTCACTGCCTGCGCAAAGACCGAGGCGCAGCCGGGGCGGGACTTCTTCCCCCTCACGGTCAACTACGTCGAGAAGACCTACGCCGCGGGACGCATCCCCGGCGGGTTCTTCAAGCGCGAGGGACGCCCGACGGAGAAGGAGACGCTGACCTCGCGTCTCATCGATCGGCCGATCCGGCCGCTGTTTCCCGACGGCTTCTACAACGACGTGCAGGTGGTGGCGACCGTGCTGTCGATGGACCCGGACATCGACGCCGACATTCCCGCGCTGCTCGGCGCCTCGGCGGCGCTCGCCCTCTCGGGCATTCCTTTCAAAGGGCCGATCGGCGCTGCGCGCGTCGGCTATCGCGACGGACAGTACCTGCTCAACCCCACCGCCAAGGACCTCGCGCAATCGCAGCTGCACCTGGTCGTGGCCGGCACCGAGCACGCCGTGCTGATGGTGGAATCGGAGGCCAAGGGCCTTTCCGAGGACGTGATGCTCGGCTCCGTGGTGTTCGGTCACGAGCAGATGCAGACCGCCATCGGCGCCATCAAGGCGCTGGTGAGCGAGGCCGGCAAGGCGCGCTGGACCTGGCAGCCATCGCCCGAGAGCGCCGAGCTCACGGCGGCGGTGGCGCAGCAGGCGCAGGCGGCGATCGGCGCGGCCTACAGCATCACCGAGAAGCAGGCGCGTCACGCGCGTCTCACCGAGATCAAGAGTCAGGTACTGGCCGCGCTCGCCGGCGGCGAGTCGCCGCTGCACTCGAAGGAAGGCGTCGAGGACGCGCTCTTCAAGCTCGAGAGCAGCATCGTCCGCCAGCGCATCCTCAACGGTGAGCCGCGTATCGACGGCCGCGACACCCGCACCGTGCGCCCGATCAGTGTCCGGGTGGGGGTGCTGCCCCGCACGCACGGCTCCGCGCTCTTCACCCGCGGCGAGACGCAGGCGCTGGTCGTGACCACGCTCGGCACCACGCGCGATGCGCAGATCATCGACGCCCTCGAGGGCGAGCGCCGCGAGCCCTTCATGCTGCACTACAACTTCCCGCCGTTCTCGGTGGGCGAGACCGGCATGATGGGATCGCCGAAGCGCCGCGAGATCGGCCACGGCAACCTCGCCCGGCGCGGCGTCAACGCCGTGATGCCGGACATGACCACCTTCCCGTACGTGATCCGCGTCGTCTCGGAGATCCTCGAGTCGAACGGCTCGAGCTCGATGGCGAGCGTGTGCGGCACTTCGCTGTCGCTCATGGACGCCGGCGTGCCGATCAAGGCGCCGGTGGCCGGCGTCGCCATGGGCCTGGTGCTCGAGGGCTCGCGCTACAAGGTGCTCACCGACATCCTCGGCGACGAGGATCATCTCGGCGACATGGACTTCAAGGTCGCCGGTACCAGGGATGGCGTCACGGCGCTGCAGATGGACATCAAGGTCGAGGGCGTCACGCCCGAGATCATGAAGGTGGCGCTCGAGCAGGCGCGCGAAGGACGGCTGCACATCCTCGGCGAGATGAACCGCGTGATCCACCAGTCGCGCGAGAAGATGTCCGAGTGGGCGCCGTCGATCATCACCCTCAAGATCGACCCGGAGAAGATCCGCGACGTGATCGGCAAGGGCGGGGCGGTCATCCGCCAGATCACCGAGGAGACCGGCACCACCATCGACATCGAGAGCGACGGCACGGTGAAGATCGCCTCGGTTGCCGGGACCGCCGGACGCGAGGCGCAGCGGCGCATCGAGCTCATCACCGCCGACGTCGAGGTCGGGCAGATCTACGAGGGCAAGGTGGCGCGCCTCATGGACTTCGGCGCGTTCGTCACCATCCTGCCGGGCCGCGACGGCCTGGTGCACATCTCGCAGATCTCGAACGAGCGCGTCGAGCGTGTCAGCGACAAGCTGCGCGAGGGCGACGTCATCCGGGTGAAAGTACTCGAGGTCGACCGGCAGGGGCGCATCCGCCTCTCCATGCGCGACGTCGACGCGCCGCACTGAGTCTATTGGCCGAAATCGCAGGAAGCGATTTCGGCAGACATCAGCTCCGCTGCCGGGCGCCAAAGACGTGACTTTGGCGCCCTGCGCAGCAGGGAGTCTCGCTCACGCCTTGCGGCGGTCAGCCGCCCGGGCGTCCGGCGGTCTGCGCGGCGAACTGTCTCAGGCTCTGCTCGAGGCAGCTGCCGACCGTGCCGCGTGTCGCCACGCCGTACGAGCGGATCACCTGCGAGAGGAAGTCACGGCTCATCAACGGCTCGTTGCCGTGTTCCTGCTCGGCGATCACCTGTAGCAGGATCGAGCGTGTGATGTCCCCCTGAGTCTTCTTGTCGATCACGACGAAGTCGATGCCTTCGATGACCAGCCGACGGATGTCGGCGAGGGTGATGTACCGGCTCTCGACCGTGTCGTACAACCGCCTGTTGGGATACTTTTTTATGGTGCGCGGCTCACTCATCGCACGTCCCTCACTCTATGGTTATTGCACCTTCCTTAGTGCAGGGCGTTTCCCGCTACCTTAGTACATAAGTTAACCGAACCCAACACCCAACATGCGGGTGGCGCCGCGGGCTTACCCGGGGACGGACACCTTTGCGATGCCCTGGAACCGGTCCACCCTCCAGTTGCCGCTCGCCCAGGCCAGGAGGCGCCCGGCTGACTCGGACTTGAGCTCGGGTGGCGGGTTCTGCCCCAGTAGCGTAAGTGCTTGATATAGCTGGAAACCAGCGGTGGCCGGGTCCAGGGGGAGGGAGCGGCGCGACTTGCTGAGCTTGCCTCCCCGGGCCTCGACGATCACGGGAAGGTGCAGGTAGCGCGGCGTCGGCAGCCCGAGTGCCCGCTGGAGTGCGATCTGCCAGGGCGTGTTGTCGAGCAGATCCGCGCCTCGCACCACGTCCGTCACGGACTGTGCGGCATCGTCGACCACCACCGCGAGTTGGTAGGCGAAGGTGCCGTCGCGGCGCCTCAACACGACGTCGCCACGCTCGCGCAGGCTGAACGTGCAGCGGCCCTGCGCGCGGTCGGCGAACGTGATCGCCGTGTCCTCGACGCGCAAGCGCGTCGCGGTGGGACCGGCGCGCCGCGGACCGTCGCGGCAGGTCCCCGGGTAACCGCCCTCGCCGGCGCGCTCGCGCCGCGAGCAGCTGCATTCGAAGGTCAGGGCACGGCTGCTGAGCCGATGCAGCGCCTCCTGGTAGTGCGCGATGCGCTCGCTCTGGTATTCGACGCGCCCGTCCCAGTTGAGACCGTGCGCCTCGAGCGTCCGCAGCATCGCGTCGGCGCAGCCGGGACGCACGCGCTCCCGGTCGAGGTCCTCGATCCGCACCAGCCAGCGGCCGCCCTGATGACGCGCGTCGAGAAAGCTGCCGAGAGCTGCGACCAGGGAGCCCAGATGCAGCGGCCCGGTGGGTGAGGGCGCGAAGCGCCCGAGGTAGCCGCCTTCAGCGGTAACGGTCGTCGCGATCGCCGTACTGGCGCTCGCGCCGCTCGCGCCGCTCCTGCGCCTCGATGCTCAAGGTGGCGACGGGGCGCGCCTCGAGGCGCTTGATGCCGATCTCCTCGCCCGTCTCGAGGCAGTAGCCGTAGGAGCCGTCCTCGATGCGCTTGAGCGCTTCGTCGATCTTGCGAATGAGCTTGCGCTCGCGGTCGCGCGTGCGCAGCTCGAGACTGAACTCTTCTTCCTGGGTGGCGCGGTCGTTCGGGTCGGGGAAGTTGGCCGCCTCGTCCTTCATGTGCGAGACGGTGCGATCGACCTCGACCATCAGATCGCGCTTCCAGCTGTTGAGGATGTTGCGGAAGTGCTCGAGCTGCTCCTTGCTCATGTACAGCTCGCCGCGCTTGACGATGTAGGGCTGTACGTTGCGCGGGCCCGCGAGCAGGCTCCCGGGCTCGACGCTCTCGACGTCGTCGCTGTCGCCGGGGGCGGCGGTGCGCGGTGCCGGGGGTAGGAGAGATGCGGCGCGGATCGGCTCGCGGACCGGCGGCAGCGCAGTGGTCCGGGTCACCTTGCGCACCTCGGCGGCCGGCGCGGCCGGCGCGGGGGCGGCGTGCGCCGCGGCTTTCCTGGCCGGCGCGGCGGCGGGCTTACGCACATGGGCGGCGGCACGGCCGCGGGCGACGTCGGGCTTGCGCGCCGCGGCGACCTTGCGCACCGCGGGCCGGCTGGACGCCTTCTTGCCCTTGGCGGACTTCGGCGCAGTTCTCTTGGCCGGCATCAGTGCTCCTCGACAGCTCTCAGCCTCTTGAAGAACGCGCGATTATACCGGCCGACTTTGGCGTGTACAGATGCCATAACGAGCCCCCCGTGGCGCACTGCGGCGGACGGATGCGGCGGTGCGCCGCACGGCGGGCGGCACGGGGATCTCAGGGGAGGGTGACCGGCGGCGCGGGCTGCCAGCCCGGCTGTCTGCGCTCGGCGACAACGGTCGTGGCGATTCCGCCGCGCACGTTGAAGCGCGCCGCGAGGCGCAGGTAGCGCGCGCCGACGGCGGCGTTCAGGTGATCGGCGATCTCGTTGGTCACCGCCTCGTGGAAGGCCCCGCGGTCGCGGAACGACCAGATGTAGAGCTTCAGGGACTTGAGCTCCACGCAGCGCTGGTCCGGGACGTACTCCAGATCGAGCGTCGCGAAGTCCGGCTGGCCGGTGCGCGGGCACAGGCACGTGAACTCCGGGATCTGCATGCGGATGGTGTAGTCGCGGCGCGGCTCCGGGTTCGCGAAAGTCTCGAGCTCGCGGGTGGGCGCGGACGGCATATTCCTCTACACTACACCACTGGCCGAAATTGCCTGCGGCAATTGCGGCGCTCGACCGACTCGGGGGCACAAAGGCGAAGAGATGCGGCTGACCAAGATCAAGCTAGCCGGCTTCAAATCCTTCGTCGATCCCACCACCATCAGCTTCCCCAGCAATCTCACCGGCGTCGTCGGCCCGAACGGCTGCGGCAAGTCGAACGTCATCGACGCGGTGCGCTGGGTCATGGGCGAGCTGTCCGCCAAGACGCTGCGCGGCGACAACATGGCCGACGTCGTGTTCAACGGCTCGACCGCGCGCAAACCGGTCGGCAGCGCCGCCGTCGAGCTGGTGTTCGACAACTCCGACGGCAAGATCGGTGGCCCGTACGCGAGCTACGGCGAGATCGCCTGCAAGCGCCAGGTATCGCGCGACGGCCAGTCGGCGTACTTCATCAACGGGGTGCGCTGCCGCCGCAAGGACATCACCAATCTGTTCCTCGGCACCGGCCTCGGCTCGCGCAGCTACGCGATCATCGAGCAGGGCATGATCTCGCGCGTCATCGACGCGAAGGCCGAGGACATGCGCGCCTTCGTCGAGGAGGCGGCCGGCATCTCCCGCTACAAGGAGCGGCGCAAGGAGACCGAGGCGCGCATCGGCGAGACGCGCGAGAACCTCGAGCGGCTGCAGGACGTGCGCGACGAGGTCGAGAAGCAGATCCGCCACCTGCAGCGCCAGGCGGCCACGGCCCGGCGCTACCAGGCGCTCAAGGAGAGCGAGCGGCGTCTCGTCGCCGAGCTGATCGCGCTCAAGCTGCGCGATCTCGACAGCGGCGCGGAGGTCCACAACGCCGAGCTGCGCAGCCGCGAGGTCGCCATGCAGGCCGAGCTCGCCGGACAGCGCGCCGCCGAGGCCGCGCTCGAGAAGCAGCGCGGCGTCGAGACCGAGCTCGGCGAGCGGCTGTCGGGGGTGCAGGCCCGCTACTACGAGGCCGGCGCCGACATCTCGCGGCTCGAGCAGACCATCGAGCACACGCGCGAGCTGCGCGAGCGGCAGCGCGACGACCTGGCGCGCACCGGCGCGGAGCTCAGCGAGCTCGCCGCGCACCTGACGCGCGACGAACGCCAGCTCGCCGGGCTGCGCGAGGAGCTCGGCGGCCTCGCGCCCCGGCTGGCGGACGCGCAGGGCGCGGAGCAGCGCACCGCGGCGGCGCTGGAGGCGGCCGAGCG
>JAGWMP010000168.1 GCA_028871705.1 Gammaproteobacteria bacterium
GCACGCCGGACGGCAATCCCGCACGCACCAGCCGGATCGAGTCGAGCACGAAGGGCACGTCGCGCTCCGGCACGAGCGGCGCGAGGGCATCGATGGCGGCATCGCTGCGGATCGGCTCGCGGACCACCGGGCCGGGCTCGAAGGAGAGGTCCACGCCCATTCCCGCAAGCGGAGTCATGATGTCGCTGAAGAGGATCGCGGCGTCCAAGGGGAACCGGCGCAGCGGCTGCAGGGTCACCTCGGCGGCGAGCTCGGGGTCGCGCAGCAGGGCGGTGAACTGCGCCTGCGAGCGCACCCGCCGGTACTCCGGCAGGTAGCGGCCCGCCTGGCGCATGATCCAGATGGGGGTGTGCGGCACCGGCTGCCGGCGGCAGGCGGCGAGGAACGGCGGCTCCCCGGTGCGGCCCGTCATGTCCCTGCCAGCCAGCGCGCCACCTGCGGCGCATAGTAGGTGATGATGAGGTCCGCTCCCGCGCGCTGGATGCCCGTGAGCGTCTCGAGCACCGCCGCCCGCTCGTCGATCCAGCCGCGCTCGGCCGCGGCCTTGATGAGGCTGAACTCGCCCGATACCTGGTAGGCGACCACCGGCACGCGCACGGCGTCGCGCACCTCACGGATCACGTCGAGGTAGGGACCGGCGGGTTTCACCATGACGAGATCGGCGCCTTCGGCGACGTCGGTCAGCACCTCGCGCAGCGCTTCGCGCACATTCGCCGGATCCATCTGGTACGAGCGGCGGTCGCCGAAGGCCGGCGCCGACTCGGCCGCCTCGCGGAACGGCCCGTAGAAGGCCGAGGCATACTTGGCGGCATAGGAGATGATCGGCGTGCTCGCGAGACCCTCGCGATCGAGGAGCGCGCGGATCGCCTGCACGCGGCCGTCCATCATGTCGCTCGGCGCCACCGCATCCGCACCGGCGCGCGCGTAGTTGAGCGCGACCTCGGCGAGCGTCGCGACCGAGGAATCGTTGTCGATGACGCCGCCGTCACGCACGTGGCCGCAGTGCCCGTGATCGGTGGCGCCGCACAGGCACACGTCCGCCCAGAGGAGCAGCTCCGGGTTGGCAGCTTTGATCGCAGCGATCGCCTGCGCGGCGAGACCCTTGGGGTCGCGCGCATCGCTGGCGTGCGCATCCTTGCGGTCGGGCGCGGCGAACAGGAGCACCGCCGGGACCCCGGCGGCCGCCACCCGCTTGGCCTCCTTCGCCGCCTCGTCCGCCGACAGCTGGAAGATGCCGGGCATGCTCGCCACCGGGTGGCGCACGCCCCGCCCCGGCACCACGAACAAGGGATACACCAGCGCATCGGGCGTCAGGCGCGTCTCGCGCACCATGCGCCGCCAGGCGGCCGACTGGCGCGTACGACGGGGTCTCTCGGCGGGAAATGGCATGGGCGATCTCGTTTCAGGGTCTGGTTTGCATCACTCGGTAAGTGGTCACGGCGAGGCCGCGCAGCGTCGCGCTCTCGGCCAGCGTCGCGCTGAGTCCGCGGGCGGCGAGCTCGCGCGCGGTGGTGGGCCCGATGGCGACCGGCGGCGCAGCCTCCAGCAGCCGGGCGAAATCCCGCTCACCGAGCGCGCGGGCGAGCTCGGTGACGGCCGAGGGGCACGCGAAGGTGACGGCACCGAGTCCGCCGCGCTCGATCCAGGCGCGGCACGCGCCCACATCGAGCACCGCCCCTTCGGTGCGGTAGGCCTCGACCTGGGTCACCACCGCACCGAGCGCGCGCAGCCCCGCGGCGATCGTCGGCAGCGCGCGCGAGCTCGCCGGATAGAGCACCTCGACGCCCGTATCCGCGGCGCGCCACTCGCCCGCGAAGGCGTTGATGAGCGCCGCGGCGTTCGCCTCGGCTGGCGTGAGGTGCACCGGCCAGCCGCGTTGCGTGAGGGTAAGCGCGGTGGCACGCCCCACCGCGGCAATGCGTGCGCGCAGCGGGGGTGCAGGCACGCGATCGAGCACCGCCGCGACCGCGTGACGGCTCGCGAACACGATCCAGCCGAAGGCATCGAGACGCGCCAGCGCCGCCTCGAGCGGCCCGGCATCGCCGGCGGTGACGCTCACCGCCGGCCAGGAAATCACCTCGAGACCAAGGCTGCGCAGCTCGCGGCTCAGCGGGCCGTCGGCCGCCTCGGCGCGGGTCACGACCACGGGTCTCGCGGGCGCCGTGCCGCTCATGGCTCGGCCACCTTGAGGCCGGCGCGCTCGCGCGCGATGAGCCCGGCGGCGCCCGCAGCGAGCAGCTCGGCGGCGAGACGCTCGCCGAGTGCGGCCGCATCCCCGGGCGTGAGCGCCGCGCCCGGGGGCGCGGTCACCGTGCCTGCGCTGCGCAGCTCGCGCGTGCCATCGAGGGCACACACCGCCGCGGTGAGGCGCAGCGGCTCGCCCGCGAGCCCGGCGAGCGCCCCGAGCGGCACCGGGCAACCGCCCTCGAGGCGCGCGAGCAGCGCCCGCTCGGCGCTCACCGCGAGCCGCGCGGACCGGTCGTCGAGCGGCGCGAGGCACTCGCGCGAGCGCGCATCGTCGCTGCGCGCGCACACGCCGATGACCCCCTGGGACACCGCCGGCGGAAATTCCCCGGGCGGCAGGTAGCTCGTGATGTGCGCCGCCAGGCCGAGCCGGGTCAATCCGGCAGCGGCGAGAATGATGGCGTCGTAGTCGCCCGCGCGCAGCCGCTCGAGGCGTGTCGGCACGTTGCCGCGCAACTCCGCCGGCACCGCATCCGGACGCAGCCGCGCGAGGAAGGCGCGGCGCCGCAGGCTGCTCGTGCCGACGCGCGCGCCCGGCGGCAGCTGCGCGAGCGTGCTCCCCGCGCGGGTGAGCAGCGCATCGCGCGGATCCTCGCGCGCGAGCGTCGCGCCGAGCGTGGTTCCCGGGGCGAGTGTCGTCGGCAGGTCCTTGAGACTATGCACGGCCACGTCGATGGTGCCCGCGGCGAGCGCCTCGTCGATCTCGCGGGTGAAGAAGGCGCGCCCTTCCGTCTGCCACAGCGGCACGTCGCGCTGTGCGTCGCCGGTGGTGCGGATGTGCACCAGCTCGACCGCCGGCGCCCCCGGCCGGGCGCGGATCAGCGCCTCGACGTGCCGCGCCTGCCACAGCGCGAGCGCCGAGGCGCGCGTCCCGATCCGCAGTGCGCGCCCGCTCACGGCTCACCCTCGATGAGAAAGCGGTAACCGACGCCCCACACGGTGAGGAAGTGACGCGGGCTCGCCGGATCGCGCTCGAAGCGCTTGCGCAGCCGCAGGATGAAATTGTCCACCGTGCGGGTCGAGGGGAAGACGTCGTAGCCCCACACCCGCTCGAGCAGGTCCTCGCGCGAGACGATCTCGCCGGTGTGCTCGGCCAGCACCTTGAGGATCATCGCCTCCTTCTCGGTGAGCTCCTGCGCCTCGCCGTTCCAGGCGCGTGCGCGGAAGGCGCGGAAGTCGACCTCGTTGCCGCCGAAGGCGAGCACCGCGGTGGCGGCGGTCGCCGAGGCGCCGCGGTACCAGTCCCAGCGCTTGAGGATGGCGCGCACCCGCAGCAGGAATTCCTTGAGGTGAAAGGGCTTGGCGAGGTAGTCATCGCCCCCCGCCTCGAGCCCGCGCACCCGGTCGGCCGGATCGCCGCGCGCCGTGAGGAACAGCACCGGGGTGTTGTTACCGGCATCGCGCAGCGTGCGGCACACGGCGAAGCCGTCGAGGCCGGGCAGCATCACATCGAGCACGATGAGCGCGCAGCTCTCGCGCCTGAGCCACTCGAGCGCGGCCGGCCCGTCGCCAGCGGCGGCCACCTCGTAGCCTTCGGCGCGCAGGTTCTCCATGACGCCGGCCGCGAGGTGCGGATCGTCCTCCACTACCAGCACGCGGCTCACGACAGGGGCTGGCGCGCTCATGCGTGCGGCACCGTGGCGGCCGGCCAGGTGAGCACGAAGCAGGCGCCCTGGCCGACGCCGGCGCTCTCGGCCGTGACGCGGCCCTGTGCGAGCTGCATGAGGCGCGCGACGATATAGAGGCCGAGGCCGGTACCGTAGTGTGAGCTGCCGCCGCCCGGGTGCAGGCGCGTGAACTTCTCGAAGAGGCGTGCGCCATCGGCGGGATGGAAGCCGACGCCGCTGTCGCGAACGCTGAGCTCCACCTCGCCGCCGGCGGCACGCGCGCTCACCGTGACGCTGCCGCCGCCCACCGCGGCCACCGCGGTGAGCGCGTTCTCGAGCACGTTGCGCACGATGACATCGAGCGCCAGCGGATCGGTGCGTACCTCGAGACCCGGGGCGACGTCGCTCGTCAGCGTAATACGCTGCGCGCGGGCGCGCTCGTCCAGCGCACCGAGGACATGGGCCACCGCGGCGGCGAGCTCTACTGGCTCGGATTTGAGGTCGACCCGCCCGCGCTCGAGCCGCGCGCTCTCGAGGATCTGCGTGACCATCAGCTCCATGCGCGCCAGATCCGCGAGCATGCGGTCGATGAGCGTGCGCGCCTGCTCGGGCGCGAGCGGCCGCAGCGCCATGGTCTCGAGCGAGAGCTGCAGGCTCGCGAGCGGCGTCTTGAACTGGTGCGACACCAGCGCGAGAAAGTGGTCCTGCTCCTCGAGCACGCGCGCCTCGGCGGAGAGCGCCCGCGCGATCACCGCGATGCACACCGCGAGCGCCAGCAGGAAGAACGAGCCCTCCCAGGCATACTGCCGGTAGCGGCGCGCCTCCTCCGAGCGCAGCGCGTCCGCGGCGGCCGCCGACAGCATCGCCCGACCCTGCGTCACGGCGATATCGGGCAGCAACTCACCGAGGCGCGCCGCAGGAACGCCCGCATCCAGCAGCGCCTGCGCGGCGCGCGCCTGGCCGGCGTAGAGCGCGCGCTCGGCCTGCACCTTTTCCAGCGTGTAGGCATGCTGGTCGAGGAGCCACCAGCCGACCTGCACGGCGGACACCACCACCAGGGCGAGCGCGGTGAGCTGGAAGACGCGGGTCGCCTTCACGCGATCTCAGCCAGTGCGGCGCCGAGCGCCGCGGTGAATTCCTCGAGGTCGGCGCGCGAGTGCGCGAGCGACAGGAAGCAGGCCTCGTAAGCCGAGGGCGGCAGGTAGACCCCGCGCGCCAGCATGGCATGGAAGAGCCGGGCGAAGCGCGCCGTCTCCCGCGCGCCGAGCGCGGCCGCGGTGCGCGGCGCGCCCTGCTCGTGGAACGACAGCCACACGAGCGAGCCGGCGCGCACCGTATGCACCGGGAAGGCGGCGCGCGCCAGCACGGGCTCGAGCAGCGCTTCGAGCTCGGCGCCGCGCGCCTCGAGCCGCGCCCAGCCGGACTCGCGCTCGAGTACGTCGAGAGTCGCGAGCCCTGCCGCCATGGCCACGGGATTTCCCGAGAGCGTCCCCGCCTGGTAGGTGTCGCCCTCGGGCGCGAGGCGCGCCATGATGGGCCGCGCCCCGCCGAAGGCTCCGACCGGCATGCCGCCGCCGATCACCTTGCCGAAGGTCGCCAGGTCCGGGGTGATGCCGAGGAGCTCGGCGGCGCCGCCGCGCGCCAGGCGGAATCCCGAGATCACCTCGTCGAATATGAGCAGGGCGCCGTGCGCGCGCGTCACGCGGCGCAGCGTCTCGAGGAACTCGCGCCGCTGCAGCAGCAGCCCGTGGTTCGCCGGCACCGGCTCGATGATGACCGCGGCGATGTGCGCGCCCTCGGCCGCGAACAGCGCCTCGACCGCGCCCTCCTCGTCGAGCGGCAGCACGCGCGTGCATTCGGTGAAGGCGCGCGGCACGCCGGCGGAGGAAGGCTTGCCGAAGGTGGCGAGCCCGGAGCCCGCGGCGACCAGCAGATGATCGGCGTGCCCGTGATAGCAGCCCGCGAACTTGACGATGAGATCGCGTCCTGTGAAGGCGCGTGCCACACGGATCGCGCTCATGACCGCTTCGGTGCCCGAGGAGACGAAACGCACCTGCTCGGCCGCCGGGTAGGCGGCCACGACCCGCTCGGCGAGCAGCACCTCCGCCTCGCAGGGGGCGCCGAAGGTCGTGCCGCGCTCGAGTGCGCCGCGGATCGCCGCGACCACTGCCGGATGCGCGTGGCCTGCGATCAGCGGACCCCACGAGTTCACGAGGTCGAGGTAGCGCCGCCCGTCGGCATCGGTGATGCGCGCGCCGGCGCCGCTCGCGATGAAGAGCGGCGTCCCGCCGACGGCGCGGAACGCGCGCACCGGTGAGCTCACGCCTCCCGGGATGACCCGGCAGGCGCGTGCGTAGAGGTCGGCGGATCGTTCGGCTGCGGTCATGTCTCGTCCTTCAGGGCCGGGCGCGCACGCCCGGGCTTGGCTGCATCGAAGAATGCGTCGACGGCATCGGCACTGGCGTGCACCGCGGCGGCCCGCAGTCCCGCGAGCGGCAGATGCGCGAGGCGGTGCGCCACGGCGCTCCCTAGGCGCTCGAGCTGCTCGCGCTGGCGCTCATCGAGCGTGCGCAGCTCGTGCTTGAGCGCGCGCGCCACTTCCTCGGCCGCGATTTCCTCGAAGCGCGAGCGCAGGTCGTTGAGGCGCGGGCCGAGCGCGCGCGTGGCGAGCTCGGCGCGCAGATGCGCGAGGCGCTCGTCGATCGCGGCGCGCACCGGCGCCAGGCGCAGCAGCTGCGACAGGCGCTGGCCCTGCGCGGCTTCGATGAGGTCGCTCATGCCGAGACGTTTGAGCCCCGCGCGCCGTGCCGCCGGCGGATCGACGTTGGGCGGCACGCCGAAATCGATGACGAGCGGCCCGGCTGATGCAGCGCCGGCGGCCGCCGCGAGCCGTCCCAGCGCCTCCTGCTCGAGCACCGCCGC
>JAGWMP010000169.1 GCA_028871705.1 Gammaproteobacteria bacterium
GCTCTTCGTCGACGTCGAGCACCATGACCTCGACTTCCTGGCCGCTGTGCACCACCTTCGCCGGGTTGACGTTCTTGTTGGTCCAGTCCATCTCCGAGACGTGCACCAGGCCCTCGACGCCGTCCTCGATCTCGACGAAGGCGCCGTAGTCGGCGATGTTGGTGACCTTGCCGAACACCCGGGTGCCCGGCGGGTAACGCCGCGCGATGTTCTCCCAGGGATCGGCGCCGAGCTGCTTGAGTCCCAGGCTGACGCGCGAGCGCTCGCGGTCGAACTTGAGGATGCGCACCTCGACCTCATCGCCCACCTTCACGACCTCGGAAGGATGCTTGACGCGCTTCCAGGCCATGTCGGTGATGTGCAGCAGGCCGTCGATGCCGCCCAGGTCGACGAACGCACCGTAATCGGTGAGGTTCTTGACCGTACCGCGCACCACCGAGCCTTCCTGCAGATTGTCGAGGAGCGCGGAGCGTTCGGCGGAGAATTCCTGCTCGACCACCGCACGGCGCGAGACCACGACGTTATTGCGCTTCTGGTCGAGCTTGATGACCTTGAACTCGAGGGGCTTGCCTTCGAGGTAGGAGGTATCGCGCACCGGGCGCACGTCGACGAGCGAGCCGGGGAGGAACGCCCGCACGTTCTCGATCTCGACGGTGAAGCCGCCCTTGACGCGGCCGGTGATGACGCCGGTGACGATCTCGGATTTGTTGAACGCATCTTCGAGCCGCGTCCAGGTGCGCGCACGCTTGGCCTTCTCGCGCGACAGGCGGGTCTCCCCGGTGCCGTCCTCGACCGAGTCGAGGGCGACCTCGACGTTGTCGCCGGACTTGACCTCGACCTCACCGCGCTCGTTCTTGAACTGCTCGAGCGGGATGACGGCTTCGGACTTGAGGCCTACGTTGACGATGACGACGTCGGGTGTGACGTCGATAACCAGCCCGGTCAGGATCATGCCGGGGCGGATGCGCTGGTTGGCTAGACTTTGCTCGAAGAGCTGGGCAAAACTTTCTGACATACCTTCACTTTGCACGCCGTGCGTGCGGACTCTGAGCCCCATCCATGTGGCTGCAGGAAACCGTAACAGGCGCCCGCATCCGGCAGGCACCGACCTCACATAACCTTCCGCGCGGGAGACTTAAGCCTTGAGGCCTTGCGGCCAAAGGCGACGAGCGACCCCCAAGTCCAACACCCTGGCAACGACCGCCTCGACGTTGAGGCCGGTGGAGTCGATGACACAGGCATCGGCCGCCGGACGCAACGGGGCGACCTGGCGGGTTCGATCCCTAAGGTCCCGCTCGGCTATCTCGCGCGAAAGGGCGGCAAGGTTAACAGCGGACCCCTTGTCTTTCAACTGCTTATAGCGCCGCAGGGCTCTTTCTTCAGGGGTCGCGGTCAGGAATATCTTGAGGGAGGCATCCGGGAACACCACGGTGCCCATATCGCGCCCGTCGGCGATGAGTCCCGGTGCCCGGGCGGAGGCTCTCTGCCGCTCGAGCAGCGCCGCACGCACCTCGGGCCAGGCCGCCACCCGCGAGGCGCCGGCGCCCGCGGTCTCGGAACGCAGCTCCGCGCTCACGTCGCGGCCGTCGAGCCGCACCTGCTCATCGCCGTCGGGCCGCCAGCCGAATTCGACGCGCATGGCGCGCGCCAGCGCGGCGTGCCGTGGCACATCGTCGCCGGTGATGCCGGCCGCGGCCCCCGCGAGCGCCACCAGGCGGTACAGCGCGCCGCTGTCGAGCAGATGCCAGCCAGCCGCACGCGCCACGGCGCGGCTGATGGTGCCCTTGCCCGAGCCGCTCGGGCCATCGATACACACGACGGGAATGGATGAGGAGCCGGCCATCGGCGCGACAGGGTGGGTCAGAGCGCCTCGATGCGCAAGCCGGCCGCGCGGGCAAGCCCGACGAACCCGGGAAAGGAGGTGGCGACGTTGGCGACGTCCAGGATCTCGATCGGCGCCGAGGCCTTGAGCGCGGCCACCGCGAACGCCATGGCGATGCGGTGATCGCCGCGGCTGTCGATGGTGCCGCCGCCGAGTCCCTCGGCACCGCGCAGCCACAGGCCATCGGGCAGCAGCTGGTTCTCGACGCCGAGCGTCGCCAGCCCGTCGGCCATGGCCGCGAGCCGGTCGCTCTCCTTGACGCGCAGCTCGAGCGCCCCGCGCACCAGCGTCTCGCCGCTGGCGCAGGCGGCGGCCACGAAGAACGCCGGGAACTCATCGATCGAGAGCGGCACCTCCGACTCGTGCACGGTGATGCCGTGCAGCGGGCTCTGGCGGATCTCGAGGTCGGCGACCGGCTCGGCGCCCGGTGCGCCGCCCACGGCGCGCTCGTGCACGCGGATATCCGCCCCCATGCGCCGCAGCAGCTCGAGCAGCCCCGTGCGCGTCGGGTTCACGCCCACGTTGGTGAGCGTCACACCCGCAGCGCCGGCGAGACACGCCGCGACGATGAAGAACGCCGCCGAGGAGAAATCCGCCGGCACCGCCACCTGCGTCGCCGTGAGCCTCTGCCCGCCCTCGAGCGCGATGCTGCGGCCCTCGCGCTCGAGCGCCACGCCGAAGGCGGCGAGCATGCGCTCGGTGTGATCGCGCGAGGGCGCGGGCTCGGTGAGGCGTGTGCGGCCGGCGGCGGCGAGGCCGGCGAGCAGCACCGCGGACTTCACCTGCGCGCTCGCCACCGGCAGGCTGTAGTGAATGGCGCGCAGGTGCGGCGTGCCCCGGATCTCGACCGGCGGCCGCCCGTCGTGGGTGCGGATCTGCGCGCCCATCATGGCGAGCGGCACCACCACGCGCTGCATCGGCCGGCGCATCAGCGAGGCATCGCCGATGAGCGTCGAGTTGAACTTCTGCGGCGCCAGGAGCCCGGTGAAGAGGCGCATCGCCGTGCCGGCGTTGCCCATGTCGAGCGGCGCCGTGGGGGCCGCGAGTCCCTCCATGCCGACGCCGTGCACGAGAACTTCCGTGTCGCTCGGGCGCTCGATGCGCACACCGAGCGCGGTCAGCGCGCCGAGCGTCGAGAGGCAATCCTCACCGGCGAGGAAGCCCCCGATGCGGGTGTCGCCGGTGGCGATGGCGCCGAGCATGAGCGCGCGGTGTGAGATCGACTTGTCGCCGGGGACGGTGAAGGTCCCCGCCACGCCGCCGCCGGGCAGCACGCGATAGCGCGCGGCCGCGCGCGCCGGCGCGTCGCTCATTGCACCGCCCGCGGGTAGGAGCCGAGCACGCGGAACAGCGACGCGCGGCGCTTGAGGGCGGCGAGCGCCTGCTTCACGTGACGCTCCTCGGCATGACCCTCGAAGTCGATGAAGAAAACGTAGTCCCACTTGCGCCGGTGCGAGGGGCGCGACTCGATGCGGGTGAGACTGACCTTGTGCCGGGCGAGCGGCTCGAGGAGACGATAGAGGGCGCCGGGTGCGTCGGTGTGTCCGACCGAGACCAGGAGCGTCGTGCGGTCGGCGCCGCTCGGGGCGAAGAGCTTGCGCCCCAGCACCAGGAAGCGGGTGGTGTTGTCGGCGCGATCCTCGATCTCGGCCGCGAGCACTTTGAGACCGTAGACCTCGGCGGCGGTCGTCCCCGCGATGGCGGCACTGCCCTTCTCGTCGCGGGCGCGCCGCGCGCCTTCGGCGTTGCTCGACACCGGCACCTGCTCGACGCCCGGCAGGTGCTCCTCGAGCCACACGCGGCACTGGGCGAGGGACTGCGGATGCGAGCACACGCGCTCGATGCGGCCGAGCTCGCTCATCCTGCCCATGAGGTGGTGACGGATGCGCAGCTCCACCTCGCCGCAGATCTTGAGCGGCGAGGTGAGGAAGCGGTCGAGCGTGTGATTGACCGTGCCCTCGGTCGAGTTCTCGATCGGCACCACGCCGAAGTCGGCGCTCGCCGCTTCCACTTCGTGGAACACCTCCTCGATCGAAGCGAGGGGAAGCGCGCGCACCGAGTGCCCGAAGTGGGTGAGCACCGCCGTCTGGGTGAAGGTGCCCTCGGGACCGAGAAAGGCGACCTTGAGCGGCTCCTGCTGCGCGAGGCACGCCGACATGATCTCGCGGAAGAGCCGCAGCACCTCCTCGTCCCTGAGGGGGCCGGCGTTACGCGCGCGCGCCGCGCGCAGCACCTGCGCCTCACGCTCGGGGCGGTAAAAGTCGACCGTGCGCCCGGTGGCCCCGCTCTTGGAGATGCCGACCAGCTGCGCGAGCCGCGCGCGCTCGCTGATGAGGCGCTGGATCTCGACGTCTACGGCGTCGATGCGGCCGCGCACCTCCTCGAGGTCGGCGCGCCGGGACGGTGCCGCGGCGGGCGCCGCGGCGGCGGGCTCCCGGACACGCCGCCGGCGCGAGCTGCTGCGGGGTGGCTGCTTCATGCGCTCACAGGATGCGCGCCGAGAGCACGCCCTCGATGGCGGCGAGCTTCGCGAGCAGCTCCTGGCCGACGGCGCCGTCGGCGTCGATCAAGGTATAGGCGTACTCGCCGCGCGACTTGTTGAGCAGATCCGCGATGTTGATACGGTGCATCGCGAGACAGGTCGAGATCTGGCCCACCATGTTCGGTACGTTGCGGTTGGCGATCGCGAGCCGGGTCGTGCCCGGCAGCCGCGGCAGTACCGCCTCCGGGTAGTTGACGCTGTTCCTGACGTTGCCGTTTTCCAGGAACTCGCGCAACTGGTCCGCCGCCATGACGGCGCAGTTCTCCTCCGCCTCCCCGGTCGAGGCGCCGAGGTGCGGCAGAGTCACGACCCGTGGATGGCCCTTGAGCGCGTTGTTGGGGAAGTCGCAGACGTAGGCGCGCAGCCCTCCGGCGTCGAGCGCGGCGATCACCGCCGC
This sequence comes from Gammaproteobacteria bacterium, assembly GCA_028871705.1. Lineage (GTDB taxonomy): Bacteria > Pseudomonadota > Gammaproteobacteria > Steroidobacterales > Steroidobacteraceae > 13-2-20CM-66-19. Next base: position 4,822 of record JAGWMP010000169.1, read on the forward strand.
ATCGTCCACGATGCCGGCGCGCGCGAAGTTGAGGAGGATCGCCCCGGGCTTCGGCAGCGCGAGCCGCGCGGCATTGACCAGGTGGCGGGTGGCGGGATTGAGCGGCACGTGCACCGTGATGGCGTCGGCGCGCGCGAACAGGTCCTCGAGCGACAACGCCTGGCTTACGCTCGCCGACAGCTGCCAGGCGCGCTGCACGGTGATCTGCGGATCGTAGCCGAGCACCTGCATGCCGAGCGCCAGGGCGGAGTTGGCCACCTCGACCCCGATCGCCCCGAGTCCGACGACCCCGAGGGTGCGCCCGGGCAGCTCGACGCCCACGAACTGCTTCTTGCCCGCTTCCACCGCCGCATCGATCGCCGCATCGTCCCCCGTGAGATCGCGGGCAAAGAGCCAGGCGGGACCCAGGTTGCGTGCCGCCAGCAGCAGGCCCGCCAGCACCAGCTCCTTGACGGCGTTGGCGTTGGCGCCGGGGGTGTTGAACACCGGCACGCCGCGCCGGCTGAGCGCCTCGACCGGGATGTTGTTGACTCCGGCGCCGGCGCGGCCGACGGCGCGCACGCTCGGCGCGATCGCCGCCGCCTCGAGCACGGCCGAGCGCACCAGGATCGCATCCGGCGCCGCGACCGCGGGCCCCACCTCGTAGCGCTCGCGCGGCAGCCGCTCGAGGCCGCGCGGGCTGATGTGGTTGAGTGTGAGGACGCGGAAGGACATGGCTCCTCGGGCTCAGCCCTTGCGGCGCTCGAAGTCCTGCATGAAGGCGATGAGGGCGTCCACGCCCTCCGGCGGCATGGCGTTATAGATGCTGGCGCGCATTCCGCCCACCGAGCGGTGGCCCTCGAGGTTGATGAGGCCGGCAGCGCGCGCCTCGGCGGCGAAGGCGCCCTCGAGGGAGGCATCCCGCAGCGTGAAGGGCACGTTCATCCACGAGCGGCACGCGCGCGCCACCGGGTTGGCGTAGAAGCCCGAAGCATCGATCGCGGCGTAGAGCCGCCCGGCCTTGGCGGCGTTGCGCTCGGCCATGGCGCTGAGCCCGCCGCGGGCCTTCACCCACTTGAATACGAGCCCGGCGAGGTACCAGGAAAAGGTCGGCGGCGTGTTGAACATCGAGCCTTCGGCGGCGATGTTGCGGTAGCTCCAGACCGCCGGGATGTCGGCGCGGGCGCGCTCGAGCAGATCCTCGCGCACGATCACGACCACCAGCCCCGAGGGGCCGATATTTTTCTGGGCGCCGGCGTAGATCAGCCCGAACTGCGCGACCTCGATCGGGCGCGACAGGATGGTCGAGGACATGTCGGCGACGAGGGGCACGGCGCCGGTCGCGGGCACGTAGGGGAACTCGACTCCGCCGATGGTCTCGTTCGGACAGTAGTGCACGTAAGCGGCGCCGGCGCTCAGCCGCAGCGCCGCGGGCGCCGGCACGGTGGTGAAATTCGAGGCCGACTCGTCCGCCGCCACGTTGACGTGCCTCACCAGCCGCCGCGCTTCATCGAGGGCGCGCTTCGACCAGTGCCCGGTCACCACCTGGTCGACGGTCGCGTCCGCCGCGGCGAGGTTGAGCGGCACGACGGAGAACTGCGCCGCGCCCCCGCCCTGCATGAAGAGCACCCGGTAGTTCGCCGGCACGGCGAGCAGCTCGCGCAAGTCGCTCTCCGTCTCGCGCGCCATGGCGAGGAAGGGCTTGCCGCGGTGGCTGATCTCCATGACCGAGGCGCCGAGGTGCTGCCAGTCGGTGAGCTCCTCGCGGGCCTGCTCGAGCACTTCCAGGGGCAGCGTGGCCGGCCCCGCGGCGAAGTTGTAGGCGCGCACGGTACTTTAGGACTGCGGGCCGCCCGGCTCGGGCTCGGCTTCCGCGCCGGCCCCGGCCACGGCGGCGGTTCCGAGCTCGCCGGCGTCCGCTTCGCCCGACTCGAGGCTCTC
>JAGWMP010000170.1 GCA_028871705.1 Gammaproteobacteria bacterium
CCCTTCGCGGGCGCGGCCGGGTGGCCCTCGCGGAACCACACCAGCATCACCTCGGTCTCGCTGTCGATGTGCGAGAGTGCGGCGGCGCGCACCTGGGCGAGCGGCTGGATCGCATCGCGATGCACCTCGCTCACGCGCGCCACGGGGTAGCCCTCGGGAAACACGCCTCCCAGGCCCGAAGTCACCAGCAGATCGCCGTTCCTCACGTCGGCGTTGGCCGGCAGATACGGCAGCGCGAGCGAGCTCGCATCGCCGCCGCCGACCGCGATGGTGCGCAGCCCCGTGCGCTCGACGCGCACCGGCACGGCGTGCTCGGGATCGGTGATGAGGATCACCTCGGCGCTCCAGGGCCCGACGTGGGTCGTCTGGCCGATGAGCCCGCGGTCGTCGAGCACCGCCTGGCCCTTGAAGACGCCGTTGGTGGCGCCGCGATCGATGAGCAGCCGCTGGCGCAGGCTGCTTTGCTGGATGTTGATGATCTCCGCCGGCAGCCAGCGGTCGGTGACCGGCGGCAGCGCCTCACGCAGTCCGCGCAGCTCGCCGTTCTCGTGCGCCAGCGCGTCGTAGCGCATGGTCAGGAGCTCCAGATCGCGCTGCTGCTGGCGCAGCCGCGCATTCTCGGCGCGCAGCGCCTCGCGGGTCTGGAAGCTCTCCTTCAGCCAGCGCCAGGCGCTCGGCGGGGAGTTGACGGCGAGCTGGATCGGGTAGGCCGAGGCCTGCAGCACGTAGCGCACCCGCTCGAGGTAATGGGCGCGCTGGTCGAGATACATGATCACGACCGACAGCACGGCGTAGACCGTGAAACGAAAGCCGGGAGAGCCGCCCCGCCCCTGCAGCGGCCTGCCGGCTGCTGTCCCGAATGCCGCCACTTGAGGCTCGTGCGCTCCTTGGCGCTACTCGAGGCCGAAGTGCCCCGGACCGAGCTCATCCATCAGCTCGAGAATGCGCCCGCCGCCGCGCGCCACGCAGGTGAGCGGATCGTCCGCTACGACGACCGGGAGTCCCGTCTCCTCGGTGAGGAGCTTGTCGATGTCGCGCAGCAGCGCGCCACCGCCGGTGAGCACGATGCCGCGCTCGGCGACGTCGGCGCCGAGCTCGGGAGGCGTCTGCTCGAGCGCCTGCTTGACGGCGCTCACGATCGCCTGCAGCGGCTCCTGCAGAGCCTCGAGGATCTCGTTGCTGTTGAGCGTGAAGCTGCGCGGCACGCCCTCGGAGAGATTGCGGCCCTTGACCGAGAGCTCGCGCACCTGCTGCCCGGGATAGGCCGAGCCGATCTCGATCTTGATGCGCTCGGCGGTCGCCTCGCCGATGAGGATGCCGTAGTTGCGCCGCACGTAGTTCATGATCGCCTCATCGAAGCGATCGCCGCCGATGCGCGCCGAGTTGGCGTACACCACGCCATTCAGGGACAGCACGGCGACCTCGGAAGTTCCGCCGCCGACGTCGAGCACCATCGAGCCGCGCGCCTCGTGCACCGGGAGTCCCGCGCCGACCGCCGCGGCCATCGGCTCGCTGACGATCGCCACGTTGCGCGCGCCGGCGCCTTCGGCCGACTCGCGGATGGCGCGGCGTTCGACCTGCGTCGAGCCGAACGGCACGCACACCAGCACGCGCGGCGACGGCTTGATCATGCGCTGGCCGTGCACCTTGTTGATGAAGTACTGCAGCATCTTCTCGGTGTAGGTGAAGTCGGCGATCACGCCGTCCTTCATGGGACGCACCGCGGTGATGTGTCCGGGCGTGCGGCCGAGCATGCTCTTCGCCTCGGTGCCCACCGCGACGATCACCTTGCCACCGCGCCCGGGCTCGTCCTGCACCGCGACCACGGAAGGCTCGTTCAGCACGATGCCCTTGTCGCGCACGTAAATGAGCGTGTTGGCCGTACCCAGGTCGATCGACAGATCGCTGGAGAAATATCCGCGCAGGCGTTTGAGCATGAAGCGACCGGAACGTGGGGGAAGACCCCGAAAGTGGCCGGTAATCTAGCAACCGACAGGACATTCAGCAAGGCAACATGTATGATTTTCCGCTCATTTTTCGCTTCCCGCGCCCCACTACGAGCCGCACTCCCATGGCACTCACTCGCGAGCAGATCGAAAGCATCGCCGCCCTGGCGCGTCTGGAGCTCAGCGCCGCCGAGCTGCCCGTCTACCAGGCGAGCCTCTCGAGCATTCTCGAGTTCGTCGGCGCCCTCGAGCGGGTCGATACGGCGAACGTGACGCCCATGGCGCACCCGCTGCCGGGGCTCTCGCAGCGGCTGCGGCCGGATGAGGTCACCGAGGCCGATCACCACGCCGAGTACCAGCGGAACGCGCCGCAGACCCTCGCCGGGCTCTACCTCGTGCCCAGGGTGATCGAGTGAGCGGCAAATGAGTGAACTGCATCACATGGGGCTCACCGAGCTCGCCGCGGGCCTGCGCGCCAGGCGCTTCTCGAGCGTCGAGCTCGCGGAAGTGTTCCTCGGGCGCATCGAGGCGAGCCAGCCTGCGCTCAATGCCTTCATCTCGGTGACGCGCGAGCAGGCGCTGGCCGATGCCGCCGCCGCCGACCGCATCCTGGCCGCCGGCACCGGCGGGGCGCTCACCGGGGTGCCGATCGCGCACAAGGATCTGTTCTGTACGCAGGGGGTGCGCACCACCTGCGGCTCGCGCATGCTCGGGAATTTCGTCTCGCCCTACGATGCGACCGTGGTCGCGAAGCTGAAGGCGGCGGGCGCCGTCATGCTGGGTAAGACCAATATGGACGAGTTCGCCATGGGCTCCTCCAACGAGACGAGCTTCTTCGGGCCGGTGAAGAACCCCTGGGACCCGCGCCTGGTTCCCGGCGGCTCCTCGGGCGGCTCGGCGGCGGCGGTGGCTGCGCGGCTCGTGCCGGGGGCGACCGCGACCGATACCGGCGGCTCGATCCGCCAGCCCGCCGCGCTCTGCGGCATCACCGGGCTCAAGCCCACCTACGGACGCGTGTCGCGCTACGGCATGGTGGCCTTCGCCTCGAGCCTCGATCAGGGCGGCACGCTCACCGCGAGCGCGGCGGACGCGGCGCTCATGCTGCGGGAGATGGCCGGCTTCGACCCGAAGGATTCGACCAGCGTCGAGCGCGAGGTGCCGGACTACGTGGCCGCACTCGGCGCGCCCCTCGAGGGACTGAAGATCGGGCTGCTGCGCGAGTTCTTCGACAAGGGACTCGAGCCCGCGAACGAGCAGCGCATCCGCGAGGCGCTCAAGGTGTACGAGAGCCTCGGCGCGCGCCTCACCGAGGTGAGCCTGCCGAACCTGCCGCTCTCGGTGCCGGTGTACTACGTGGTCGCCCCGGCCGAGTGCTCCTCGAACCTGGCGCGCTTCGATGGCGTGCGCTACGGGCACCGCTGCGAGAACCCGCGCGATCTGATGGACCTCTACCGGCGCTCGCGTGGCGAGGGCTTCGGCGCGGAGGTCAAGCGGCGCGTCATGACCGGCACCTACGTGCTCTCGGCCGGTTATTACGATGCCTACTACCTCAAGGCGCAGCGCGTGCGGCAGCTGATCAGTGCCGACTTCACGCGCGCCTTCGAGAGCGTCGACGTCGTCATGGGGCCGACCACCCCGACGCCGGCGTTCGCGCTCGGGGCCAAGACCTCCGATCCCATCACCATGTATCTGAACGATATCTACACCATCGGCGCGAACCTCGCGGGGCTCCCGGGGGTGTCGGTGCCGTGCGGCTTCGTCGGAGAGCTGCCGGTCGGACTGCAGATCGTCGGCCCGCACTTCTCCGAGGCGCGCCTCCTGAATGCCGCGCACGCCTACCAGGGCGCGACCGACTGGCACACGCGCATCCCGCGGGGCTTCGCATGAGCGGCTGGGAGACCGTCATCGGGCTCGAGATCCACGCGCAGCTCGCGACGCGCTCGAAGATCTTCTCCGGCTCCGCCACCGCCTACGGTGCGCCCCCCAATGCGCAGGCGAGTCTCGTCGATCTCGGCTACCCGGGCGTGCTGCCGGTGCTGAACGGCGCGGCGGTGCGCATGGCGGTGAAGCTCGGCCTCGCGATCGGCGCCACGATCGCGCCGGTCTCGATATTCGCGCGCAAGAACTACTTCTACCCCGATCTGCCCAAGGGCTACCAGATCAGCCAGTACGAGCTGCCGATCGTCGCCAGGGGCTCACTCGACATCGTGCTGGACGATGGCACCGTCAAGCGGGTCGGCATCACCCGCGCGCACCTCGAGGAGGACGCCGGCAAGTCGCTGCACGAGGGGCTGCCGGGCATGACCGGGGTCGACCTCAACCGTGCCGGCACGCCGCTCGTCGAGATCGTCTCCGAGCCCGAGCTGCGCTCGGCGAAGGAAGCGGTCGCCTATATGAAGAAGATGCACACGCTGGTGCGCTACCTCGAGATCTGCGACGGCAACATGCAGGAGGGCTCGTTCCGCTGCGACGCCAACGTCTCGGTGCGCAAGAGCGGCGCCACGAAGTTCGGCACCCGCGCCGAGATCAAGAACCTCAATTCCTTCCGTTTCATCGAGCGCGCCATCAATTACGAGGTCGCGCGGCAGATCGAGCTCCTCGAAGGCGGTGGCACGGTGGTGCAGGAGACGCGTCTCTACGATCCCGACAAGGGCGAGACGCGTTCCATGCGCTCGAAGGAAGAAGCCAACGATTACCGGTACTTCCCCGACCCGGACCTGCTGCCGGTGGTGCTCGATGCCGCCTTCATCGAGTCCGTGCGCGCGACGCTGCCGGAGCTCCCCGACCAGAAGGCGGCGCGCTTGGGCTCACAGTACGGGCTGTCCGCATACGATGCCGGCGTCCTCACCGCGAGCCGCGAGCTCGCCGACTACTACGAGGCGGTGGTGCGCGCGGCCCCCGCCGACGCCAAGCTCGCCGCGAACTGGGTCATGGGCGAGCTGTGCGCCGCATTGAATAAGGAGAGCCTCGAGGTCGGCGCGGCGCGCGTCGGCCCCGCCGCGCTCGGCGGCCTGATGCGCAAGATCTCCGATCAGACCGTGTCCGGCAACGTCGCCAAGATCGTCTTCGCCAGCATGTGGTCGAGCGGGGCGAGCGCGGAGACGGTGATCGAGCAGCAGGGCCTCAGGCAGATCACCGACAGCGGTGAGATCGAGCGGCTCATCGATGAGGTCATGGCGGCAAATCCGAAACAGCTGGCCGAATACCGCTCCGGCAAGGACAAGCTCTTCGGCTTCTTCGTCGGCCAGGTGATGAAGGCGACCGGCGGCAAGGCCAATCCGGCGCAGCTCAACGAGCTGCTGAAGAAGAAGCTCAGCGGCTGACGGGCGCCTCGGCGGCGGCGAGCTCGCTGTCCGCGGCGGCTTCTTCGGCGCTTGCGGCCGCGGTCTCGTCGGCGTCCCCGGCCTCGGACTGCGACGCGCTCGCGACACCGCCGTGGCGACGCTGGATCTCGGTCGTCCCCTGCAGCGCGAGCGCGAAGCCCTCGGGGACGATTTCGATGCTCTTTTGCCAGTTGCGCGGCAGCGGCACGCGCGTCTTCCAGCAATAGTGGATGACCGCCGCCGCGATCGCCGCGAGCGGGTAGCGGCGCGCATCGGCCGCGATCGCATCCGGCTGCAGCACTTCGAGGATGAGGCCGGCGTTCTCGCCCTCCTCGATGCGCGCATCCACGATGCTCGCCATGGCGAGGCGTCCACCGCGCTCGCGGTCGAGCTCGAGCACGGCATCGACGACCGTCTCGAGAGGCAGCGTGAGCCGCCGGGTCTCATAAATCAGTACCTTAGGCACGTTTGGGACGATGCCACGGAGACGAGCGCGTCGGATGTGATGTGGCTCACGTCCGGTTGAGTTGCGCTCGCGGCAGCCTCATTGTGGGCGCATGACGCAAGGCGCGAATGCGGGCACCGACACGGTGCGCCGTTTCATTTTCGAGAGACAGCCGGTACGCGGCCACTGGGTGCGTCTCGGAGCGGCCTGGACCGCTTTGCGCGCGCATGCGCGTTATCCGGCTCCCGTCGAGACGCTGCTCGGCGAGGCGGTGGCCGCCGCGGTGCTGCTCGCGGCGAGTCTCAAGTTCGAGGGCACTCTCACGTTCCAGCTCCAGGGGGACGGCGCGGTGCGCCTCCTGGTCGCCCAGTGCACGCACGACTTTCGGCTGCGGGCGCTGGCGCGTTACGAGGAAGCCGCGGTGGATGCCATCGCGCGCGATGCGGCACCGGCCGCCGTGTTCCGGGAGCTCGTCGGGACAGGCGGCCGCCTCACCGTGACCATCGAGGCGGACGAGAAGGGCGCGCGCTACCAGGGCGTCGTGCCGCTCGAGGGCCATTCGCTCGGGGAGTCGCTGGAAGCGTATTTCGCGAGCTCCGAGCAGCTGCCGACCCGCGTGCTGCTCGCGGCGGATCCGGCCCACGGCGCCGGCCTCCTGGTGCAGAAGCTCCCCGGTCCCGATGACGAGGAGTCGAGCGCCTCCTGGGTGGACGCGCAGCGCGGCATCGCGCGCCTCGAAGCCTCCGAGCTTCTCAACGAGCCTGTGGAGGAGCTGTTGCGGCATGGCTTTCCGGAACAGGACCTGCGGCTCTTCCGCGGCGCCCCCGTGCGCTTCGAGTGCCGCTGCGGCGAGGGCCGGGTCGCGATGCTGCTGCGGGCACTCGGTGAGGAGGAAGTGCGCGACGTGCTGAAGGAGCAGGGCTCGGTCACGGTGATCTGCGAGTTCTGCCAGCGCCCCTACCGCTTCGAGACGGCCGACGTGGATGCGCTGTTTTCCACTGGCGAGCCGACG